>DRKT01000170.1 GCA_011053195.1 Phycisphaerales bacterium | reverse complement strand
GCGATCAAGAATCCGGCCACGAACCGTCGGCGCCCACCGCAGCCGGACCAGCCGGCGCTGGGCATCTTCGAGGAGTTGATCGCCCTTGACCACCGTCAGCCGGGTGGTCTGCCCGGCAAGCACAACCAGCCCAATCCCGAGCACCCCCACCACCGGCCCCAACCGGAGCATGCTCGGATTCCGGATCAGTCGCAGCAATTTCAAGGACATCGCACTCCGCACATGGCCTTGGGATCATAGGGAAACCGACACAAGGACACACCCCGGTACCGATTCAGATTCGAGCGCGTGGCGAGCCGGCCGGGTTCTTCGACACCCTCCGGCTCAACTGTTGATGGACATGATGGATACAGGCTCAACCCTTGCTTCGCGTGATCTGCGCGTAGGCATTGTGCGAGTGGATCGACTCGTAATTCTCCGAATCGATCTCGTACCACGTGATCCGGTCGTCGGCGTCCAGCAGCAGCGACAGGTCGCGGATGATGTCCTCCACGAATTTCGGATTGTCGTAGGCCGCCTCGGTGACGAATTTTTCGTCGGGCCTTTTCAGCACGGCGTACACCGGCGAACTCGCTGAGGCCTCGAGGGTTTCGATCAGATCCTCGATCCACAGCTCGCCCTCGAACTTCACCCTCGCCGAGATTCGGCAGCGCTGGTTGTGCGCGCCGTAGGCCGAGATCTCCTTCGAACACGGGCACAGGCTGGTCGCGGGGACCGCGACACCGATGACAAAGCTGGATGTCTCGGGCGAGCCGTTGGCCTCACATTCAAAGGTGACTTCGTAGTCCATGAGCCCGCGCGAGCCGGTGACGGGGGCGGGCTTGCAGACGAAGTAGGTGAATGAGGCCTCGAAATGGGCGGTCTCGGCATTGAGTTTGTCGCGAATGGCCGCCGTCACCTCGGGGATGCGGTCGGGCGTGAGGGGCTCGTTGCGGTGTTCGTTGAGCACTTCGAGGAATCGGCTCATGTGCGTGCCCTTCTGGTGGTGCGGCAGGGCCACGTACATGTTGATTTTGGCAACGGTCGGCTGCTGGCCTCCATCGCGGGTGCGCAGGATCATGGGGTAGGTGACGTTTTTCACCCCGACCTTGTCTATGGCGACCTGCCGATCGTCGGCGAGCCCCTGGACATCGGCGATGAGCGTGGCGTTGTTGGTCTTGGCGGTCATCTCTCGGTCCCCCGGTGTGCGACATCCAAGACAACCCATCCCGGGTCGGGCTTCATCCCGTCATGTCGAGAAAGTCGCAAAACGGTAGGCCCGGGTCAGGCGGAACGGTCGAGCTGCTGCTCGATCACGCTGTCGGTCCACGCAAGCCCGATCGGGATGCCGATGAGCGCACCGGCGGCCCAATCCATCGGCATGATCCAACCGAGATGGAACAATGTTTGACCAAACACATCACGAACATATCCATCGCCGGCGATGGCCTGCGTAGCCAGTGGACCGAGGATGGCCAACGCGGCGGGCAGGGCGATGACGGTCCAGCCGGGGAGGCGGAGGAAGACGAGTCTCGCGGTGGCGGCCCCGACGAGCCCGGCAACGGCAGCCGCCCCGATCGTCTGGCCCTTGAGTGGTTCAATCGCGATCAGCCACGCGGCGGCCGAGCTGATCGCCAGACCGGCGACAAGCGCCACCGCGACCGCGCTCGGGCCGACCTCCGTCTCGGGGTCGGGCTCGAAAGGAGCGAATCGGCGAGTGAGGGCGACCATGCCCACCAGCATCAGGGCCACGAAGGCGCCCTCGGCGATCAGAGGCTGCATCGGCGAAACGCGGGAAACCTCGACGATTTCATCGATCCGGCCCGAGAGCCAGGCGGCCCACGAGAACACGAGCCCGGCACTCATCAGTGCGATATTGAGCCCGGCCGCCCGCCCACCGACGATGCCCGCGACCGTGGCCAGCACAAACACACCAAGGCCGGCCAAGACCCCTTGAACCGGGCTCTGTCCGACGAAAAGGGTGGCCTGCGTCCCGCCGTCGGTGCCCCGGAGCGATCCGACGAGCAGCCCCGCGACCGGACCGAGCACGAGAAAGGCAAAGGCCAGCGCCAGGAGTGTGCGGATCGGTCGGGACATGGATCGATCATCGGCGCGCGGGTGGGGTCATTCCACAGGATCAGCGCGCCAGGGCCATCAAACGGGCAATCCGCTCGGCGATGGGCGGGTGGGAGCTGAATCGGGAATTGAAATTCTGGTGGGATTGCCTCATTTTGCGCAGCGGATTGGTGATGTACATGTGCGCGGTGCCTCGGTTGGCCAGATCGACGAGCGGCTCATCATCATCGGCAAGCTTGCGCAGGGCGCTGGCCAACGCTTCAGGATTGCGCGTCAGTTCGACCGCGCCGGCATCGGCAAGGTATTCGCGCTGCCTGCTGTACGCCATCTGGATCAATCGGGCGAGGATGGGTGCAACGATCGAGAGAACGATGGCGACAAGAAGGATGACGATCATCGCGGCTCCTCCGCCTTTGTCGTTCCGGCCACGATGCCGGGCAGCCCCGCCGTACCAGACCATGCGCAGGAAGACATCGCACGCGGTGACGATCAGCCCGACCATGGTCGCCATGAGCAGGCTGAATCGGATGTCGTAGTGCCGGATGTGCGCCATCTCGTGGGCGATGACGCCCTGGAGTTCGTCACGGTTGAGTTTGGCGCGCAGGCCCGTGGTGATCGCCACGACGCCATGCTCGGGGTCGCGCCCGGTGGCAAAGGCATTGAGCGCCGACTCCGGGATGAGATAAACCTTCGGCATGGGCAGACCCGCAGCGATCCGAACCTCGTCGACCACGTTGAACAGCTCGCGGTCAAGCTCGGGCGAAACTTCGCGCGCATGAACCATGCGCAGGATGGCATTCGAGCCGGCAAACCAACTCCAGAGCACACCCCCGATGGCCAGCACGAACGCGACCGCAGCGCCGAGGATCAGCGAGGGCAGGTAGAGGGAAAGACCGCCGATCCGTTCGATCGCACCGTTTGGGTGCTGGCTCTGGGTGGCATTGGTCGCCCCGAGCCCGATCGGGAGGACGACGCCGCCGATGATCGCGCCGATCGCCAGCCCGAGCAGGACCATGAGCACGATGAGGATGGCGCTGTCGCGCTTGTTCTTGCGGATCAGGTCGAGGTAGGTGAGCGTGCCGGGGTAGGCCTTGATGCGTCGGCGGACTTCTTCGTCGAGCTTCGAGCCGGAGCGTGGACGCCGGGGAGATGCCGATGCGTCGGCTCTCGGCGGGTTGGGTTGGTTCTGGCGCGTTGGCTTTTCGGATCGCGGCGCGTTCCCTGGTCGAGGACGCGGCTGTGGGTTTGGCTGGTCAGGCATCGCGGATCAGGAAAAGCTGACCTTGGGCGCTTCACGGGCAGCGGGCTCTTCGATCTCGAAGTAGTCGCGTTTGTCGAAGTTGAACATGCCGGCGATGATGTTGACGGGGAAGCTCTGCCTTGCGGTTTCGTACCGGCCGACGGTGTCGTTGTAGTGCTGTCGCGAAAATCCGATTTTGTTCTCGGTGCTGGTGAGTTCTTCCTGGAGCTGCATGAAGTTGGTGTTGGCCTTGAGATCGGGGTAGGCCTCGGCGACGACCATGAGCCGACCGAGTGCCTGGGTGAGCTCGCCCTCGGCCCTGCCCATCTGGGCAGTTCCGGCGCTGGCGCTGTCGTGGGTCTGAACGGCCTTGGCGCGCGCCGAGATGACGGCATCGAGTGTTTCCTTCTCGTGGCCGGCGTAGCCCTTGACGGTCTCGACAAGGTTCGGGATCAGGTCGTACCGGCGTTTGAGCTGGACATCGATCTGTGACCAGCCGTTGTCGCAGTCGACCCGGAGGCGGACGAGCTTGTTGTACGCGCCGATGAGCCACATGATCAGGCCAAGGGCGACCACAGCAAAGACACCGACGAAGATCCAGAGAGCCATCATGGAGCATCCTCCTGCTGGTCCGATCCTCAGCCCTGAACGAGGTCTGGGGTCGGATACCCAGCATCGTACCCGAAGGGCGGGTCCGGTGGCTGTCAACGGTGGCCCCCGCCGGTGGAGTTGTTGGGAATCGGGCCTGGCGTGTTCCACGGGTATTGGCGCGGTAGCATCTGGTCCAACCACCAAAAGGGGATTGCCATGCCCAGCGAGAAGCCGACACCGAAACCCGAAGCCGACCTCGGGAGGCCCTTCCGTCTGACGATCGAAGACCTGTTCGGCGACCTGCTCTGGCCGAAGCTCTTTCGCGTGCCGAGGCTGGCGCTCCGCGCCGATCGCATCGGGCTTGCGGTGCTGATGATCCTGCTTATTGGGCTGATCGACCAGACGCTGGCCTCGATGACCAAGGCAGACGACCAGCCCGTGCTCGACATGCTTTTCGGGCTGTGGTCGCAGCGGCTGGATGGGATTGTGATTTCGATTCAATCCCTGGCGCTGGGCGAAGCCTTGTTGGCCGGGTGGAACGCGCTGCACTTCGCTGTGATCCAAACCTTTGAGGCGGCTCCGGTGCGGGCGTCGATCGTGCTGCCGATCTCGATGCTCATCTACATCTCTCTGGCGACGGGTATCGCACGGATGAGCGCGGATGACTTTGCGCGGGGCCAGTCGATGAAATGGACCGAAGGGCTGACGTGGGCGATCAAGTCGATCCCGCACGCGCTGGCGGCCCACCTGATCCCGCTGGCGGTGATCGGGCTGATCGTGGTCGTGCTGGCCGGCGGCGGAGCGGTGCTGCTGGGCGTGCCCGGACTCAACCTGATCGGCGCGGTGCTGAGCATCATCGGGATCGCACTGGCGTTCGTGGCGGTGATCCTGATGGTCGGGTTCGGGCTCGGCGCGCCGATGCTCAGCCCGGCGGTCGCGTGCGAAGGGTTCGATGGAATCGACGCGATGCAGCGCGTGTATGCCTACATCTTTGGTCGGCCGGCGAGGTGGTTTATCTATTCGCTCGTGCTTGTCTTGCAGTTCATCGTGGTGGGCTCGATTGTGTACGCCCTGGCCGCGGCCACGACAAGCCTTGCGAGTTGGGCGATGGGCTGGTGGCTCGGCACCGACGGCACACTCGTCGCGTCGGGCGTGTCATCCGAGGAGATGACGTGGGCGGGCAAATCGGCAGCGAGGATTGTCGCGACGGTGCTCAAGATCCCGACATTGATCGCTGCGGGCTTCGTGCTTGTGTACTGGATCAGCGGATGGACCGTGCAATACCTGCTGCTGCGCCAGTCGAGCGATGGTCAGGATGTGACGGATATCTACGTCCCGGGCGAGATGGAGGCGCGCGTGGAGCTGACGCTGGCCTCGCGCGTTGCCGGCATCGAGATGGGTCAGGACGCAGAAGCGGGAGAATCTGAAGACCCCGAAGATTCTGAAGAATCGGAAGCCGACTGATCGAGGATCTGCTGCGGGATCGGCAGGAGATCATGCTGCGTGAGTGATTCGGGCAGGTCGTCGAGGGTTCGGGCGTCTTCGATCGAGAAGGGCCCCACCGAAGTGCGCACGAGGCTGGAGAGCATGCCACCGGCGCCGAGTGTTCGGCCGAGGTCTCGCGCGAGTGATCGGATGTAGGTCCCCTTGCCGCAGGAGATGTCAAGCGTGAGAATCGGCCATTCGTAGGAAACGATGTCGATGGTGTCGATGCGGACGGGCCGGGGCTTGAGGCTGGGCATATCGCCGGCGTGTTCGGCGTTTCGGGCGAGGTGGTAGGCGCGTCGGCCTTCGATTTTCATGGCACTGAACGCGGGTGGTCGCTGCATGATCGTGCCGATGAAATCGGGCAGGACAGCCCGGATGGATGATTCCGAAACCGGATCACACTCGATTGGTTCGATCGGACCCTCGCGGTCGTCGGTACGGGAAGTATGCGCCAGATCGATGCCGGCGAGGTAGCGTTTTTGGCCGACCATGATCCGGTCCTGGAGTTTGGTGGCCTTTCCGATGAGGATGACGAGGACGCCGGTGGCGAGCGGGTCGAGCGTGCCGCCGTGACCGACCTTGATGCGTTTCGGAGAGCCTCCGCGGCGGAGCCTCGCTCGGACATTGGCGCAGACGTGCATAGATGTCTTGTGCAACGGCTTGTCGATCACGAGCAGGCCGATCGGCGATGGGTGCTCGCTGGTCATGGTGTGCGTTCCACGATATCGACGGAGACGAAGCGGCCCCGGCCGAGCTGGAACCCCGTGATCGTGTCGAGCACGGTCTCGCCGGGCACGGGGTTCGGGTTGGTCAAGCGCACGAGCAGGCCGGTTGGGTGCTCGCGGAGCCAGAGGTGGCCCGCGTGGTCTTCGAGTTTGGTGATTCGTCCTCGGGTGAGAAAGACGAGGCTGTCCTCTTTGTAGCCCTGGGCAGCCAGCGGGCGGTCCGGGCCATGGGCGTTGAAAGCCGCGACGATTTTCGGGCTGAGTGCTGTGGCCTCCGGCAGGATGAATCGGTGCACGCCGAACGCGATCACGGCTGCTGCAACCACACTGAGCCGCAGCGCGATGATGAATCGGCTCTGGAAGACCAGAACGGCGGACACCGCGACCAGCCCGAGCGCTGCCGCACTGAGCAGGATCAACGGGATGGATGGAACTTCACTGAGCGCAACCCCGCAGACACCGATCGACCCGGCCAGGACGAATCCGACGATGCTCCAGAGCGCGTAGCCCAATTTGGCGAGCCGACTTCGGGCAATGGCCAGCGCGCCGGCACCGGCGGGCGGGAGCGCGCGCGCGGTGATCAGCGCCAGCGCCGGGTAGGCGGGCAGGACATAGTGCGGCAGTTTGGTCGAGATCAACTCGAAAACGATCCAGATCGGAAGCACCGAAGAGATGAGAAAGAGTTCGGGGAATCGGCCCGCTGAGCGGTCTCGCCAGCGCCGACCCTGACCGCCCCACCTCACACCAAGGCGCCACGCGCGCACGAAGCCGACGCCCGTCAGCATCGAGCCGGGCCAGAACAGGACGATCAGCAGCGCGAGGTGGTAGCCGGGCGGCGCCCAATGGCCCTCGCTCGCCGAGGAGCTTCGGCCGATGGTCTCATCGAACACAATCTGCACATACTCACGAAACCCGACATGCCCGGCGACCGCAACCACCCAAGGCAGCACGATCGCGGCGACGATGGTGATGCCCAGCCATGGATGCACTGCTCGGAGCGGCTTCCAGTCTCGCCCGAGGATGCCCATGCCGAGCAGTGCCAGCCCGATGAGCATGGGTGTGATCGGGCCCTTGGTCAGCACGCCGAGGCCGACGCAGACCCAGAGCAGCAGGATCGAATGGGCGCGAGCGGGTCGGCCGATGTGCGCGCGTCTGGTGATATCCGCCAGTTGCCAAAGTAAGAGCGTGCACAGCGCGAGCAGAACCTGATCGGCCCGGGCCTGATGGGCATCGAACGCAACGACCGGGCAGACGGCGAGCATGGCCGACCCGATGAAGGCGCTGCGCGGATCCATCAGCACGAGCCCGAGACGCCACGTCGCCAGCACCGCAATCAAGGCGCCGATGACGGAGGGGATGCGGTACATCCAGATGGCGTCATGCGAAGGGTCACCGGCGGAGAAGATCCACGCCGAGGCGGTCTGGAGCCAGTAGATCAGCGGCGGCTTGTTCAGTCTTGGTCGATCCTGCACCATCGGGACGATGAGATCGCCGGCGTGGAACTCGGGATCCAGCCGATCGTCGGGCAGGGCGATGGATTCGAACATCTGTCGGCTGGCCTGGGCGAATCGGGCCTCATCGCGGTCGATGGGTGGGGTCTTGACGAGCCCGGGCAGATAGACTCCGGCCGCGATGAGCACGAGCGTCAGAGCCGCCTGCCAGCTTGCGTACCAGCGGGTTGGACGGGAGAGAGAACCGAGGATTTTGATGACCTCCGAGAGCAGAGCATGAACAGAGCACCGGTGCTGCGAGCGATCGATGATAACCGGGCGTTGGGCCGGGGCCTGCCGATGCCGGTGCGTCTGGTCCATTGGGTGCTCTCGCCGGTGGTGGTGCTCTGGGCGTGGGCAGGTGAATCGGGCCGGCGGTGGTACGCCCGCCCGATGGTCGCCGGGTTGATCGGGTTTGTCGTCCTGTTCCCGTTCGACGGCCCGATCTCACGGACACTGAAAAACCTGCCCATCGGCGGCGATGTCAAGCGTGAGATTCTGACCATTCAGCAGTTTGGCGGGATCAGTTCACTGGTGCTCGTGGGGCTGTTGGTGTGGCTGTTGGATCGGGCTCGCTGGCGCCGGCTGCACGATCTGACCCTCGCGGCGGTCTCGACGTGGGGTGCTGTGGCGGTGCTAAAAATCCTGATTGGTCGTCCGAGGCCGAGGTTCGATCGGCCCTGGACCTTTCTCGGGCCATTCCGCCGGATCATGGTGGACCCGCAGATGGAGATGCGTCACTCGTGGGAGGTCTGGGGCAACATCGCCAGCAAGCTGTGGTCGATGCCTTCGAGCCACACGTCGGCGGCTGCGGCTCTGGCGGCGTTTCTGATGGTGTCCTATCCGAAACTGAAGTGGCTGGTGATTGGGTGGGTGGCGATTGTCGGGCTGGCTCGGGTTCTGGTCGGGGCTCACTATCCGACGGATGTGGTCGTGGGGGCTTGCATCGGGTTCATGGTTTCGCTGCCGATCGTCGAGGGTGGGTATGGCCAGCGACTGGCGGATCGGCTCTCGAAACTGTTTGGGCGAGCGGCCTAGACTGGAGTCCCAGCCGGAGCGGTGGCCGAGCGGTTGAAGGCGCACGATTGGAATTCGTGTGGGGGTGCAAGCCCCTCGGGGGTTCGAATCCCCCCCGCTCCGCTTTCGTCAGCATTCGATTTTTGAGTGTGATCGCGCATCATCATTGGGTGTGAATCGCGCAGCTTTGAGCCGCCCCCAACCCCATCGGGCTGCCGGCCGGACCATTCCTCGCCGGATCTCGTCACTTTGCCATGTCCACGCTGGATCGGGCGGGCCGGGCGTCTGATAGAACGCGAGTTGCCCGCGGGTCGTCCCGGGCGGAACGTCCTGTTGGATGGAGCAGTCATGGCGCGCGTCAAGATTCAGCCGAAGGAAACGGAAGTCCCCTTCAAGATCGAGGATTTGATCTTCTCGACGACGGACGAGAAGGGCATTATTCGTTCGACGAATGATGTTTTTCTGACGATGGCGCGGTACAGCCCGGAGGAGGTCCTGGGTGAGCCGCACAACATCGTGCGCCACCCCACCATGCCCAAGGCGGTCTTCCACCTGTACTGGAGCTACATCAAGCAGGGCAAGCCGATCGGGGCATATGTCACCAACATCGCTTCGGACGGGTCGTACTACAGGGTTTACACACTTGCGACGCCCCTGCAGGACGGCTACCTCGCGATCCGTTTTAAAACCACGAGCAAGTATCGAATGGTCGTTTCGAACCTGTATCGGGAGATGTGCGAGTTCGAGGCCGAGCTCTCCGCCCAGGGCAAGACCACAGCCGAGCTGGTGGTTGACTCCACCGCACTGCTCAACGACCGACTCCATGAGCTCGGGTTCAGCGATTACGACTCGTTCATGAACATCACGCTGGAGGAGGAGATGCGCTGTCGGGATGTGCAGATCCGGCAGGCGTATTCGTGCGATCTCTGGCAGCGCGGGGCGCTCAGCGCGTCGGATGTGCTGCGCGAGCCTGTGGACCCGCGCGCCCTGCTGGTTCTGCATCTCGAACGGTGCTGCTCGGTCGCGGGCACGTTGTTCAGCAAGATCGGTTCGCTGCTGTCGTTGCAGGATCAACTCAACGCGAATGCAGCAGCCGTGATGAACGTCTCCAAGGCGTTCGAGATGTCATCGATCAATGTTTCGCTCGAAGCGACCCGCCTCGGCAAGCAGGCCGAGTGTTTGAGTGTGATCGCCAACCACCTCGGCGAATCCTCGCAGCGGGTATGCGACCTGGCGCTGTCGACACAATCGCAGATTCTTTCGACCTCGGAATCCCTCGGACGGGCGGTGTTCTGCATCGCGGCGACCCGGCTTCAATTCGAGACGATGCTCGATTTCAGCAGAAAGAACACCGAATCCGGGGAGAAGCCTGAGCAGACGTGGAGCGACAAACTGCTCGATGCGCACCCAAGGCAGCGACCCGGAGCGGTCATGGTCGATCTACTCGAAGCGGCTGAAAACCAGCAGAACACGCTTTTTCCCACGATGAAGGCCCTGATCGACGACCTCGTGACACTCGAATCCAACATCGTCAGCGTCAAACGAAGCATGCTGATGATGCGCTTTGCCCAGCTCGGCGGGAAGATCGAATCCTCGAGGCTCGACAGCGACAACGACATCTCCACGCTGGTCGATTCCATCGGGGAGGACATCGTCAAGACCGTCAGGCAGATCAGCGAACTGGAATCGGATCTGGCCACGGTGGCGACGGATCTGCGGACCTCGTTCCGGCAACTGAATTCGCTGGATGGTTCGCTGGGCGATGTCCGTGAGGCCGCCGAGGCGCTCTCGGACGCTGCCCCCACCAAACAGGCGGCCTGAGCGCCCGGGAACTGTGTGTCCGCGCTCAACTGATCCATAAATCTGTGCGATAGAGCAGAGGGACGACCGTTGTCGGTTATCCGGACGCACTGCACCGAACACATGGATCACCGATGCCACGACCAAAGATTCAGCCGACCGATCTCGAAGTGCCATTCAACATCGAGGATCTGATTTTCTCGACGACCGACCGGAAGGGGATCATCCGATCCGCGGACGAGGTCTTTGCGCACATGTCGCGTTATTCGCTTGGGCAGATGCTGGGCGAACCTCACAGCATGGTCCGCCATCCCGACATGCCCCGCGCGGTGTTTCACCTGTTCTGGGACTACATCAAGCAGGGCAAGCCCGTTGGGGCCTATGTCAAGAACATGGCCTCCGATGGTGCGAGGTATGAGGTGTTTGCGCTGGCATCGCCGTTGCGTGATGGGTACATCTCCATCCGTCTCAAGCCGACGAGCAAGTACCACGCGATCATCAAGGATGTGTATCGCAGCCTGAAGGATCTCGAGCTTTCACTCTCGGCCGAGGGTAAGACCACAGCCGAGTGCATCGAGGCGTCGAGTGCGCTGCTCGCCAAGCATCTGAACGAGCTCGGGTTCGACGGGTATGACGCGTTCATGAACACGGCTCTGGAAGAAGAGATCCGAAGCCGGGATGCGATCATCCTCGAAGAACACGACACGAATTTCTGGGAACGCGATGCGGTCTCGACGCACGACCTTTCGCTGGACCCCGGCAACGCGATGAAGCGGTCGGTGCTGTATCTCCAGCGGGCCGGTGCTGCTGCGGGCACACTGTTCAATCGGGTCGGTGCGCTTCTGGAGCTTCAACACAAGCTCGAGAGCAACGCCATGGCGGTGATCAATGTCTCCAAGACCTTCGAGATGTCATCGATCAATGTTTCGCTCGAAGCGACCCGGCTGCGTGAGCAGGCCCGGTGCCTCGGCGTGATCGCCAACCATCTCAGCGAATCGTCGCAGACGGTGGGCTCGGTCGCCGAGGCGATGCAGCACCAGATCGGTGTGACGTCGGGTTCGCTCGGAGACGCGATCTTCAAGATCGCATCGATCCGACTCCAGATCGAGGCGATGCTGAACTTCAGCCGAAAGATCATGCACAACAGCGCGACCAGCTCGGGCGAGGAGCTCACGCTGCTGCATAGCTTCCCGCGCCAGCACGTCAATCAGATGCTCGAAGACTTGCTCTACGCGATCGACAGCCTTCGGGGCGAGCTGCGCCCCATGATGAACAGGCTCATCCTCGATCTGACCTCGCTCGAGAACAACATCACCAGTGTCAAGCGGAGCATGCTGATGATGCGCTTCGCCCAGCTCGGCGGAAAGATCGAATCCTCCCGTCTCGACAGCGATAACGATATCTCCACACTCGTTGAATCCATCGGCGAGGACATCGCCAACACAGTTCGGCAGATCAGCGAGCTGGAGTCCGACGTCTCGACCGTCGCCTCGGATCTACAGACCTCATTCCGGCAGTTCGATGTGCTCGACCAGGCGCTCAGAGATGTGCACGATGTATCGGCTAGCGGATCGGGCTCATCCGGGCTGAGCCAGGCCGCCTGACGGGGCATCCGGGCACCACCGCTGACGCGCCGGCTCTTCACGAACCGACACCGATCCTGTCGGTTTCGATCCGCATGGCGCGGGAGGATCCGCTACCATCGCCTCGCCATGGATGGACTTGCCGAGCGCGCTCAACACACGATCGAGGAAGTTGCCGAGCGGGTCTGGGGCTTTCACTCGCTCCGGCCACTTCAACGGGCTGCGATCCACGCGGTGCTGGATGGGGACGATTCGCTCGTGGTCATGCCCACCGGCGGCGGGAAGAGCCTGTGCTACCAGCTTCCGCCCATGATCACCGGCAAGCTTTCGCTCGTCATTAGTCCGCTCATTGCACTCATGCAGGACCAGATCAACGGGCTGCTTCTCAACGGCTACCCGGCGGCCGCCATCCACAGCGGGTGCAGCGATGACGAGGTCGCCGACGCCTTCCGACAACTCGACAGCGGACACCTCCGGCTGCTGATCGTCTCGCCGGAGCGAGCCACCACCGGCTCGTTTCTTTCTCGGCTCGGCAACATCGAGATCGGAGCCATCGCGATCGACGAGGCACACTGCATCAGCCACTGGGGGCATGACTTTCGTCCGGACTACCGAAGGCTGTGCGATGTGCGGCGGCGGTTTCCAAGAGCCTCACTTCATGCGTATACCGCGACAGCCACGCCGAGGGTTCGCCGCGACATCATCAAACAGCTCGGCCTGCGCGAGCCGAAGGAGCTGGTCGGGACGTTTGATCGGCCGAACCTGACCTATCGCGTGGTGCCCAGGGTGCAGCCTGCGGATCAGATCGCGCAGATTCTGTCGAGTTCGCCGGGCGAAGCAGGGATCGTCTACTGCCTGAGCCGAAAGGAGACGGAGCAGATCGCCGGGGCTCTGATGAAACGCGGGATCAACGCAGCGGCGTACCACGCGGGCCTGGCTTCGGAACAGCGCCGAACGATTGAGAAACGGTTTTCGACGGAACGCCTCGATGTCGTGGTCGCGACGGTTGCCTTCGGGATGGGCATCGACCGTTCGGATGTCCGCCGGGTGATCCATGCCTCGCTGCCAAAGAGCATCGAGGCGTACCAGCAGGAGACGGGCCGGGCCGGTCGGGACGGGCTCGGCGCGGAGTGCACGCTGCTGTATTCATCGGGTGATATCGCGCGGTGGCGCCGACTGTTCCAGAGGTCGGCCGATGACGTGGGGAATGAGATTGAGTCGGCTCAGATCGAGCATCTCGAGGCGGTTCGGCGGTTTGCCACAGGCTCGCGCTGCCGACACCGGGCACTCAGCGAGCACTTCGGACAGGACTACACGATCGAAAACTGCGGCGCCTGCGATGTGTGTCTCGGTGAGATCAGCCAGACACCGGATGCGACCGTTGTGTCGCAGAAGATTCTGTCCTGCGTGGCTCGGGTGGCCGAGGATCGGGGGGCGGCCTACGGCTCGGCGTACATCGCCGAGGTGCTGCGGGGTTCACGCTCGAAGAAAGTGCTCGAGCGCGGACACGATCGGCTCAGCACGTTCGGCCTGCTGCGCTCCATGCGCAAGGATCTGATCGTCAGCCTGATCGATCAGCTTGTGGATCAGGCGTTGCTCCAGCGGAGCGAGGGTGAGTATCCGGTGCTGCTGCTGACGCCCGGCTCGATCGAGGTGATGCGTTCACAGCGCGAGGTCGTGCTGCTGTCGCCCCCGATTTCGTCGGCGACGCGCCGGCTCGATCCCGAGGAACCGATGTCTGATGCCGAGCGGGTGGTGTTTGATCGGCTTCGAGGTCTTCGTCGGGAACTGGCGAGCGAGCAGGGTGTGCCGCCGTATGTTGTTTTCAGCGATGCGACGCTGCGGGACATGGTCCGGCTCCGGCCGACAACCGCGGGAGAGATGCTCGAGGTCAAGGGTGTCGGACAGACCAAGCTTCAGCGTTTCGGCGACGTGTTTCTCGAAGCGTTGCATGCGGAATCATCGGCTGCGGGATATCCTGATCCGTCATGAGTTCCGGTCAGGGTCAAACACGGGTCGTAACCCGCGGCGAAGTGGACGAACGGTTTTTCATGGCCGGTGCTGCACTTCTGCTGGCGATGCTGACGTGGCTCGGCGCGATGGTGCATATCCCGCTCAGACCCTTCGGCGTCCCGATGACGCTGCAAACGCTCTTCGTGGTGTTGGCGGCCCTCTCGGTCGGGCCGCGGGTCGGGATGCTGGCGATGGTGACGTACATCGTCATCGGGGCATTGGGTGTGCCGGTGTTTTCAGATGGCGGTGCCGGCCTGGCGACGATCTTTGGTCAGACGGGTGGCTACATCCTTGGGTTTTTGCTTGCGCAGCCCGCGGCAAACTGGTTTGTCCGCCGGCGTGATCGGACGATCCGGCGTTGGCCCTTTATCCTGCTCGGCGCGTTGGCAGCCCATCTCGTGATCTTCTCGATCGGTGTGCCCTGGCTGTGGCTGATTCGTCGGATTGATCCGGTTGCCCCGGGCATTTCCTGGGCCTCGGCGATCTATGGCGGGTTCGTTGTTTTCATCCCCGGAATGCTGCTCAAGAGCGTCGCCGCCACGGTGCTCGGGGTGTGGCTGGCGCCGATCTCCGCCCGACGGGGCTGGTAAATACAAGCCGAATCTTTCCACTGCATGGAATAGTCTGCGATGGCCCGAGGTCTATCCGCGCGAACATGGACTTGCTTCAAAGGAGTTTCACATGCGAGTATCCGTTTCATCGTTTGTATTCGCCGGGGCAGTTGCCATCCCTGCTGCGACCATTGGCTTGGGGCTCACCAATACCGCCGGCGCCGATGAGGTGCGCCGCGGCGCCGAGCGTCCGGAATTGATCCTCGTGGATCACTACGCCGACTGGTGCGGGAAATGCCAGGCGCTCAAGGCACCGCTCGAAGCCGCTCTCGATGAGCTCGCCGACGAGCCCGTGCTTTTCGTCAAGTTTGACTTCACCGACAAGCACACGAAACAGCAGGCCGAGTTTCTCGCTGCCGAGCTCGGGCTTGATGATGAGTGGAACGACTTCGGCGGCAAAACCGGCTTCATCGTCGTCATCGACACCGAGACCCGCGAGATTGTCGATCGGCTTCGGAGCACGGATTCCGATGAGCTCGTGATGAAAATCAAATCACACCTCGACGGGTGATGGTGCAGCATCGTTGATCTCCTTCTGGCGACGGGCGGCACGCGGGTGCCGCCTGTTCGCGTGATAGAACACCCCGCTCGGCTACGATCAGATCGCCATGTTCGAGCCGAACGATCAAGCCAACGCGCTCTATGAGGACCCGGTGGTCTATGACATCCTGCACGCGCCGGGAACCGCCGAGGATGTGGATGCGCTCGAGAGCATCCACACGCGGTTTGCATCCGGTGCTCCCGACACATGGCTCGAACCGGCGTGCGGCAGCGGCCGGTATCTGAGACTCGCTGCCAAGCGAGGACATCGCGTGATCGGATTCGATCTGGAATCTTCAATGATCGAGTACGCCGCGCAACGTGCCGATCGGCTCGGTCTGGCGGATCGTTCGACGTTCTTTGTCGCCGACATGCGCACGTTTGCGCCGTACGTCAAGGCCAGGTCCGTCGGACTTGCGTTCAATCTCATCAACACGATTCGGCATCTGGAATCCGATGATGATCTGCTCCGACACTTCGACCAGATTGCATCGGTGCTGCACCCCGGCGGCGTGTACGTCGTGGGCCTGAGCCTGACGCTCTATGGCCACGAGATGCCGAGTGAGGATGTCTGGGAGGGGGCGCGTGGAAGGTGCAAGGTTTCGCAGTTCATCCACTACACGCCGCCGACGGATCGCGATGGCGACCGGCTCGAACAGATCTACAGCCACCTGACCGTCTCCCGCCCGTCGGGCAAGACGGAGATCCCGTCGTGCTATGCGCTCCGCGCGTATGACGAGGCGCAGTGGCGCCGGGCGATCGACCGCAGCCCGCTCCGGGTCATCGAAACGCTCGATCAGTCGGGCCATGCGTGCCGGCCCGAGGCCCCGGGCTATGCGCTGTGGGTGCTCGGGCGGGGCTGAGTGGGGACTTTATTCATACTGGATCTGTTTATTGAGACGCCCCCGGCGGACCGGGTCCTCGACACCGACAAAGATCGGTTTCCCGGCCAAGCGGGTGACGCCGCCGGGATACAGGAAGCGTCTGACCACCGTGGACCCCGGCGCCAGCTGTGAGATGGTCGAGCTCTGCCGGGTGTAGCCTCGGACCGAGGCGTTGAGGTTCAGGTCCATCGGGACATCGGCGGTGCTGGTGATGACGGCCTCGACGGCGACATCCGACCCCCCCGGTTCGGCGATGGCGCGGACATCCAGCTCAACACCATCGAGCTCGAGCGAAAACTTCGACGTCGCGCGGACCCGCTCGGAGACGGGGCCCGCACTCATCTGGGCATCGATCACAAGCCGCTTGAGCCCGGACTGTTCCAATGCTGAAAAATTGATATCAACCGGAACCTTGATCGTCTCGCCCGGGCCAGCGGTGAAGCGGAGTACGCGAGGCGAGATCTCCCACCCCGATGGCCGGCCGCTGGGAAGCCTCGGGCTGGGCTCGTTGATGACCAGCGTCCCGTCAATGGCGATCGGCCAGGGATTGGTGACGGTGATGGATCGGTGGTGTGGTCCCGGCGTGGTCTGGATCACGGGTTCATCGAGCCGAAGCGAAGCGGTAAACAGCGCCAGCTCGACATCGACACCTTCGATGAAGATCGGCTCGCGGGAGATCCGGATCTCGTGCTGTTCAATCTCAACCGCCTTGGCGATTTTAACTTTCTTCGGCGTGATGGTCCCGGATTGATTGCCCCACATGTCAAACGCACGAACCTCGCCCTCGCCGAGAAAGAGCCGGACCACCGCCTGGTCCGGGTCGGCTGTGTCATTCCACGCAACCAATGCCCCGCCCCGATCGCTCTTTCGGTCGATCGGCGTGAGCAGATAGACGTGCATGCCCGGCTCGAATGAGAGGTTGGCCGCGACGCGTCTTCCCTTGAGCCGGTCGATGGTCGACCGCCAGACCGCAAGCTCTGGCCTCGGCAGGAACACGGGCTCCAGCCCGTCAGACCAATCCCAAGGCCGGACCAGTTCCAGCCCCGGCTCCTTCGCAAAGCCGAGTTCGGAAACGCCCGCCTCGACGGTGATGACGCGTTTCACAAGTTCGGCGCCGGCCTCGGCTGGCCCGAATCGGGCCGACCCATCCGATCCAAAGGCGAGCGTCAGTTCGACCGAATCGCTGAAACCCGCCTCGCGCCATCGTTCGAGCACATCGGATATCCCTTCCAGCCCGGTGCCGGCCTCGAAGTGGCTCGTCACCGCACCGAGCCCTTGTGCCTCGGCCAGTGGCGACAGATCCAGCATCGGATTCCACGGGATGTCCACCGTCGGACCGGGAACCAGCATCGCGAGCAGGAGCCGCGCCGAAGCGATCCGCTTGGCGACATCACCGGCCCAGAATGCCGCCTGACCGTCGATCGGCCCAAGCCGCCATCGGCGCACAAACTGACCGAGACGATCGAGCAGCGGATCAAGCACAGGCGTCGCGATCGAGGGCCCTGTCGTCAGCACCTCGAGCACCGCGCCGGGATCGACCTGGATCTCCTGACGAACAGCATCAGGAACCACAGGCAACGCGATGTGAAACTCGGGCCATGTCTGGTGGACATCGTGCGCCATCGAGCCGATGATCGATGCCCGCTGCTTGGCCAGTTCCGGACCGGTGCTTGCATCCCACACCCCGAATGTCAGCACATTGGCCGCAACGGATGGCGCCATATCCGCGATCACGTCGAGCAGTTCGGTGCGGAACGTCGGCGTCGAGATTCCGAATCGGCCAAGGTCAGGGTCCTCGATCTCTGAAATCGGTTCGCTCTCGATCGGGGCCGGCACCCAACAGAAAACCAGAGGCACGGAAGAAACGACCGCTTCACCCGAATACAGATCGACCCGCACGCGGTACCAGCCAAGACGCGTGACATTGGGCGTCCAGAGCGTCGGCACCCGGCTCGATTGCACGGCACGCTCCTGACGATCAAGCACCCGGCCCCGATGATCCCACACGGTGAGCCTGGCCGAAAGATCCTCGCCCGTCAGATCGCGCACCAGCAGGCTCAGCTCGGGCTTGTCCGGCATCACCACGATGTTCGACAGATTCTGCGTGCGCAGCACCAGCCTCGGGAGCTGCTCGACCACCAGATCATCAACCCACGCCCCGCCGGAGAAATCCTCCTTCCAGATCTGGTGCTCGCCGAGCTCCGGATTTCGGTACAACTCGGGTTGGATCAGTTCGACATCAATCTGCATAAACGCGGCACCCGGCGTCTGCCCGCCGGGGACAATCAACTCCACCCGCTGCCAATCCGGGCCCGGAAGAATCGGGTCTGTTGCCAATTCAGAATCCTCGATCGCCTGCCCCGTGGTGTCCAGAAATCGGCTCACAAGCCGGAACCGAGCGTGCTCCAGACCATCGCCTTTGACGAAGCAGCTCACGCTGTAGTCGGCATCGACAAAGACGGGCAGCACGCCGGGGCGGAGCCGGAGCGAGACGCT
>DRKT01000169.1 GCA_011053195.1 Phycisphaerales bacterium | reverse complement strand
ATTTCGACAAGCGCGAGGCCGCCCTTGAACACGAAGAGAAGAGGATGGACAAACTCCGTGACCAGCTCGAACGGCGAGAAGCCAGCCTGGCCGAGCGGGAGACGGAATTGAAGGAAACCCTCGAGCAGCAGAAGGCCAAACTTCTCTCGATCGCCGGTCTCAATGCCGATGAGGCTCGCGAGCAGGTGTTCGAGCGGATCGAGCATGAATCGCGGCAGGAGGCGGCTTCGATCGTGCGCAAGGTCACCGAAGAGGCCGAGGCCGAGTCACACGAAAAAGCGACCGAGATCCTGGTTCACGCGGTGCAGCGCTTTGCGACCGAGGTGACCGCCGAGTCCACCGTCCGCAGTGTGCCGATTCCATCGGATGACATGAAGGGGCGAATCATCGGCCGAGAGGGTCGCAACATCCGCGCGATCGAGAAGGTGACGGGTGTGGACATCATCGTGGACGACACGCCCGGCGTGATCGTGGTGTCCTGCTTTGACAAGATCCGTCAGGCAGTCGCGGTCGAGGCGCTCAATCGTCTGATCAAGGATGGTCGAATGCACCCGACACGGATCGAGGAGGTCGTCACCAAGGTGCAGGGCGAGATCCAGCAGGAGGTCATCAAGGCCGGGAAGGAAGCGGTGATCGAGGCCAATCTCAGCGGCATCCATCCGAAGATCTCGGAAATGATGGGCAAACTGCACTTCCGCACCAGTTTCGGCCAGAACGTGCTGCGCCATTCGATCGAGGTGGCGTACTTCAGCCAGATCATCGCCGAGCAGCTCGGGCTGGATGGCGCCATCGCCCGTCGGGCGGGCTTTCTCCACGACATCGGCAAGGCCATGGACCATGAGAAAGAGGGTGGACACCCGGCAATCGGGATGGCGTTTGCCAAGCAATATGGCGAAAAAGAGCCGATTCTGAATGTCATTGGTGGCCACCATGCCGACATCCCATCCACGAGCTACTACACACCGATCGTGATGGCGGCCGACGCGGTGAGCAGCGCCCGCCCGGGGGCTCGCCGCGAGTCGATGGAGCGGTATATCCAGCGATTGACCGAGTTGCAGGACATCGCCTTGGCCGAGCCGGGGGTGCAGGAGGCCTACGCGATCCAGGCCGGGCGGGAGGTCCGGGTCATGGTTGATGCCAAGAAAGTCTCGGATGATGAGGCATACCTCGCAGCGACCAACATTGCCAAGAGGGTCAGCGAAGAAATGACCTTTCCGGGCGAGATCCGCGTCACCGTGCTCCGCGAGACGCGGGCGGTCGAGATCGCCCGCTAGCCGATCACCGGCCGTCGCGGCGGTCCCAGCTCCAACGTAACGATGGGTCCAGCACCGTTGGAGCATGCTCGATTAGAAGACGCCGGGCCAGTTCGTCCATGTGCAGCCTCTGCTGACGTTCTCGGACATCCAGTTCCAATGCTTTGCGCACATCTTCGATCGAAACGGGCTCGGGTTTGACATCTCGTTCGACGAGCAGGATCGCGAAGCCCGAATCCATCGCGATGATCCGTGAGAGTTGCATCACGGGCGTCTCATTCAGCACGCGGCGCAGCGCCACCGGCAGTCCCGGGTCTTCGACACTGATCGCACCGAGTCGGCCCCCGAGCGCTGCCGAGGGATCGGTCGACATCGTGGCGCCGACCTCGGCAAACGCCGCGAGCAGGCCGGTCTCATTGGCCCGGCTTCGGATCTCATCAAGTGCGCGCTGGGCATCCGCAGTCGTGGTGGTCGTGATGATCCGGGTTTCCCGGCGGGGGCCATATCGCACACGAAAGGCGAGTTCCACCATCTCGGGCGTTGGTTCGCTCTGATCACGCACCAACATCCGAAGCCCGGCATTGCGACGAAGCAAGGCACCCAGTCGATTGGGGCCGAGTCCACGACCATCAAGCACGCGGCGTTCGATCTCTCGCTGCTGTGCCTCGTTCGCGTCTGGAGCCAGGCGGGAAATAAGCCGTTGCCGCTCCGATTCAATGGCGTCTTCGTTGATGCTCAGTCCGCGCCGGCGAAGTTCCTCCTCGATCGCGCGGTCAAGCACCACCTCCCGGATCGCTTCGGCGCCGGCCATTTCCGCCAGAATCGGCCACAGCGAGTCGCGGCCGATCGCCTCTTGACCGATCAGAATACTCGGACGGGCCGAGGCGATCGTGGTGGGCTGATTCCGGTTCGGCGTGATTGCGGTGCCTGAGGACGTGCAGCCCGATATGCTCATGAGGAGCAGCGTGGGGACAAGGGCAGCGTTTCGGCGGTGTTCGGGCATGCCCCATCAGAGCCCAAGACCCACGGGCCGTCAAGCGGAGAACGATGCTGTGCTGAACAATGCTGGCCAGGACCGGCCCGAGTATCCAACGCCACAGACCCCGGGACCGACCATGGTCCTCTGTCCATACTGCGGCTCACTCAGCCATGATCTCAAGGTCTGCTCGACCTGCGGTGGTCATTTCGACATGCTCTCGCGGCAGCGTTCACAGAATGCCATGGGGCCGTGGTTCATCCGCGATCAGAATAAGCCCTTTCAGCCGGGGTGTTCGTACGCGACGCTTGTTCGGCTGGTTGCTGCCGGGCGGATCAAGCCGGAGACCGTCCTGCGCGGCCCATCCACACGTCAGTTCTGGACCTTTGCGCGCAACACCCCGGGGCTGGCGAACCTGCTTGGCGCCTGCCACGCCTGTCATGCCGTTGTGGCCAAGACCGCGACCTCGTGCCCGAGTTGCAAAGCCAACTTTGTGATCGAATCGGATCGGCAGAATCTCGGCCTGAGCCCGGTCCATCTGCTTCCGGGCGAAGCCGACCCCGAAACCATCGCCCGCGCCATCGGTGGCGCCCCCGCAGCCAAGCCTGACCCCGCGCCGGTGAATCCGACACCCCATCCCAAGCCAACACCCGCTTCCCGGTCGGATGCACCCAAGGTTCAGGCTTCCACGCCGACCGAGAAGGAAAGGGCAACCCCGGCTGAGCCCTCGGGTGGGCTGTCTCCGCTTGTCTGGGCGGTTGGGTTGTTTGTCGTCATGATGGTCGGCGCCGGGGCTTGGGCGTGGTCCTACCTCCATCGGCCGGCCGAGGTCGCCCAATCATCGAATCCACCTCCACCTCCACCACCGGCGGCCGCACCGGCGCCCGTCGAGGCCGATATCTCGGAGTCTCCACCTGACACCGTTCCCGAGCCGGTTCCCGAGCCGGAGCCGGTCGTTGCCGAGGCTCCGCCGGAGAAATCCCCAGAGCCCGAGCCGGAGATTGAGCCGCCGACGCCCCCGGACACCGCTGCGTATGATCGGGTTCTGATAGGAATCGTTGATGGTCGATTGACTGATGAGACTGCATTTCAACAGGCCATCGAGTCGCTTTCTGAATCGGATCGTGAACGGTTGACCCTGCTCAGACAGCGTCGCCAGAGCCAGCTTCATCTGGGGCGATAAGCATGGTGTTCGGCCAGCCCGAACAGAAACTCGACCAAAATTCGATCGACGAGAACCCTGCTCGCAAACCCGGCGTAGTGCCGATATACTTACATCCGCCGGTAGGGTTCTTTCTGCCGGTTTCGGATCGTCTGCTCGTGCAGGTCTTTGGCGGGCGGTCGTGAAAAAAAAGGGGAGTCTCTCATGACAAAGCACAGGAAGCGCACGGGCTTCACGTTGATCGAACTGTTGGTGGTCATCGCCATCATCGCGCTCTTGATTTCCATCCTCCTGCCCTCGCTCGGCACCGCGCGCAAGCAGGGCCAGATGATGATCAGCCTGAGCAACCTCCGCCAGCACGGTGTCGCCATGGAGGGCTACGGCTCCGAGAACGACAGCCGCGCCTACGCATTTTCGTGGAAGCCGGGCAAGTTGCCCCAGACCACAAACACCGATCTTGCACTGGAGTGTAAGAATTTGAATCCGAATGCCGATACACGGGCGGCCGTGTTGCAGCAGCTCGATATCGTCAGCAGGAGATACAAGCACCAGAAGCTGACGCCGCAGGTGAGCACCGCACCGGTGAACCACATTCCACACGTGCTGTATACCCACCTTGTTCTCAATGATTACATCGGGGAGCAGTTGCCATCGGAGATGGTGATTTCGCCCGGTGACAAGGCCAGAAACTACTGGCAGAAGAACATGGATGAGTATCTGGATGATCCGCAAGCCTCGCCCTTCCCGCCCCCGTCCAATGCGACAAACTTCCGTGATTTGTGGCGCTGGGCGTTCAGTTCCAGTTATACGACCATCTCGGCGCACTACTCCCCTGACTATGGAAGTTCGGCTGCCAATAGCCCGTGGCCATTGACGGTGGAACGTGGGAACAATCAGAATACATACCGGGTCCCCAACAGACCGAATGTCATGGGTCGCCGGCGTCTGGACGAAGTGGCGCAGCCCGGCAACAAGGTAATCCTCTACGAGCCGTATCAGCGGTTCTCAGGTACGCAGGATCAGTGGTTCGGGTTTGAGGATTCCAAGGTACCCATGTTGTTCTACGACGGTCATGCCGCGACCAACAAGACGGGTGATTCCAACTTCGGCTACTCGCCGAACAACCCGGCCAATGGCGCCAATAACCCAGATGAGCCATCCAGAACCTATTTCTACTCACCGCTGAAGAAATGGGACCCGCCGGGCGCGGTTCGGACGCGTCTGCCCGTTTACTACGACCAAACCCGCCTCGGCATTCAGGGTGTTGACTACGGTGGCGACCCGATCGCCAAACCTGGTTTGATGGCACGGGTTTCAGCCGGCGGATAAACGAGTCGAATCACAAAATGCGTTTGATTGCAGGCCGCCCATTTCGGGCGGCCTGTTTCTCTTTCCGGGTGCACGAACCGGCCTAAACTTCCCCGGGACATCTGTTTCCGATGGAGGTGTGGTTGTGCGCATTCTGATCGCTGACAAGTTTGAGGAGCAGGGCGTCGAGGCGCTGGGTGCTCTCGGGTGCGAGGTGGTTGTGGAGCCGGAGCTCGGGCCGGAGACGCTGCCGGCGGCTCTGGATCGGGTCAAGCCCGAGATCCTTGTTGTGCGATCGACGAAGGTGCCGGCGTCGGTGATCGAGTCGTGCGATACGCTGCGCGGCATCATCCGGGCGGGGTCTGGGTATGACAACATCGACGGTCCCGCCGCCCGGGCGCGGGGTGTGGATGTCTGCAACTGCCCCGGGATGAACGCGGTGGCCGTGGCGGAGCTGACCATCGGGCACCTGCTGAATCTTGATCGTCGGCTTCCGGCGCAGGATGCCGAGCTCAAGTCGGGGCACTGGAACAAAAAAGAATACAGCAAGGCCCGGGGTCTGAAGGGATTGCGGATGCTGGTGATCGGTTTGGGCTCGATCGGTCGGGAGGTCGCGTTGCGGGCCCGGGCGTTCGGGATCGAGACCATCGCAGCAGTTCGGCACACGACCCCCGAGCGGGCCGGCGAGCTCGGCGTGACGCTGATCGAGTCGGATCGGGATTCATTGCTGAAGGCTTTGCCCACGGTTGACATCGTTTCGGTCCACGTACCCGCCAACGATCAGACGAAGGGGATGTGCGACAGTGAGTTTTTCTCGGCGATGAAGCCGGGGAGTTATTTCATCAACACAAGCCGGGGCGCGTTGGTGGATGAGCCGGCGCTGATCGAGGCGGTGAAGAATCGCGGGATCCGTGCGGGATTGGACGTGTACCAGAACCAGCCGGCATTCAAAGAGGGCGACTGGGACTGCGAGGTTGCCAAGGTAGATGGCGTGGTGTGCTCGCACCATGTCGGCGCTTCGACGGACCAGGCGCAGCAGGCGGTGGCGGACGAGGTGGTCCGGCTTGTTCGCGTCTTTCAGGATACCGGTCGATTCGAGAATGTGGTCAACGCCGGGCAGAGCGCCACGGCTGATGTGTGATCGGCCCGCGGGGCCAACGGGAGGCAAACCATGACGACGGCTCAGACTTCTTGCTGTGATCTGAACACCACCAAGCGGGCGTACAACTTCTCCGCCGGCCCCGGCGCGGTGCCGGAGGATGTCATCAGGCAGACCCAGAAGGACCTGTGGGACCTGTTTGGCTCGGGCATCGGTATTCTCGAGCACAGCCACCGGGGCAAGGAATTCGACCGGGTGCTCGAGGAGGCCGAGGCGGACTGCCGGCAGGTCGGCAACATTCCGGACAACTACCGCGTGCTGTTCCTGCAGGGCGGCGCCACGACCCAGTGCTACCAGATCCCGATGGCCTTCCTCGCGGAGGACGCGACGGCGGATTACATCTACACCGGCAAGTGGTCGGGCGATTCCAAGAACGAGGCGGCGCGATACGGCCATGTGCATGTTGCGGGCAGTTCGGAGGCGACCGGGTTCGACCGCATCCCGGACGACAGCGACATCTCGTATTCAGATTCGCCGACGTATGTGCATTTCACATCGAACAACACGATCATGGGCACGGAGTGGCACCGCACGCCGCCGAAAGCGCCGGGTGATGCGTGGTTCGTGTGCGATGCGTCGAGCGACATCTTTTCCAGACCGATCGACGTGACGCAGTTCGGGCTGATCTATGCGGGAGGGCAGAAGAATCTCGGCCCGGCCGGGACGGTGCTGGTCATCGTGCGCGATGACATCCTCGAAAGGCAGGTCCGGGATCTTCCCTGGATGCTGGATTATTCGCTTCAGGCCAAGAAGCAGAGCCGATTCAACACGCCGCCTACGTTTGGGATTTATCTCATGGGTCAGACCTTCAAGTGGATCCAGCGTCAGGGCGGCCTGAAGGAGATCCAGAAGATCAATGAAGCCAAGGCCAAGGTACTGTACGATGCGATCGACAGTTGTGATTTCTACAAGCCGCACGCGCGGGTGAAGGATCGATCGCTGATGAATGTCACGTTCAAGACGCCCTCGCCCGAGCTCGATGCGAAGTTCCTGGCCGAGGCCGAGACGCACAACCTCAAGACGCTCAAGGGCCACCGGTCGGTGGGCGGGATGCGGGCGAGCATGTACAACGCCTTCCCGCACGAGGGCGCGGTTGCGCTGGCTGAGTTCATGAAGGACTTTGCAGCCAAGAACGGTTGATCCAGATCCTCAGCGAAGCCTGTGCACGATGGCCTGCTCGACCTCGTCGACGGTGATCCGTTGCATGAGTTCGCTGCCGGCTGCGCGGTCTTTGTGATTCAGTACGTCGCCGGGTGACACATGCTGGATCACATCTTCGTCGTGTCCGAACGGGCCGACGCGGGCGCAGTCGGTGGGTCCAAAGAGCGCCACGATCGGTGTGCCGAGTCCAACGGCCATATGCAGGGCCGCCGAGTCATTGGCCAATACCAGTTGAGACCGTTCGATGAGCGCCATGAGTTGTCCGATGCTCGTTCGTCCGACGCGGTCGATGATCGGTCGGCCCTCGGCCGCGAGATCGAGCAGTTCCCGACATTGAGGCCTTTCGCCCGGTGCCCCGACAACCACCACCCGATGCTGTACATCAGTCAGTCGACGGGCCAACTCGGTGAATCGACCGATCGGCCAGCGTTTGCCGGGCCAGATGCTCGTTGGCGCCAAGACCAGATATGGTTCGCTCAGCTCAGCATCTGCTGAAATCTGCTCGGTTGCGTATTCGGGGCTGTACAACCTGAGATCGGGCTCTGTCCGGATACCCAGCGGGCCGAGCAATCCCATCATCTTTGTCACGGTATGGATCGACTTCGGCAAGCGCACACGGTCGGTCAGCGCCAACCAGCCAAACTCTCGGGCGTCGGCGTATCCGATCCGTTGTCGGGCGCCGGTGGCACGAGCAAAGATCGCTGACCGAGCCAGGCCTTGCGCCTCGATGACCATGTCGTAGCGGTTCTCGCGGAGTTCTTTGAATAGCCGCAGGGTGGGGCCGGGGTTGAGCCGTTTGAGCGAGGAGCCGAGCCCCCTGCGATCGAATGGGATGACCCGGTCGATCGCAGGGTGGGCGATCAGCACATCGGTCCAGGGGGCATTGACGAGCCAATGGATCTTGGCGTCCGGCCAATGCTCGCGCAGGGCGGCTGCGATCGGGACCGATCGGCAGACGTCGCCCAGAGCGCTGGGCCTGATGATGAGCACGCGCGGAGAATCGTTCAACGTCCAAAGCCTATCGCCAAGGCCCGGCATTGATATACCATTGACTCGATGAAACCGCATTTTCTCGTCCTGCTGTGCCTGCTCCTCGCTGTCCAAGCTTTCGCCCAGCAGCCGGAGCCGATGCCGCCCATGACAGTCGCTCAGTCCGATCTTTCCCCGGCGATTTCCTCGCTGATTCGTCGGGGTTTGGAGCCTTGGACTGACCCGACCACGCCGGCTTCTCAGCACAAGGGCGAGTCTGTACTGCTGGACATTGATCTTGACTCGTGGCGGCGGGCCGAGCCGGACAGCTTTGTGCCCGGGCCATTGAATGGCCTGTTCGGGGCGTGGGGGCTGGCCGATGCGCGGGATCTCAGTTTGGTGATCCGGTCCGGGGCCGATCGGTCGGAGCTCCTGCTCAGGTGGCGGCGCCGGCAATATCCGCCCGAAACCGATCCGGCCGAGTTGATTCTGGCCAGACGGTTTGACACCGATGATGCAGGGACCGAGTTCTGGACCCTTGAGCATCTGGGTCTGGTGCGGATTGTGCCGGGGTGTGTGCGCTCGTGGGCAGCGCTTGTGCAGGAATCGGATCAGCAAAGTCGGCTTGGAGCCGACCGGTGGATTCGTCGAAACTCCGGCGTGCTGCGCGCGATCGACCGTGCTTCGGACACCATGCAGTTGGTGGTCCAGCCATCGGGCCAGCCCGTGGTCATCATCCGCATGAAACCTGCGACGCGCCAACTCTCGGTCATGCGAGCCATTGAGCAGATGGTCCCTCCGGGAACAGCCAAACCGCAGGAACTCGCCGGCTGGTACCGATGGGTGCTTCCCACGGTGTCGATCAACGACACGATTGATCTGCAGCCGACAGTGGATGTTGGAACCGTCGCCGAGGCGGTCGTGATCGTTCTTTCGCCGAGTTCTACCGATTCAGACGCGATCAAGCAGCAACTCGGTAGATAATGGGAATTACGTCGCGACAGCCCGCAGCGCCTCTTCGAGGCTGGTGATGCCTTGCCGGACCTTTTCAAACGCATCCTCGCGGAGTGTCGTCAGTTTGCCTTCCTGCGTGGCTGCGGTTGCGATTTGAGGACCGCTCTGCCTGGCCATGACCAGCTCGCGCGTGGTGTCGCTGAGGATCAGCAGCTCGTAGATTCCCACCCGGCCCGAGAACCCGCTCTGTCGGCACGCTTTGCATCCGGCTGCTCGGTACAGCACCGCGTCGGGATCGAGTCCACATCCAT
>DRKT01000168.1 GCA_011053195.1 Phycisphaerales bacterium | reverse complement strand
GATTTCCCCATCCTCGTTGTACTCATTGAACATGAAGTGCCCGATTTCAGGTGATACTCCAACCAGGCTGGTCGCCGTCGGCGGAGACGACAGCGAGGCATCCAACCGGTCGAACGATTCGCCGTTCGGCGTCGAATCGAGCCCGTACGTACCGTAATCAACTGTGTGGGTGACCCGATCGTGGCCATCATACCACATCGCCGAGATCCGAGCCCGGCCGTGTATGTCGGCCTCGGCCCAGATGCTTGATGGTACAGCGGGACTGTACAGGGGCCCCGTGGTCGTCGTATCTTCGGGATGACGATCAACAGACAGCGAAGCAAGCACCAGCCCCGACGGATCGTCCCACAGGGTATGTGATTCCGCAACCACGGTATCACCCGAGACATCGTGGGCTTCTGCATAACCACCAGTTTGTGTATTCTGATCGTCATTATCTGCCGAGAGGGCGTACCTTGCCACCGGCCGGCGCAAACGATCATAGGCGGTCTTGGAGAATGATCGCCCGCTGGTCTTTACCACCTGACCGATATCGCTGTACCACGTTTTACTGAATAGATAGCTGCTCCCACCGTTGGTCATAGCGCCTGTACTCTGAACAATCTCATATGTGCGAGATTCAAACACCCGGCCCCGGGTGTCATACATGGTCTGCGCCAGTGAGAGACGATTGGTGCTGAGCTGAGAAGGCTTTGTTGTATCGTTGAATAGCAAACCATCTTGAACATCTGAGTAAGATCCGCTGTACACACTTCTGTTGAGGTTGTCATACTCGATGACGTTGTGCGGCGCTTCAGGATTTGATTGTATGATCATCCGATTGCGTACATCGTAGATATACGTTGTGATCCGGTCGTCATTCAGCTGACCATTGACATGCTTGGTCACCTTCGTGACCAGATGGTTTCCAACACCTCCGCTGTCATACACGGTTTCAGAGACTTTGGTCATATTGTCAGTCGGATCAGTGGAACCCGGAAAGCTCGAATCACTCGTACCCATCCAGCGCGCAACGGTCCTGCCGAGGTCGTCGAAGGTGATCCGCGTCACGGTCCCATACGGCGCCTCCAACCGGACCACCCTGCCCCGGTCGTCATAGGCATAGGTTGTCTCATCGTACTGAGAACCAGCAATACCATCTATGTCGTAGTACTCACGACTCGACAACAACTTATCTGCGGGTCGGTCATACACATTCTCCGAAAGACGGGCCAAAACGCCCAAGGCATTGAATGCCGCAAACGCATCCGCTTTCGTCCCATCAACCCAACCAGCAGATCCAGAAGTGAGTTCGCCCGATGAATCGAGCGCGATCGAGCCGCTCTGATACGAGACACCGTTGTGCCCTGCGAGTGTAAACGAAGCTGGTCCATAGACCTTCGTCGAGGCCGAGTCATACTTTGGAAAGTTCAGATTGACCATCAGCCCATTGTCAAGCACATCATAAAAATCATACAGCGTTCGTCCATGCGGAAGCACAAGTGAAGTCATGCGCGTCTGGGCATCGTAGGTGTACTGCGTCTTGATATGTAGCGGCGTTCCAGTCGCGGTCAATGTCGCATTCTGAGGAAGATCACCAGAGACTTCAGAGCTGCCTGGGTCGGCATCCTGCACGGTCCAGATCGGCAGATCAAAGTCATCATACTTCGTATAGGTGAATATGCCATCTGGATCACGCACCCAGCTTACCGTTCCATCCAACCGATAGTACGTTGTGGTCGGATCGTGGTCATTATCACCATTGCCATTCTCATTGGTTGGTACCCCCGGCTGATTGACCGTAACCGAAGCGACCCGGAGCGGGGTGACATCATTCGAACCCGTTCCGCTGTAGAACGATCGAACATAGGTGAATTCTTCATTCCCGGGTGCATTTGCTACTAATCCACCCTCCGGGTATCTCCTTGTTCTCTTTGTGAATGGCCTCGACAACTTGGTCGCATGCGCCCCTGAGACAATCGTGGCTTCTGCAAATTCTTGCTCGGTCTCTGACAGGTATGCCTCGACGTTCAAACTTTGGTCGCCGCTCCACCCCACAAATCTCGTACGCCCGAAGTTGTGGTCATTGATGAGATCATTCGGATCATTGCTGATGGCCTCATCTTCGCTCCATGAGATGTACTTATATACGAGACCCGTCGACGCCTTCGTGAAAGTTCCAGTCGCATGGTCGTAGCTGGCGATTGCGGCCGGCGTGTACTGTGCTGCCCCAAGACTAGCGAAGTCGTATTCAGTAAGTGTTACCCAAGCGTTGGTCGCTGTTGACGGAGGGGCATCCGTCACTACGGTGGCCAGCTTTGAACCGCCCATTCCGAAGTAATACGTCTCATATTTCTCAAGCGAATCCACGACAGCTCCGGGCTCTGAAGGTGTTGTCTTCGGGAATGCAATCACCGTTCTGGAATACCATGGCTGCCATCCCGGAGAACCCGGGGTAGCGCCTGTCGTGTAGTAACTGTCATACGAGAGAGTGTGTGTGCCATTGCCAGCTGCCGATGCGCCACCACACCCACACTCACCATTGCCCCAGACCGTCTTTATTCTGCGGTCGTAGGTCGAATCGTAGTATTCCATGTAGAGGGCGGCGTAAGCCTCAAGATCCCCCAGCGATTTTGCAACAACGTCGTCGGTCCTGTGGTCTTTATCTGCCAAATCAATATCTGCACGCCGCAAACCCTCGGAGTTATACACATACTTGATGGCATGGTCGAAACCATCGGGGTCTGCATCCTTCCAGTAGCGGTACAGCGTCCGTTCGACGATGTCTTCGGTCCCGTTGCTCGTTGGTGTGCTCACCCTGACAAGCTTCAAGTCGCCGGGTAGTCCGAATGCCTCGTCGGGATCGTTGGTCCCCGGGGTGTAGTCATAGTAAGAGTATTCAACCTTGGCGACATAGGGAGCATTGTTTGAGCCCGCAGGATACGCCGTGATAGAAACCAAACGATACGCCGGAAAAGCTGCGTTTGGATCGTCGATCGGTGAAGCGGAATATTGGTATTCATAGAGCCGGCCGCTGGTATCATATGCTTTGCTGACCGCATACTTGCCTGTATTGGTACCGACCTCGACAAACCCATTCGAGAGTGCCTGCACTGGATTGGTGGGATGACCGATATACGCGACGTTACCATCCGGGTCTTCGATCTTCCACAACTTTCCCTGCTTGGTGGTGTTGATCGATGCATCGAATCCGAAGAATGACATCTTGAGCCCGGTGAGGTCAAAGACCTCGTATACTTCGGTGAAAAGTTCCGGAGAGCCGCCATCGCCAATCAGGGCTCGAACAGCAGCACCACCCTTGGAACCTGTGGGCACCCACAGATCTGAGTTTTGGTTGTTATCCGATCGACCAAATGCAATAAATGATTGCGAATTAAGAATCAAGTAAAGCCCATCGGTGGTCGAATTGAGCGCAAGCTCCGGCAAGGAATCTTGACGCCAATCGTATCCCTGAATGCCATTTGAGTGAACAAACGTGTATTCTGGAATACTCGAGGCTATTTGCTGCTGGGTGTTGTTGATCGTGCGACTGATCACCCAACTGAACCCTTTGGCGGGGAGTGATAAATCAACGGACTGTTTGGCCCATTTTCCAGAAAACATGTCGATGTTGAAGATGCCAATAGAGGAACCGCCTGCGCATTCGGCCGGGTCATTCGAGAACTGCTCGAAGTCGGGGCCACCGCTCAGTGCGTACCCCTCGCACCGGCCGCCACGATTCGGCGAGTAGGGCCCGGCATTGGGATCTCCGGGAGGACCATCTGAAGGGATGGCGCCATTCGGCCAAGTGTCTACACCCGGATCAGGTGGCCCGGGCGGCGGGCCAGGATCCGAAGTACAATTGGACCCTTGGGCGCACGCCTCAAACAGGTCCTTGAGTGCATCTTCCGGGATCTGAGAATCTGGGAAAAAGAAATAGTATGCATTGACTGCGTCATCATAAGTAATGCCAAGACCAAATGGACTTGATGTACAGCAGCTCCTGATCTGCGAACAAAGATTACCAAGTACCTCTGCTTCACTGCCGGACCCATTCGACATAACCTCGTCATCAATCCTGTCGATGAGATCTTCAAGGCCTACTGGGCACGGCTTATCCGGGCTATCAGGACACCCTGACGGTGGATTAACTGTTATTACAACATTACAGCAACTCCCTGGATCAAGTGTGCCATTGCACAATTGTTCGCATGGATCCCCCTGCCCCCGATTCGAAGGGGCACTACAGACTCCAAGGGCTATCGCCAAGTCCTGTGATGTAATACAGACAGTGAAGCTCGTAGTACCCGGACAATCGGGCACCTCTTGTGAATAAGTCGGCATGCTGGATATAAAGCTGACATTGACCGCCAGAACACACAAGAGAATTGAGCGAATCACCGGGATCTCCTTGTAAGAACCACCGAACCCGTTTCTACTAGACGCACAAGATACCACATGGTTCCCGAGAGTGTGAAAGTTTTTATGCACAACAATATTTTTGGAACCATTCGGTTCCGCAAGCGTCTGAATTCGTATATGATCCGGGTTCATCGTGGAATCGCTTTGAAGGAGTCCATGCAATGTCGCAAGCAACCTCTGGTTTTCATTCGAGGTCTGGTCGTTTCTCAAGGCGGGGCAACATACTTTTGATATACCTCGGTGGGGGTGTACTCATTGCTGCCGGAGGGCTGGCCACATACTTTACAGCTGTGACCAGCGGGCCATCAGCACCAAATGTTGTGGCTACTGCGGCTCTCCCGGATCAGGTGGTATTGGCAGGGGCCCTGCTTGAAGCGGGTGTTTCGCCAGAGGCTCTGGCTGTAGCCGGCCTGACAGCTCAGGAGGCGATACCCGTTATCCAAGCCGCTCTCGATGCCGCCCAATCGAGAATCATCCAACTTCGAACCGCCCTAGAAAACAAGCATACAGCGCAGCGACAATATACCCAGCTCCGACGACAAGGCACATCTACCAGACAACAGCTCCAAGAGGCAAAGGCAGCTGTGTTGACAGCGTCTCAGACCTATGACGGACTGATCGCATTGGTCAACATCCCGGCTGTCGACCAACTCGATGCTGCCGAGCAACGTCGATTCTCAGCGAGTCACACCAATGCAGCTCGAGATTTGCCGCTTCAATATGGTGCATTCAACTGGAGCCCCGATCAGGCTTCCGCCATCGCACAGGCGAGCCGTCAGAAATCAGCCTGTGAGTCCCGTGGAGAGTCGATTGACTCCGAAACAGCTTCGACCCTGAGTTGGGCCGATGCCAATGCTGATGTTGCTGTGGCTTCACAATCCATCGAGGCGAGACTTGAGTCGATCAGGAACATCTGGGACTCGGGGGTCGGATTCCGAAACTAACTCGCCGTGGAGCATGGTTAGGTCAAAACCATACGTCTAAGCCCTTGCCCGGTGTGGAATGGGATAATGAAGACAGATCCGATCATACGAAGCCGGTGTTTCCGGGTGATCTGCCTCATCGGTCTGCTGACGGCCTTGATGATAGGTTCCCACACTTCTCATGCATCCGCCCAGGGGACAACGCTGACTGGCAGTGTGCCGATTACTCGGGTGCTTGACACGGCATCTGCGAAGCTTGGGATCACGATCCGGTATGACCCTGCAGTCTTGCGTCAGTCGGTGACGATCCGTTCGCCCGAGCCCTTGTCGGATGACGAGCTTTGGCGAGAGCTTAACGATGCACTGCGCGGGATCGAGTTCACCACGGTCCGCCGCGAGACTCCGGGCAGCTATGAGGTCGTGGCGCTTCGATCGGCCTCGAGTCTGGCGTATATCGAACGCGACACCCAGAAAGAATCATCACGCTTTCCAAGGCCCGGGTATCGGGCTGTGCTGCTGGCGACGTTCCCGCTGTCGCCGTCGGCCGCCGTGTCACTTGTCCAGCCGCTGACGAGTCCGAACAGCGGCAAGGTGGTGGCGTTGGCCGATTCGGGCGAGATCCTGCTCGCGGATCTTTCTCCACGGATCGCGATCATGGAAGAGACCATCGAGCTCGCCCGGACTTCCGAGGTCGAGATCGCGATCGAATCGATCCCGGTGCCATCGGGTCGAGCGATCGAGTTCGCAGCGGCCATCAAGCAACTCAGCGATCGGCAGCGATCCGCCGGAGGTCCTCCGCTGCGCGGGGACATCGCTGGCTCGGTCGATGGACGATCCGTGACGATTGTGGCGCCGAGAGATGAGATCGGATCGTGGAAGAATCTCGCGGAGCACGTCTGGCCGGTCTCGCTCGAGACAGATCAGTACTTCGTGCCCGGGTTTGATTCTGAATCGTTGCGAGCTGTCTTGGAGGAGGCGGTCCAGGCCCGCACCCCGGACCAGGACGAGATTTCGATCTATGCCAACGTGTATACGGGCTCGGTGACGATCACAGCGCCGAGCGAGGTCCACGAGATGCTCAGGGGGCTGGTTGATGAGCTCGGGCATCTCCCGCCCGGGGCAAGACGGCACACCGAGCGGCTGCCCATCCGCCACCGCATCGCATCGGAGATCACCGAGCAGCTCACCGATCTGCTGGCGGCCAATCCCGAGCCCGTCGATTCCGGGAGGCTTAGGGCATCGGATGATGCGGCTCCAGAGGGGAACTCGGATTCATCGGCGGACACTGAGGTTTCAACGCCTGGTCCGGCACAGGGCATCAACCCGGCTCAGGGCGCGCTGCTCACCACCGATGAGGCCACGAATTCGATTTTAGTGACCGGCACACCGGCGGAGGTCCTCTCGATCCGGAATCTCGCCGACCAGCTCGACACACCGGTCTCGCAGGTGATGCTCGAGGTGCTGCTTGTCAGCCTGTCGGATTCAGAAACACTCGATCTTGGGATTGAGCTTGAGAAGCTGGAAGTGGGCGGCAACACCCTCTTTCGGCTCAGCAGTCTGTTTGGTCTGGGCACCGATGCTGCGGCCGCAACACTGCCCGGTGCGGGCTCGGGCCTGACGGGGGTGATTCTGGATCCCGGAGAGTTCAGCGTGCTGATCCGGGCGCTCGAGACGGTCAACGAGGGCCGATCGACGAGCATGCCAAGGGTCTTGGTGGCCAACGCGCAGGAGGCGGAGTTCAACTCGGTGGTGCAGCAGCCGATCCTGAGTACGAACGCAAGCAACGTTGTCGCGACGACCTCGTTCGGGGGGTTCGAGGATGCGGGCACGACGATCACGGTCTCGCCCCAGATTCTCGCGGGCGAGCAGCTCAACCTCGATTACTCGGTGACTCTGAGCACCTTTGTCGGTGACAGCAGCGACCCGTCGTTGCCGCCACCGCGTCAGCAGAACCAGCTCTCGAGTTCGATCACGATCCCGGACAGCCACACGGTTGCCGTGGGCGGCATCGAGCTCGACACCATCGGCCGGGCCAAGTCCCGTGTCCCGCTGATCGGCAGGGTGCCATGGCTTGGAGAGCTCTTTACGAATCGGTCGCGGTCTCGCTCTCGCACCCGCTTCTATGTATTCATCCGTGCAAGCATCTATGAGGACTCCCTCTTCGAGCAGCTCCGCTATACCAGCGACATCCTAGCGGGTGAAGCTTCGGTCCCAACGGGGTGGCCTGTAGTCGAGCCGCGGGTGATCAGATGAGCCCGCCCGATCCGGAAGCTGGCACTCGGCCATCGGTCCGATTCCTCTCGATGGTTTCTCGGGAGTTTTCCAGGACGCACCTGGTCCTGTCGTGCGGCGCCGCCGATGGCGTGGAACGCGTGCTGGCGGCCGAATCCACGCCGCAGCACATCCTCCACAACATCCGGGTCCGTCTGGGTTGTCCGATCGAAGTGTCGTTCGAGGATCCGGAGACCATCGCCGTGCGGATCGACAAGTCGTATGAATCGCTCGCGCCCGATGTGTCCGGGGCCGCGGCGGATCTGCGTGAGACAGGAAGCCTCGAAACGGTCCGCGATGAATCGGACCGTGACCTACTCTCCATGGCGACCAAGGGCGAGACAAGCCGGTTCGTGGATGCGGTGCTGTTCGAGGCGCTCTCGCGCGGAGCCAGCGATGTGCACATCCAGCCGACGGCGGATTCGACCCTGTGCCGGTACCGGCTCGATGGCGTGCTTGTCACGATCCGCGAGATCCCGCGTTCGGCCTCGCCTGCCATTGTCAGCCGCATCAAGGTTTTGGCCGACCTGGACATCACCGAGCAGCGTCTGGCCCAGGACGGGCGCACAACAGTCAGCATCGGCAAGAAGAGCGAATCAGGTCGTTCGATCGATCTGCGGATCAGCACACTGCCAACGCCGCACGGCGAGCGCGTTGTGATCCGGCTTCTGGATCACGAGCGTGACGAGGGGCTCCAGTCGTTCGCGAGGCTCGGGATGCCCGGCCCTGTTCAGGAGTCGTACAAGCTCGCGGCCGGCCGATCCAACGGCATCGTGCTCGTCACCGGGCCGACTGGCTCGGGCAAGAGCACAACGCTCTATGCGACCCTCCGCTGGATCGCCCGCATCCGACCCGGTGTGAACATCATGACGATCGAGGATCCGATCGAGTGCGATCTCTCTTCACCCGACGTTGCCGTGAGTCAGGTCCAGGTCAGCCAGAAAAAGGGGGTGGGCTTTGCCAGCGGTCTGCGTCACATCCTGCGTCAGGACCCGGACGTCATCATGATCGGCGAGATCCGTGACACCGAAACGGCGAGGATCGCGATCCAGTCGAGCCTGACGGGTCACCTGGTGTTCTCGACGATGCACACGAATGATGCGGTCAGCGCGGTCTCGCGGTTGGTGGACCTGGGTATCGAGGAGTACCTCGTGAGCGCTTCGCTCTCGGCGGTTCTGGCCCAGCGGCTGGTCCGCACGCTGCATCGGCCCTGCGCGGGCAAGGGCTGCCAGGTGTGTCTGGATTCCGGGTACCGTGGACGGGTCGGCATCTTCGAGTTGCTCTCGATCACCGAAGATGTGCGCGCCCTGATCGCCGGCCGCGCCGAGATCGATCGACTGCGAAACGAAGCGGTGCGCCAGGGCATGCGGACTCTTGATCAAGAGGGCGCAGCGCTGCTGGAACAGGGCATCACAGACCAGCTCGAACTCGAGCGGGTGCTCGGCCTGACCGGGGCCGTCTCGTGATGCGTTTTCGGTACCAAGCTCGCACACCAGACACAGGCGAACGCCAGATCGGCGAGCTGACCGCCGAATCCCCGGCCGCGGCCCGGGCGCTGCTGCGCGAAGCGCGGCTCACCATTTTGGATCTCACGCCGGTCCGGCAGAATCCGAAGCTGACATGGGCTCCGCTCGGCCGCCTGGTCGAGAACTGGCTGCGCAAACGCCGCTCGAACCAGAAGGCCGAGCTGCTTGAAAGTCTTTCGACACTGATCGAGTCGGGCATCTCTGCGCGGCAAGCCATCGACATCGCCGGCCGAGGGACCCGGGTCCCGCGCGCCATCGGTCGGCTGACCAGAAACCTGACCGACGAGCTCACCGAAGGTGTCTCGCTCTGCGAGGCGTGCGGCCGGGAACGGGGGTGGTTTGACGAGCTGGAGATCGCGGTCCTGGGTGTAGCGCAGCAGAGCGGCGAGCTCAGCAGCGCGATGCGGAGGCTCGCTGATCGCCAGACGCGCCGCTCGCAGCTCCGAGACAAGGTGATCGCGGCGCTGACCTACCCGGTCTTGATCGGCATCGTCACGCTGCTGGTCGTCGTGCTGCTGAGCACCAAGACGCTGCCGCCGATCGTCGATATGTTGGTCTCATCGGACATCGAAGTGCCGGCGCTCACGCGTGGGCTTGTCTTTGTGGGGACCACACTGTCATCCCCGTTTGCGATTCTTTTCGCTGGCCTCTTTGGCATGGGGCTGCTGGTGCTCTTTGCGATCTTGCAGATACACTCATCACGCCGCGTGGCGCCTGGTTGGTATGTCCGGTCTCTGCCCGCGGTCTGCCAGCGGCTGCCCGTGTCGGCATTGGCGCGAGACCTTGCCGACCTCCTGTCCAGCGGCGTGCCGCTGGATCGAGCGGTTGAGATCCTGGGTCCGACGCTGCGCGGACCGGGCACATCGCGTCTGCGCGCCTCGCTCGCTTCGGCGCGACGATCCATGGCCGAGGGTGTCCCGCTGGATCGGGCCTTCGATGATGAGCTGTGGTTTGACGAGGAGTTTCGCCGGCTGCTTGCGGTCGGCCAGGAATCCGGGGAGCTTGCGCCGATGCTGCGCCGATTGGCGCACCGCTACGACCAGCGTTCACGCCGATCGATCGACCGGTTGGCGGGTCTGCTCGAACCGGCCGCGATCCTTCTGATGAGCATTGTTGTGGGCACCGTGGTGCTGGCCGCCGTCTTGCCGCTGATCCGGATGCAGGAGTTGATCTCATGAATCATATATCGAAGCCGTACCGAAACGTCCGCCGGGGCATGACACTCGTCGAGGTCCTTGCGGTCGTGGTGATCCTTGGGCTTCTAGCCGGGACGCTGGCGATTGGTTTCTCGGGCGCGTTCAGCAAGGGCAAGAGGGAGCTGGCCAAGACTGGCATCGGCGTCATGTCCCAGCGCGTCGAGCTGTACCACCAGGAGCACGACAGCTACCCGCCCAATGATGTCGGGCTCGCGGCGCTCTCTGACGGGTACGCGGACCCGGGCAGCACGTACTACGTCGGGCCGGATCGGCTGCTCGATCCCTGGGGCAACCCGTACTACATCGCGGTGCCCGGGCCGGATGGGCATCCTTACGAGATCGTGTCCTACGGCGCCGATGGTGAGGCCGGCGGCACGGATGAGAACGCCGATATTTCCTCGCTGAACCTCCGCGGTGCAGAATGAATCGTCCTCGGCACAGCTTCACACTGCTCGAAGTGCTGATCGTCGTCACGCTCCTCGGTCTGCTGGCCGGCATCGGTATCCGCGGCATCATCGGGCACTCGGATTCCCCGAAGCACATCCTCCAACGATTCGCGGCGATCGATGCCGAGGCCCGCCTGATGGCAAGAACGGACGGCCCCGTCACACTCGGCGCGGGTGCACAGAACGCCGACATCTCGTTGACCGCAGAGGGGACGATCCGACGCTTCCGGACCGGTGCCCAGGTCCGCATCTCTGTCGGTCGGGATCTCGCAGAAAGCATCGGCTTTAACCGTCTGGGCCAGAGCACCGATTACACCGTTGCGGTTATGGGGGACCCATCGCCCACGCTGCACATCTCGGGTCTGACAGGATGGTCGTGGATTGATGATGAGTAAGACTGTTCCAGCTCGAGGGCTGACGCTGATCGAAGTGCTGCTCGCGGTCGTGCTGCTTGCTTCGCTCGCCGCGGTCTCGGTCGGGATCATCCGTGATGCGGGCTTGACCAGCAGCATGCCCGACGAGACCGTCACGCTCCGGGAGGCATCGCGGCTTGCCGACGACATCATCAGCGCCCACACGAACGAGCTGTACGGGTTGCAGATCGGCCAGCTCTGGCGCCCACCCGTCGAGCTCTATGCGGATCACAAGGACATCAGCTTCGAGCGGCGTCCGTGCGACGACTGCCCGGAAGGTTTCGGAAGATTCCTGGTCATGGTCGATGAAACTTCACGTGTTCGATTTCACAAGATCAAACCAATCGCGGAGGGCTCGCCATGAGACGCGGCCTGACGCTGCTGGAACTGCTCCTGGCCCTGGCGCTGCTGACCGGTGTGTCGGCCGCGGTCGTGCCGGTGACCCGTGTTGCTCTTGGCGGCATGCAGACGATCGATCGCCGGATGCTCTGGAAACGCTCGGCCGAGATGACGCTCGGCGAGATCGATCGCCTGATCCTCCGGCGCGACCGCCACGATCCCAAAGACAAGCCGGTCAGGCCCGATGGCAAGCGGCTGGCCATCCGATTGGCCGGTGGGGCCGTTGCCACACTCTCGATGAAGAATGACCGGCTCCTGCTCGATATCAGCTCACATGACACCGCACTCCTGATCGGTGAGCTTGACACAGTCGCCTTTGGATTGAGCGAGGATCAGGCTGAACTCACCGTCGCGCTGACCTCGGTGCGCGGGCAGACCGCAGAACGAGTCTGGAGGCTGGACCGATGAGGAGGCGCCGCGGCATCGCGCTGCTGCTCGTGCTCGGGACACTTGTCCTCGTGGTCAGCACGCTCGGGCTGCTTTCGCTCGCCTCGGCGCAGACGCACCGGGCGGCCTCGGTCTCAGTGCGTGAACAGACGGCATCGGATCTGCTCTACGCCGCCGAACCTCTGGTCCGCCAATGGCTGGCCGATCAAGCACCCCGGGCGGTCGTCCCGCCCGATGCGATCGAGCCCAAGATCCTCGTGGCCGAGATCCGGTGGACCGAATTCGGGCGTGACGGTTCGCTCCGCATCGCCGCATGGGATCTGCTCGGGATGATCCCGGCCCGAACACCGCCGGCTTCGCCGCTCTGGCTCTCTGTCGGGGATGGGCTCCGGGACCGAGATTACGCAAATATGTCAACGCTGCTGGATATCCCCGATTCGCCGCGACACCCATCGGTGACAGAAAGCACCACAGCCGTCGGCGGACAGATCGCCATCATACCGAAGCTGCCGCGGCGCTCCGCCGCCACCATCTCATCGCCCATCAACATCAATACAGCGCCGAGGCCGCTGCTTGAAGCGGCCCTCACACTCGCGCAGCGGGGCGACCTCGCCGCCATCATCACGGCTCGCGCCGAGGATCGGCCCTCACCAGCGCCCCCGCCACACTCCGGGCGCTCGCAACAGAAACCATTGGTGGGCCTGACCGGGCGCAGTACACTGTGGGCGGTGCGGGTCGATGCAGAGATCCATGACGTGAAGCGATCGTGGTGGACCGTATACGAGTCAAGAAGCAACGACTGGGAGATCATCGAACGGCATGCCATCAGCGAGTGATCCAATCCGAGCTTTGTGGGTCAGGTCGGTGGTCATTCTGGCCGTCGGAGCCGCGCTCATGGCCGCGGTCGCGATGTGGGCGCTGGCCCCGATCAGACATCCACGGTTCGCTGCGGACTGGGCACCCGAATCCGATTCGATTCAGATCCCCGACAGCAAGGTACATTCTCCGGAGATTCTTGCAACGTTCGACACGCGGCTCTGGACCGCGCCCCCGCGCAGCGAAACAGACGCCACTCCCGAACCGCCATCCGAGACGCCTCCGCGGCCTCCAAAGATCCTGCTCATCGGTATCGTCTCGCCGGAAATTCCGGATTCGGGATTGCACCGGGCCATCTTGTACAATCCCGAGACCGATGAAACGTATATCGCCGATCAAGGCGATCAGATCGGATCTGTCCTCATCGGCCGGGTGACAGCGAGCACCACCGAACTCATCCTCGACTCCGGCACCGTGGTCCTCGAACTCGACACGGGCAAACTCAAAGCAGCAACAGGATGACCGCGCTGCTGCCTACATCGCGGACCGTGACCCTGCCCGACGAATCGCTGTATTGGTCGGTCCTCGATGGGGCGAGTGTCTCCGGGCTCCGGGCCCCGGCGAAAGAGCGAGCGCTCCACTATGCCCTCGAACCGGATCTGCCTCTGCCGATCGACGAGATCCACGCGGTATTTCACACGAACAAAGACGGCACGATCACGGCCTGCGCCTGCACGCGCGAGCAGCTCGACCGCCTCGCCCGGGTCGCCGATGTCATCGTCCCAGCCGGGGTCCCCGGATGGATCAACTGCGAGGCGCCGGCATCCGCGTTCAATCTGCTCGGGGGTGTTCTCGTCTCATCGCGTCTGCGGCGGACGCGGCGGGTGCAGCTCATGGTTCTGTGTGTGGTCTTCGCAGCGCTCAGCGGGATGCTCTCGATTGGATTCGCTCGCAGGAGCGAGGCATACAAACACGAACAGCATGAGCTCAGCGCCGCCATCGAATCAGCGCAGCGCCTCATCCTGCCACCCGCTGGCCCGCACGCCCAGCCCGCCTCGATCAGGCTCGCCGCGATGCTGCGGTCGATCTCGTCAGAAACCGAACCAAACGCCAAAACGATTCTGCCCGCAGCCACCGACCCGCTCCGGCAGATCCTGGCCATCTGGCCCGAAGGCTCCCGTCTCAAACGGCTCTCGATCGGTAAGCGGGATATCCGCATTGATCTCACTCTGCCTGCCGACCATGACCCAACGGGATTCATTGACGGGATCGAGCATCTCGACGGGTGGCGGCTCTCCGCCCCCGTTCTGCAGCGATCACCCGATGAAACCTCACTCTCGCTGAGCCTCCAACGCACCGAGGAGGCCGAGTGATGAGAAACCACTGGCCGGTTATTCTTTTATTTCTGATCCTGTCCACCACGCCGGCCTACCTGACATGGCGGTCGATGGACCGAGCGCACCAACGTCTGACCGACACGCAAAACCGCCTGGTCAAAACGCGCCACGCCGTCACCGAGATCCTGAACCGGCAGCGAAATCGTGCGCCCGATTCCTCACGCTCCTTCGGACAGGCCGATGCCGTCCGACTCGTCAACAGCGCCCTGATCAAGGCCGGGCTCTCCCCATCGTTTGCCAGCCAGCTCTCGCTCCGCGACGACCCGGTGCGGCGTCAGGGACGCCAGACCGGGCGGATCCAGAGACTGAGCATTACCCTGCGCCCGATAGAGACGGTCCAACTCGGCCGACTCCTGACCGAACTGGATCTCGCTCTGCCGAGCTTTTCCCCGACCGAGATCGGCCTGCAGCGACCCGCTTCGCTCACCGAAGACGACACGAGATACGGCGTCGAACTCGCCTTTGAACGCGAATACGCTGCGCCCACGGAAGGAACCAGACCATGATCCTGCGAGCTGTTGGTGTGGCCATGGTGATCGTTCTTCTGGGGTGCCAATCCGGCCCGCCCGGCCCATACGCCGGACAGACGATCGAGCGTCGGGACACCGCCAAGGCTTCATCTCTGAACCGCCGCGCGGCGGATATCATCTATTCAGATCCGGACACCGCAGAGAAGCTGCTCCGCGAGGCGCTCTCATACGATCTGCACTTCGGACCGGCGCACAACAACCTCGGTATCCTCTTTCTCTCGCAGGGAAACCTCTACGAGGCCTCATCCGAGTTCGAGTGGGCAAGGAAGCTCATGCCCGGGCACCCGGACCCGAGGCTCAATCTGGCCATCACACTCGAACGCGGTGGACAGGTCGAAGAGGCAATCGCAACATACCAGGCCGTCCTCGACCTCCGGCCCGAGTTCCAGCCCGCCATGATCGGACTCGCCTCGCTCCAGCTCCGTCATCTAAAGGCCGACGAACACACACAGGCCCTGCTTGACCAGATCGCGGCAGCCAGTTCCAACGACCAGATCAGAAACTGGGCTAGAATGCAAATAAATCGTCTTCAGTCGCATGATCGAATCCAGGATAGGTAGCCCCAAACCCAAAGAATCCGCCGCATCAGTTCTTCCACACATCAGCTTCATCCCCTACCTCCACCCCCTCCTCTTCTCTGCGGCATCCTTGAACGCCGCGAACGTCACCCTTGGGCGTTTCGGGCCCGGGGTCTTGGCCATGCCGGGGAGGGTGGCGCCCTGCATGGAGGCGGCGACGGCGGCGGCGACAAGGCAGTCGAGCCAGTGGTTGTCCGGCCGATCGGCGCGCAGCTTCCACTCGTCCACGGTCCGGCCTCGCCCCTCGGTGCGCACGCGGTACTCGCTAACGAGGTGCTCGGCCAGCATGCGGTGATATTCAGATTCATGGCCAAAGAGCGACAGACACCCGGGGTCGCCCATGGCCACGCCGAGGCGGGCGTGGACGAAGCTCTTCCAGTAGTTGGTGTCGAAGAGGATGTGCCGCACCGCGCGCTTGCCGGCTAGCACCGGCACACGCCAGTTCAGGCCGAGACGCTCGCCGGGCTTGCGCCGGTGTTCGCACAGCGGCACGCTGCTCGCGCCGACGTACCGCCCGTGGCACGGCATCACCACGCCCGCGTGAACACTCT
>DRKT01000167.1 GCA_011053195.1 Phycisphaerales bacterium | reverse complement strand
GTCACCATGCCCCGAATGTCCGACACCATGGAACAAGGCACCGTCGTCAAGTGGCACGTCAAAGAGGGCGACGAGGTCTCGCCCGGCGATGTGCTGGCCGACATCGAAACCGACAAGGCGACCATGGAACTCGAAGCTTTCGATGAGGGACGCGTCGCTAAGCTCGCGGTCCCGGAGGGCGCCAACGTCGCGGTGGGCGAACCGATTGTGATTCTGGCTGAGGATGGAGAAGACCTCGACCAGGCCGCATCAAGCTCAACGTCGGCCCCGGCTGCTGCCACCAAACATGCCGAATCCACAACGGTCCAAGCCCCCCCTGCCAGCACCACGGTCCTGACGCCAAGCACCGCGCATCCCGACGGGGCGCATGCCGGCGAACGCATCATGGCTTCGCCACTGGCGCGTAAAATCGCGGCTGAGAAGCACATCGACCTCGCCACCGTCACCGGCACCGGCCCCTCGGGACGCATCACCAAACGCGACCTCGAACAGATCACCCACTCGACGACACCATCAACTCCCATCCAGACACCCGCCCCAGTGCCGCAGCCGACCCAACGGCCAAGCACACTCCAAAGCCGAAACGTCCCGCTGACCAACATGCGCAGCACCATCGCGCGCCGACTGGTCGAATCAAAGACCACCATCCCCCACTACCAGGTGACGCTCTCCGCCCGACTCGATGCCCTGCTCGAACTGCGCCAGCAACTCAACGCGCAGCTCGAATCCCAGGGTGTCAAACTCAGTGTCAACGACTTCCTCGTCCGCGCCTGTGCGCTGGCCATGCACGAACACCCGTTCATCAACAGCTCATGGAACGACACTGGCCCATCCATCGACCTCCACGCCGATGTCAACATCGGGGTTGCCGTTTCGCTCCCAGAAGAACGCGGCGGCGGGCTTGTCGTTGCCACCATCCGCAATGCCGACAACCAGGGCCTGCGCACAATCTCAAGCGAAACCAAACGCCTCGCCAAAAAGGCCCGAGAGAAAGGCCTCACCCCAGAGGAGATGTCGGATTCAACTTTCACCATCTCCAACCTCGGGATGTTCGGTGTCGATCACTTCACGGCCATCATCAATCCGCCGAACGCCGCGATTCTCGCTGTGGGGCGAGCCGTTGAAAAGCTCTTTGTCGAAACCGACGAGGACGGCGAACCCGAAATTGTCGTCGGCCACGAAATGTCCATGACCATCTCGAGCGATCACCGCATCATCGATGGCGTCATGGCGGCCAAATACCTCGCCAGCGTCAAACAGCTCCTCGAAAGCCCCGCGGCGCTGCTGGTCTGATCTTGAAATACCCATACCGGACGTTTCCCGAATAGATTTCGCGGCGGAATACTCGCCACCCGCTCACGAATCATGTACTGTCATGGATATGACCGGTGACAAGCACAATCCGACCGACCACGGCTGGAAACCCAGGCTCGTCGGTGATCTGGCCAACTCGCCACCACCCGCACGACGCACGCCCACCGGCGGAACATACCAGCCCGACAAGCTCGCCTACGACATCCCCGACGACCTGCCGCCGGATCCCGACTTCGACCAGACCGACGGCGGCAAACTCGCCAAGCGCCTCGTCATCGCCTTCGTGCTCATCGTCGCAGCCGCTGTCTTCAACTTCGTCTTCCTGCGCCGATGGGAGATGGATCTGCACCCGATCGTCCTGCTCGGTGCGTTCGCCATCATCCTGATCGCCAGCATCATCTCTGCGATTCAGGCCCAGCCGGAACCGATCGAGACCGACCCCGATGCCTCCTGCGGCTGCTCGGTCGGGTGCTGCTCCGGACCGAGGCCCATCGGAGAGCTCTCACGCAAAGTCGCACGCCAACGACACAACGCTCGACCTCAGCTGCCTGATCACCCGACGTCATAACCCCATTCACCAAGCGGATATCCGATCATTGCCGCGGTGCGCCGGTTGCTGTCTTGGTACATCGTCCCGACGCGACCGGCGATCTGCTCCCGCCAGCGACGCGACACACCCTGCGAAAGCGACATCGGCACAACACGATCAAACCACCACATCCCACGACGCGCCAAACGCACGCTCATCGGCTGCTCCGGCCCGAGCGGGTTCGGCCAAGCAAAGCGATTCACAACCGTTGAAACCCGTGTCGCCAACGGCGAATACCCGGCATTCTCCGCTTCCATGCTCGGGACAACTGACGACTTCGCACCCGAAAATGCCTGCAACTCACGCATGTACCGCTCAGGATCGCGCCGCATCAACTCCAATGGCAACACACACACGCGGTCATCACCAAGGCGCGAGCGCACATGCTCGATCATCCGGTCATACAACAAATACTCCGGCCGGATCGTCGGCTTCCAGCCCGTCGGCTCATCGCCCGTCCCGATCGCCTGCCTGAGCGAGAACGTTGCCCCGGACCGTACCGCCTGGCGATACAACGCCAGCAGCATCCCCTTCTGCTCCCGGATCGTCAGCAGCAGCCTGAACGCTCCGAATGTCTCGATCAACCGGTCCAGCACATCGGTAAAGTAGTACCCACCGAACGATGGATCGGAGCTGAGCCGTTCCTGAGAGATCACCGGCACAAGCCCCCGCTGCCGTGCCTCACTCAGCATCGGTGTAAAGCGAGCGAGCGCTGAATCAGCGTCAAACGCCAGCGGGTCCACCGTCACAAACGCATCCGTCGCCTCATTGCTCTGCCCGTTCGGTGTCGAGAGATACCCCATCGCCGGGTCGGAAAACACCCGACGCTGAAGCCACGTCGTGCCCGTCTTGTGCAAACCGATATGAATTAGCAGCGAATCTTCCGACACGGAGCCATCCCCCACTTGTCTCCACAAGGCCCTCTCTCTATCGGTATTTTTCGGTGATCACTCCCGCTCGGC
>DRKT01000166.1 GCA_011053195.1 Phycisphaerales bacterium | reverse complement strand
TTGGTGCTTCTTCGGTATCCATCGACGGTGGCGGCGGTCGGGCGGACGCTGGAGCCGCACCGGATGTGCGGGTATCTGTACGAGCTCGCGGTTGCGTTCAGCCGGTTTTTCGAGCACTGCCCGGTGCTCAAGGCGGGCGACGATGCGACGCGTCGGAGTCGGCTTCGGCTGTGCGGGCTGACCTCTCGCGTGCTGGTCGATGGCCTGGACTGTCTCGGCATCGAGACGATCGATCGGATGTGACCCGGCGGATCATGTGAAACCAATAATAAAACGGACCGGCTCGCAAGAGCCGGTCCGTCGTGGTGTCATGAAAGAAAGGCAGTTCGGAATCAGATCAGAACGAGACCTGAGCCTGGCCACCGGCGGTGATCTGTCCACCTTCCGGGTCCGGGGAGAGCAGTCCGACGTTGGTGTTGCCGTTGACGAGGTTGCCGGTCTCTGAGAGCGAATCGATGAAGACCTTGACCTCGGCGGAGATTTTGACCGCCTGCGATCCCGGGAAGGGGAAGTGGTTGACGCCGACGGTGACGGTGTTGAACGGATCGGCGGTGCCGCCGAAGACGTCCTCACGGTTTGAGTCGGGAATGACCATGTCGTACGCGCCGAAGATTTCGGTCTGATCGTTGACGAAGTAGCCGCCCTGAAGGACGAGGCCGAGATCAGTGAATTCATCGGTGAATGCGTCGTTGTCGGTCATGCGAACATGGCCGGCACCGAAGAAGTTCCAGCCGTCGGGGCTGTCGTAGATGAAGTCGATACCGCCCTGGATGAGTGTCACCTGCGAGACGCCGGGCATGTTGGCGTTCTGCTGGGCGTGGAAGTATCCACCGAGGATGGTGGTCTGTTCGCCACCGGTCCCGATCTGGCGGATCTGAACGGCGTGCGAGTCGACGGTGCCATCGAAGGCGAAGTCGCCACGGGCGGTGAAGGCCCAGTCGCCGTCAGCGCCGCTGTTGTACGGCGTGTTGGCCGACGCGGCACCATCGCTGAATCCGGCGGTGAAGCGCCAGGTATTGCCCTCATCGGTCCAGCTTGCAGCCACACCCTGAACACGGCCGGCAGCAAAGACCGAATCCGTGACGGACGGACCGATTTTCTGCGTCAGGTTGGCATCCTGGAGGAACTCACGAGTCGCCGGGGCTTTCCACTGACCAACAGCACCGCTCATGCCGTTGCCGAAGTCCTGCGCGAGGAAGGCGTCGAACAGCACGACGTTGCCACCGGCGTCGAAGGAGAACTCGATCCGGAAGGTGGTGTCCGGGCTGACGACAGAGCCGTTGGCGCGGAGCCGGGTGTCCGGCATGAAGAAGCCGGTCTCGAAGTCATCGACGCCGCTGCCGCCGTCACCGTCATCACGGAATGTGATGTAGTACCTGGTTTGTGACCAACCGGTGAGGTTGATGGATGCGGTGCCGTCGGGTGAGGTGATTCCGAGACCGCTGCCCGATGTGGGCTGCGCGGCAGCTCCGAGGAGACTGGTGCGCTGCTGCGCATCGGCGAGGATCTCGGCCGCGTACTCACGCGTCTGGTCGAGGCTCTGTGCTGTTGCGGCGTTGGCTGCCAGTGCCGTGCCTGCGGTTACGAGAAGTCGAATCTTTGGACTCATGACGTGCCACTCCTTGCTCTGTGTCGCGATTGCTCGTGCAGGCCTGTCGCCCCACGATCCGGGTTGTCGCGACGCTCACGCGGCGCCGCATTGTCTCAACATTACCCGCACACGGGCTGTTCCAAGTGTACCCGTGCATTTCGAACTCAATCAGCGGACCAGCGGGCCTTCCGGCTTGAAATTTCGCCAGAAACCAAAGCCAACCGATCCAGCCGGCGTGAGCGATCCCCACTCGTCACCGACACCATCATTCGATGCCCCAGCATCCCGCCCGAGCACCAACGCACGGAGCATCCTGCTTCCGCTTCTGCATTCCGTCGATTGTCGCGGCCTGAGCACCTCAGACCGGCCTCGGGTTGGCCGCCTCCAGCGTCCGTTTCCCGGGGACAAGTCTAGGCATCGGACCATGGATCTTCGATCGTCCACAATCGACCGTACCCGGCTCCGGTCGGAACCACCCCACAGCCGAGGACACTCAGTGAAACCACCGATCCCAAGCCGGATCTGCCTGAATGTTGTGTGAATCCGACACCATCATTTTTCCAGATGCCTGGCGGCCCGGCACCCTTCGGATAGGCTTCTCCAAACGCCTCGAACGTTGATTCTGATCGAGAAAGAGAACCAATGATTCCCCAGAATAAGGGATCTTTAGCGCGGGTCTGAGCGCGTCCCGCGCCAGTCGAGCCGGCGCTTGAGATGGCACCCGACACGGACCGGATTTGGAGTGGCCCGAGTCTGGTCAAGCAGATCCGCCGAAATCTCCTGATGAAACCTTCGGGACAATGTGGCGACATTCAGTGGCGAAATTCAACGCGGAGGAATCGGAGATGCGGGTTGCCCCGTGCCCATGCCCGGCTGCGAGTCCGCGTGGAATCCATCCGAAGCAGGGCACGAGGATGGCTGTGAAAATGCCGAAATGCGGGCAGAGGCTGAAGCATGCCGGCTCACGGCGCCCAGTCTCGGCCCGCGAGGGCTTTCAGGTGCTTGGCGACTTCGGCGATGAGGATTCGGCGCTGGGTGTCTTCGAGGAATGGTTCCGTGCCGGCGTCGATCTCGATCTCGATCGGGCCGGAGTCCGGAGTCCACGACTCGAGGGCGCGGAAGGAAATCCACATCCGCTGCTCGGCGATGGAGATGAGTTCATATCTCGCGGTCGAGTCGGCCTCGCCCGTGCCGGTGCTTTCCTTGTGCAGGATGGCCAGTTCCGTGGTTCGGGCGGCCCGGCGGACGGCGGCCTCGAGGTCGTCCCAGTCTGCCCCGACCCGGATGGGAAGATCCCCCGAGATCGGCCGAGATGGCGTGGGAAGCGAGGCACACCCCTGGTTCTGGGCGACCAAGGCCAACAACACCCCGATGAGGGTGGTCAAAAAAAGAGTGCGCGGAATGGTTGATCGGACCAAGATCGGGCGTGAGCGTGTACGATTTTGGGGTGGGCCCGTCTCGGGAGATGGGTCGGGGCGATTGGAAAGGAGTTTGGAGTCTGTGGATATCACGGTCCGAATCCCGGTGACGAGTGACTGGCTCTGCTTCGCGGGCAAGGCCGACTGCAATCTGAAGGTGATCCGCGAATCACTCGGCATCAATATCGCCGCTCGGGAGGGTGTCGTCCAGTTGCAGGGCGACAAGCAGCGGGTGTGTGTCGCCAAGGCGGTCATCGACCGATTGGCGCACCGCGCCGATGCGGGGACCGCGATCGAGAGCGGCGAGGTGCTGGACTTTATCGCGGAGGAGTCGGCCGGGCACGAGATCGAGTCCGCGACGACGGTGGTTCCCTCGAGCACGCTGCTGAGTTGGGATGGCGATCTGGATGTCTATTCGGGCGGGCGCAAGATTCGGCCCCGGACGGAGAACCAGATCCGCTACGTCGAGGCGATTCGGAACCATGATCTTGTTTTCGGGAAGGGGCCGGCGGGCACGGGCAAGACGTACCTCGCGGTGGCGGCTGCGGTTCATCTTCTGAAGCAGGACCGCGTGCGCAAGATCGTGCTGGTCAGGCCGGCGGTCGAAGCGGGCGAGAAGCTCGGCTTTTTGCCGGGCGACCTCGAGGCCAAGGTGCATCCGTATCTGAGGCCATTGCTCGATGCGCTGCATGACATGATCGACTTTGCAACGATCCGGCGGTTTCTGGAATCGGATGTGCTGGAGATCGCGCCGCTGGCGTACATGCGCGGGCGGACGCTGAACCACGCGGTGATCATCCTCGACGAGGCGCAGAACACGACGGCTTCGCAGATGAAGATGTTCCTGACGAGGCTCGGGCACGGATCGAAGATGATCGTGACGGGCGACCCGTCGCAGATCGACCTGAACAACCCGGCGATGAGCGGGTTGCTGGATGCGGCCAGGCGCTTCCGCGAGGTGCCGGGCGTGGCGATTGTCAAGATGGACGGCGAAGATGTGGTGCGGCATCCGCTGGTGCAGCGGATCATTTCGTCCTATGTCGCCGACGAGAGGCACCATTAGGGGCGACGTAGACACGGATGGCCAAAGACACGATCAAACTCGGGAGTCGGTCCGCCAGGCCCAAGCGCAAGCTCGCGGTCAGGCGAGAGACGCTGAGCATCGGCTCTCTGGTGCGTCAGTTCTCGTCGTCGCCGACGCTCGGCTGGGCGATCCTGATTGTTGCGGTGTTTTCGCTCGGATCGGCTTCGGTGTCGTGGTGGGCGTCGGACCAGCCGATGCACGCGGTGGGCGACATCGCGCGAAAGACGGTGCTGGCGCGCGTGGCTGTGCAGATCACGGATGAGGAGGCGACGAACCGGGCACGCGAGCAGGCCCGGCTGCGCCAGCCACGGGTGTATGTGCCGGACGAGGCATTGATCGCGGAGATCATCACGTCGCTGGAACATCTGCCGGGTGCGGTGGCCTCGACTTCGACGGTGGACGAGTTGGATGTGGAGCTTCGCAAGGCGTTTGCCATCGGGACGGATGCCTATGCCGCCCTGAAGTCGTACGCGGATGCCGATGGGAATCCTTCAGAGGCGTGGTCGTCTCGGCTGGCATCGCTCCGGCGTCAGCTCGAGCGGCGGCCGATTCTTGATGCCGAAACCTATCGGCGGGAGAGCGAATCGCTCGGCAAGCAGATCCAGCTCGCGTTTACCTCGTCGCGCCGGAGCGTGCTTTCGACGGGCGTAATCAACGGCGGGGACAAGGAACGCCTTGCCAAGGCGGCATCCGAGATGGCGCAGCAGGCGGGAATCCCCGAGTCATTGGTCCAAGTCGTAGTGGCGAAGATCATGTCGGCGGGCGGGCCAACGTTTCGGTTTGATCGTCGTGCGTCCGTGGAGTTGCAGGAGGCAGCGGCGAGGCAGATCAAGCCCGTGGTCAATGATCTGCCGGCGGGCGCGGTGATCTTCCGTCGCGGCGAGCCGGTGACGAACGCCCAACTGGCGATGTACCGCTCGGAGGCGAAGCGATTCCGTGAGCTCGGGCCGAGCGACACGATCTTTTTCAATCGTCTGGCCACGGTGCTGGCGAGTCTGGTGATCGCGGTCGGGGCGGCCGGGTATGCGGGGCTCTATAGCAAACGGATTCGGCGCAATCCGCAGCGGATGCTGGGTGTGGCGTTGTTGATGTTCGGGGCGCAGGCGGCCACGGTGTACGCGACGGCATCGGCCCCGGGAATCCGGGGTGTCACGGTGATGGCGCCGACGATCTTCGTGACGGTGATCCTCGTCATCGCGTACGACCCGCGCGTAGCGCTGGCGCTGGGCGTGCTCACCGGCGTGCTGGTGTGCTGGTCGGTGGGCGAGCCGATCCCGGTGCTGGCGGCCCTGCTTGCGGGTGTGGGCACGGCGGCGTGGCAGCTTCATGAAATCCGCGACCGCCGGACGCTGATCCGAGCGGGGTTTGTGATCGGCGCGGCACTGGCCGGCGGGATGGCGGTGTCGGACATGGTCGGCCGACCGCTGGCGCAGCCCGTTCCATGGAACCGGGTGCTGTTCGATGCGATCACGGCCAGCGCGGGCGGCGTGCTGGTCATGGGCATCACGCTGTTCATCCTGCCGACGATCGAGCACCTCTTCCAGATCACGACGGGGATGACGCTGATCGAGCTGCGCGATCCGAAGCAGCGTTTGCTGCGCGAGCTTCAGCAGCGGGCGCCGGGGACGTACAACCATTCGCTGAATGTGGCCTCGATCGCGGAGACGGCGGCGGATGCGATCGGGGCCGATGCCCTGCTGACCTATGTCGGGGCGTTGTACCATGACATCGGAAAGATGAACAAACCGGAATACTTTGTCGAGAACCAGGCGGGCGGGCCGAGCAAGCACGACAAGCTGAGCCCGGCGATGAGTCTGCTCGTGATTGTCGGGCATGTGAAGGACGGGCTCGAGATGGCGCGGGAGTTCGGTTTGCCGCGCCGGCTGCTGCCGTTCATCGAGGGGCACCACGGGACGACCCTGGTGGAGTATTTCTTTGATCGTGCGAAGAAGCAGGCTCAGCAGAGCGCCGATGAGGCGCACGCCTCGGAGGAGCCGGACGAGGTCGAGTATCGGTATCCGGGTCCCAAGCCTCAGACGCGCGAGGTGGCGATCCTGATGATCGCCGACGCGGTGGAGAGCGCAACGCGGTCGATGGGCGAGCCGACCGCAAGCCGGATCGAGTCGCTGGTCCACGCAATCGCCAAGAAACGGCTCGAAGACGGGCAGTTTGATGAGTGCGGGCTCACACTCAAGGACCTGCACACGATCGAGGAATCGGTCGCCAAGAGCGTGACAGCGATCTACCACGGGCGGATTGCCTACCCCGTCGCCGCGACGGCCCCGGCCTGATTTCGGGCCACGGTGCGGGATTTCGGAGCCACGAACCGGATCGGCGTCGGCCGGGTCCAAGGAAGCAGGAACCGCAGGTGCAGGATCAGGGCGATTCCCATTTCGAGGTGTCCGGTTCGGACGCAGCGTCCGTGGTTGGCGATGAGCAGCTGCTGGCGCGGTTTGTGAGTGGAGACGATGAGGCGCTGGGCGAGCTCGCCAGCCGGTACGAGGGCCCGCTGCTCGGGGTGTGCTATTCGATGTTGGGCGATCGTTCACTGGCGATGGAGGCGGTTCAGGACACGTGGCTTCGCGTGGTTCGGCATGGCCGGACGTACGACGGGCGGGCGTGCGTCAAGACGTGGCTGTACCAGATCGCACTGAATCGGTGCCGGGACATCGGTCGGCGTCGGTCGGCATCGGCGAAGCGCGAGGCGGAACACCACCGGCGTGAAGCGGAGGCCCGGTCCGCCGGCATGGAAACCGCCCGGTCCGAACCGATGGATGATCGGCTGGTGCGCGCGGTGCAGGGGTTGGATGAGCCGTTGCGCGAGGCGGTGGTGCTGTGCTACCACCGGGGCCTGACGCATCGGCAGGCGGCCGAGGTTCTGGGCGTGCCGATGGGAACGGTCAAGAGTCGGCTGAACTCGGCGCTGACGAGGCTGCGATCGGCGCTGTCTTCGTCATGGAGGATCGAGGCATGAACAGCCCGCCGCCGATGGATGATCTCGAACGCGCGCTCGAACGTCTGAGCGAATCGCCGAACGAACCGACGCAGCTCTGGCGCCGGGCGTTGGACGTGGCGCGCGCCGAGGAGCGGGACTCGTTGGTGCATCCGAAGTCGCACCGGGATGGCGATCGAAGCGGGCGCCGGCTGCTGATCGGACTCAACGCAATCGGTGTGGCAGCGATGCTGGCGCTGGCGTCCGGTGTGTGGTGGATGGCGATGCACCCCGAGCGTGCCCGGACAACCGGCCGGGGATCGGGCATCGACACGTTCTCCATGACACCGAACCAGCAGGCGACAACAACGCCCGAGCCGATGGAGCTGGCCCTGGCGGACGAGCAGGCCGAGCCCGATCTCGTGCGGAACGTTCCGCCGACCGAGTTCCGGGCCGGGTCCGGGTTTGAAATTGATGAAGCGGCGCCGGCGGATGTGGATTCGTCCGACACCGCGATGCCGAAAGAGCTGGAAACCACAGCGAGGTCCCGGAGATCCGAGTCTCAGCGGTCCGACCGCATCGCGGTGCTTGAGATGGAGAACACCACCGGC
>DRKT01000165.1 GCA_011053195.1 Phycisphaerales bacterium | reverse complement strand
TGTCGGCCGATGGACTCTTGAAAGCCTTGTCACACAAACTCTGCGATGTGGATGTCAGAGGAACATTCACCCTCGTCTGTGCCGCAACACCCGCGTTCACACACACCATCGCCGCCGCCAGCGCACCCCGCGAAATCCAACGCAGTCGATTGTTCATGGTTCATCCCTTTCACGATGAGACTCACAATCGGGGCCCCACCACAGGGCCCCACCACAGGGCCCCACCAGAAAGACACCACCGGTGCCTCGGGATCCAAGGATTTTACAAAAATATCGGCCAGCCCGCAAGCCCGATCAAGATTTCTGAACAGATCATCCATACGCCCACCGCGCAGCCACAACTTTGTGGATTCGGCGGGAAACACTTCGCAAACAAACGGCCCCGCAGAGGTGATCCACGGGGCCGGGTGAGGATTGACACTCAGATGTGTACCGGTCTGTTTACGGGCAGCCGGCGTTGAAGTTGGCGATCCACGCGGTGAAGTCGCTCGGGTCGCAGTTGCCGTCGAGGTTCTGGTCGCACTCCGGCGCGTTCGCGTTGAATGCCGCGATCCAGGCCGTGAAGTCGCCCGGCGTCAATGCGCCGTCGTGGTTCACATCCGCAAGGCAGCAGGTGCTGTTGTTGGGTGTGCTCGCCGGGTCCGCCGGGTCGGCACACGAATCCAACTCGTCCTGATCGAAGAACCCGTCGAGGTCGCGGTCGATCCCGATCCGGTTCTCCGTTCTCTTCGCCACAGCCGTAAAGGTCAGTTCCGAACCGACCCCAGCCGCGTTGACAAGCATCGCGTGCGTCGCGGCCTCGGCTGCCCGGTCAGACTGATACAGGTTCGCCCCGACATAGGTAAACCCGCGCAACTCGCCGTTGTACATACCCTTGACCACCAGCCCGATCTCGCCCGCATCCGCAAGCGTCACCATCGCCGACAGCCGCTGCAACAGCGCCGGGTCCGAGTTCGGCAGCGTCACCTGCTTGCCCACCGCCGCGTGCGCATCCTTGCTCGGCCCGCCCGGAGGATCGAACAGACCGCCCGAACTCGTCGGCAGGTCCGATCCCGAGAACGCAAGCATGAACGCCACCATGTCCGCGATCTCCTGATCGCTGTTGAAGCTAAACACGGGCTCGGCGACAAACCGCTCGATCGAGTCCACGCTCCCGTCATGCAGGAACCCGAACCCGGCGGTGTTCTGGGTCGTCATCATGTTGAAGCCGCCCTTCTCGTACATGTTGCGCAGCTGCGGAATCTTGATCGAGATATTCGTCGAGCCATCCACCGAAACCACGGCATGGTGCAGCTCACCATTGGGCCCGGCCGGGATCGGGACAAAGTTGACCCCCTGAAGCTCGAAGTTCGTCCCCATCCCCGTCTGAAGCGTGTGACACGTCACACACTCGGCCCCGTCGAGCTGACCAAACCGATAATTCAACAGCCCCAGCGTTGCATCGCCGTTGGGCAAAGGCTGGCCCGCCGGACCGAACCGCCCGGTCGTCAGATGACCCGGCAAGGGCAGATTCGTCGGCAGTGAATTGTCAAAGTTGCGGAACGGATTCGGCGGGAAGTGAATCGTCGACAGGAAATCCTCGAACTGCTGCATCTCAGCCGGCGGCAACGGCTGATCGTCACCCAGGATCGAAGCAAAGGCCCCCGAGAAATTCTCGATCCCGAACCGGTCCGCACGCCAGTGGTGAGGCTCCTGCCCGATGATGTCCCGCATCGTCTGCGTCGTCATCGGACCCTTCATCGGATGCCACGCCTGACAATTCTGATCCAGACAGTTCTGATCAAACGGCTTCACATCGCCCGCCGGGTTCCCAAGATCCCACGCCAACCGATCAAAACGCGCATCAATATGACACGAAGCGCACGACGCCTGCCCAAGACCCGACGTCAGATGCGTGTCATATAAGAACGGCCGACCATCCTTGATGATGTCAGGCGACGGGTCATACAGCGCAACACCATCGATCGCAGCCCCGTTGGCGATGTCAACCACCGAGATCGTCGCATCAAACTTGTTCATCACATACAGCCAGCCACGATCCTCATCCAGCACCAGACCCGTCGGCCCCTGACCGACATCGATCGTCGCGCCCGTCGTCGCCCGCTGCATCGACGGGTCAACCACGATCACGTTGTTTGAGCCCATGCCCGCGACATACCCCCGACTGCCATCGGCCGTCCACACGATCGCACGCGGGTCGCCGATCGACTTGTTCCGGTCCGTCTGCGGAATCGGTGAAAAAATCGGCCCCGGAACATACGTCAGGTGATCGTTCAGATCATTGACATTCGCAACGCCCGTGCCCGCAGGGAACGAAGCGCCCATCACGCGCACAAACCGACCATTCAGGTTCGGCTCAAAACGGATCTCGTTCGTCGCATCCGTCCCGACCACCGTCACCTCGCCCGTCCCCGGGTTCAGGCCGATCGCCATGTCCGCATTCATCAGCCCGGTCTGATACCCGCTGACCGAAAGCGACCCGACGTCGATCACCGCCACGTCGTGGTCCACCATGTCCCAACCAACAACCCGACCCGAAAGACCGGCCTGCGGCCCCGAAACAAGGTTCGTCCAGTCCGCCCCCTGATCGTCCCGCCACGCGCCATTGGCATCACGCTTGACAATCAGGCCAACCTTCAAAGGCGTCGGGTTGCCCGGCTTCTCGGGCGGCGAAAAACCAACCCCGCCCGGACCATTCGGCGGCGGATTCACGCCCCCGTACGGACCCGCCGGGTCATTGACGACATTCGGCGGAAACGCCAGCGTCCCGAGACCACCACCGGCGAGAATCGTCGATGCATTGCCGGACTCGAAGATTGCGACATAAATCGTCGAGCCGTCCGGACTGAGCACCATCTCGCGCGGGTCTTCCCCCTGAATCGGGATCTCGGCCTGCAACGCCCCGTTTGTGACATCGAACACCTGCACCACGTTGGCCTGTGAGCAGGTGACAAACGCCAAGCCACGGGAGAAAACAACATCCGCCGGCTCATCCTTGGTGTCGATCGTGCGGACCACGTTCATCGTGTTCAGGTCCACCACGCTCACCGAATCGGAGATGTGATTCACGACCCACGCCTCATCCGACGTCCGGGCGCGCACCGCCACCGGGTCCAGCCCGACCGGGACCGCAGCCTCGCGGCGCGGCAGATCCGACGTCAGCGACAGCACCTCGAGCCGATTGTCCGCCGTGTTGACCGCCAGAAGCCGGCGCCCGTCCGGCGTCATGTCCATGGGGTGCACATGGGGCGACTCGAAGTTGACAAACTCATCCACCGGAACCTCGTCCGGCATGAGCGATCGCACCATCGGAGCCGAGGCCGCCGGTCCCGTCAAAGTCGCAGCCGAAGGAGAACCCAAACCGATCGCGCTGCCGCTCAGGCACACGATCGCAGCCGACGTCATCTGCTTCCGCATCATCATGTATCTCCCTGATCTCAGTGCGCAGAGCACGCACAACCCACCCCCAGAGCCCCCAGTGTGCCAGAACACCGCACCCGAGTCAACCGAATAGGGTGTTCTTGGGAGAAACGGGCGGACGTTTCGCAGATTACACGATCTCGACGCAAACAGATCTACCGAACCGACGCCAAATCAGAGCATCGACCGAATACATCCCAAAATCAGAGGGTCACGCCGCAGGGCCGTCGGCGGGAATCCGAATTCCTTGCTCCACGCTGCGGTGAAATGGGCATGGCTCCCGAAACCGGCGCCCAGGGCGATCGATGTCACGCTCGCATCGGAATGGACAATCCGTTCCGCAGCCTCGCGGAGTCGAAGCCGACGCGAATAGGCCGAAACCGTGTCCCCGGTGACAGACTTGAAGATCCGGCACAAATGGTACGGCGAGGCATGCGCCGCACCCGCAAGCTCAGCAAGCCCGATGTTCTCGCCGGACCGACGGGCGATCATCTCACGAACATCGGACACGGTGTCACGATGAACCCTGTCGGTTGTCTTTCTCCTGGTGGTGTTTCGCCGGCGTCGACGATCCTCCGCAGCCAGACCGACCAACCGATGCACCGCCATCACGAGCAACTCCTCGATCTCGAGCGGGTCGTGGAACATATCCTGCATCAGCACACGCGCCAGCCGGTGCTGGAGCACCGTCACTGCCGAGCTCGCCGGCCCGATGCGGAAGGGAAAGAGTGCCCGCCCACTCTCAAGATGGTGGTCGACACCCGTGCGCTCCGCGACCTGCCGGACGAGTTGAGCCGATGGGCTGATGAACGTGCACAGATCGCCCCGATCGCTGCAAAGCCCTCTTTGATAGGGCTCTTTGGCGCCGTAGTAGACGACATCATTGGCATTGACCAACGTGGCATCCGCGCCGGCGTGCCGGATCATCACACTCGTCCAGGGCAGCGCCAGCACGGGACGATCACCGATCTGGTTTTCCCGGTTCCAGAGCTCACTGTCCGGCGGGCACCGCCAAAATCCGAACAACACCAAAGGCGTCTCGAAAAGAACGCGGGACGTGTGATGAATCCATGGAAGCGACACCGGACTTACTCCCCATATCCATTCATCACCCGCTCCAATTGAGAGTGCAGTTCAATTCCGATTTCTTCTGAGTATAAACCCCAATCGTCTTTCTTGTTGCAACACCTGATAAATCTTTCAATTTTCGATCTCTGTAATGGGAACATACACGATTCGCGTCTAAGATACCGGCGCATCTGCGAGGAACAGATGTCGTGCAATACATTCCAAGATATGAGGGGCAATACATATGGCCAAGAAATCAAAGAAAAAGACGAGCAAGAAGCGCAGCACCGCCGGCTCCAAGACGGACCAGCACAAAGTCGTCGCCTCGCCCGTCCGGCGTGAGATCTGGAGCTTCCTCCGAAGCCAGGGACCGCACACCGTCTCCGAAATCGCCCGAGGCCTCGGCCGATCGCAGACCTCCCTCTACGCCCACATCAAGATGCTCGACCGCTCGGGCGTCATCAAGCCCACCGGGTCCAAACGCTCCGGCAAACGCCACGCCACCATCTACAGCTCCGGCGTCGCCGAGAACAAGCTCGCCTACGACCCGAAAAACAAACTCAGCGTCAAGGCTGCCGCCCGCTACGCGACCGCCCTGCTCCGCCGGGCCAACCGCGAGATGACCGAACACCTGGCCGAGGGTGCCGCCGGACTCAAGGGCAAGAACCGCGACACGACCCTGCTCGGCAGCCGAACCCGACTGACCAAGAAACAACTCAGCGAGATCAACGCGCACATCGACGCCATCGAGAAGATCGTCGCCAAGTCCGACAGCAGCGACTCGTCCGAAATCTACTCCGTCAACATCGCGGTCTATCCCGTCGAGGACAACTTCTACTACGAAGACTGAGCCCGCCCGATCATCACACGATCATTCACGAACCGGCCCGCACTCTGTGCGGGTCGGTTTTTACGTGCCGGCGCCCTGAAGCGCCCACGCCCACGTCTTGACCTCTGTTGCGGGGAGCCCGAGTTCCCGGCGCACAAGCGAGGTCCAGCCCGCGATGTGGTTCTCCAGGCTGTGAAACTCGAGCAGCCGATCGCCCGCGGGCGTGCGCGTGTACCACTCGGCTGCATCGAGCGATTGCCCGATCGCCCCGGCGAAATCCATCGTGTTCTTCACATCGCAGACCACGCCCATCCCGAATGTCGGGACGACCCGACCCAGCCAGCCGAAACTCGACCCGAGGACAAACCGGTTCGCTGCCAGTGCACGCAGCGCGATGTTCGAGAGTCCGACGTGCGCCGGGTGTGCCGTCACCACCACATCCATCGCCGAGAGCGACCACGCCAACTCCTCATCGGAGATGTACCGGTCGAACGCAACCAGTCGGCCCGCTTCGACGAGGTGCGCATACCTGGAGTCGATCAGGGCTTTGATGTCTTCGTGCAGCCGACCCGCCAGGAGCAGGCGGTCCGAATCGCCGGTGCTGCTGAGATCAAAGGCCTCGATGAGCCGGTCGCACCCCTTGCGCGCGTCGATCACGCCGGCGGTGCCGATCCAGCGCCCGCCCGGCTCGATGCCGAGCTTGCGTCTGGCTTTGGCCTTGTCCATCGGCGCTACTTTGTCCACCGGATCGGCGAGGACGGAGCATCGGTCGGCGAGCCTCGGGCTGAGTTTGACCGCTGCCTCGTACCCGAGCGGGTCGACGAAATGCAGGTGCGTCCACGGACTGCGCTGGATCGCCTTGAATCCGAGCCCGACCTTCAGCCGGCGCTTCAGCCCGGGGGCCGGGTAGGCAAAGCTGCCCCGGTGCATGGCAGCCTCGCTGGTCATGGACCTGGGGATCACACCTCGACCGGGTATCAGCGTGCGCATGCCGAGCAGTTGTGTCAACCCATCCGCCGAGGGGACGTACAGGTGGTCCGCCGGATGCGCCGCGATGGCGTGTTCGAGGGCGCTCAATCGCTGTTTGGCGACTTCGTCCTGCGAGCCCGAAATCACCCCGACTTCGCCGGCGACCGTGATGCGATCCTCAATGGGCCGGATCTGGTTGGCATATTCGTCCGAATCCGTGGCCTCTGTGGTGCACACGAGTGTGATCGGCCCGACGCCCGGCACTTCGAGCAGGCCGGAAATCAGATGCCGGACATAGGTGAACCGGTGCCCGCCGTGGTCGGGTTCGAAGATGAGGATGCGCATGGGCAACAGGGTATCGGCACCGGCCGGCCTAGGCTGAGCCATGAGGCCCGCCGTCTTCTTCGATCGCGACGATACGCTGATCCGCAACACAACCCTCCCGCCGCCGGCGAACCCGCACCCGGCGTGGAAACCGGGCGATCTGTCCGATCCGAGCCGGGTCGAGCTGCTGCCCGGAGCGCTGCAGGCGTGTCGGCTCCTGCGCGATGCGGGCTTTTCGCTGGTCGTCGTCTCGAATCAGGGGTGTGTGGCGCGCGGGTCGGCGACGATCGAGGATGTCCAGGCCGTCAACGCGCGCGTCGGCGAGCTGCTGGTCGATGATGCGGGCAACCCGATGATCGAGCGGTTCGCATTCTGCCCCTATCACCCGCAGGGCAACGTGCCCGAATTCACACGCGAGCATCGACTCCGCAAGCCCAATCCGGGAATGATCCTCGATGCTGCAGCCGAGCTCGGGCTGGACCTCTCGCGGTCGTGGCTCGTGGGCGACATGCCGAGGGATTGTGAGGCCGGGATCAACGCGGACTTGCCGCCGGAGCGGTGTCTGCTGATCGGCGAGCATGGCGAGGTGCCCGATGCGCTGGCAGCGGCGAGGCTGATTCTCTCCCAAAGCCGCTGAATCGCTACGCTTGTGCTGTGCCGCCACCACCGACCAAACCCCTGCGCCTCGTCGTGGTCTGCCCGAGCTGGGTGGGCGATGTGGTGATGGCGACGCCGGCGCTTCGGCGACTGCGTCGGAGCCTGCCCGGCGCCACGATCGCCCTGCTGGTCAAACCCGGCGTCGCGCCGATCCTCGACGGGCTCGATGCTTTCGATGAACTGATCCTCTCGCATCCCGGCGGGATGATGGGGCACAAGCACACCGCCTCCAAACTCCGCCGATTCGCCTTTGATTCCGCACTGCTCCTGACCAACTCCTTCTCGAGTGCGCTGACCGTTCGGCTGGCGGGCATCCCGCGTCGGCTCGGCTACGACCGCGACGCGAGGCACCTGCTGCTGACCCACCGCCTGCGCGCGCCCAAACGCGCCGACGGCTCGTGGGCGATCGTCCCCGCGGTGGATTACTACTGGCACGCCGCCGGCGCCCTGCTCGATCTGCCGGAACCGACGCCCGACCTGACGCCCGCGGATGAGCTCGGCAACCACCGGCTTCCCGAGGCGGTCTATCTGGAACTGGCCCCGACCGAACGCGACCGGCGCGAGGCGGACGCCGTGCTCGGCCGCGCCGGCGTGCTCGACCGCGCGTATGCCCTGCTCAACCCCGGCGGCAACAACCCCGCCAAACGCTGGCCCACCGACCGATTCGCCCGACTCGCCGACCACCTCGCCAAAGACTTCGGCCTGACCGTGCTGCTCAATGGCTCGCCGGGCGAGATCGACCTGCTCGAATCCATCGCCGATCAGACCGACTCGAAACCGATTGTGCTGGCCAAACTCGGCACAACGCTCGGCTCGCTCAAGCCGATCATCGCCGGCGCCAGGCTCATGGTCACCAACGACACGGGCCCGAGGCACATCGCAGCCGCGTTCGGCGTGCCCCTGGTGACACTTTTCGGCCCGACCGACCACCGCTGGACCACCATCCCGACCCGCCCCGAAGGCCCCGAGATCATCCTGCAGGCGGACCCGAGCCTGCCCCCCACCGAGTCCGCCAACGACCACCCCGAGCGGTGCCGGGTGGACCGGATCGAGCTGGATCGGGTTCTCGGAGCTGTCGAATCGCTATTGGGCAGCGCGGAAATGCTCGAACCGGGCCGGAACAGTTGACCCAAGGCCGGGCTTCCGTACCATTACCTCCGCACGCCGGCACACCACCGGCCGCGAGACAATTCGGGGACGTAGCTCAGTTGGTAGAGCGCTTGCATGGCATGCAAGAGGTCGGCGGTTCGACCCCGCTCGTCTCCACTTGATCCTCAGCACCGGGCCCGATGGGCTCGGTTTTTTTGCGGAGTCACAAACACCCAGCTCAGGTTCTCAGCTCAGGTTCATGGCCTTGGCCATGGCCTTGCCCATGTCGGCGGGACTGATGGCGACCTCGATGCCGGCGGACTTCATCGCGTTGATCTTGCCCTCGGCGGTTCCCTTGCCATCCGCTTCGATGATCGCGCCCGCGTGGCCCATGCGCTTGCCGGCCGGCGCGGTTCGGCCCGCAATAAAGCCGGCAACGGGCTTGGTGACGTTGGCCTTGACGTAATCCGCCGCATCCTCTTCGTCGGAGCCCCCGATCTCGCCGATCATGAGGATGCCGTGGGTGTCCGGGTCGTTCTGGAACAGCTCGATGGCGTCGATGTGGCTCATGCCTCGGACGGGGTCGCCCCCGATGCCGATGCAGGTGGTCTGTCCGATGCCGAGGTTCGAGCACTGCCAGACGGCCTCGTACGTCAGCGTGCCGGATCGGCTGACGATGC
>DRKT01000164.1 GCA_011053195.1 Phycisphaerales bacterium | reverse complement strand
GGGAGGGAGAGCTGAGCGACAAACTGCGGCGGGGCGTGCGCTGCTGCAGATATCAGAAGACATCCGACTGTCCACCGATATCACTATCAAGAACTCCAAGACTCTTGAATTGACAATTCCTGACATCACCGGCGACTCGTCAGATGACATTATCGAGTATGCCTGGGGCGGAAATGCCGGGGACCCACTTATCCGATCGTTGAATGGTTCGTCGTCGCAAACCGTAGTTGCCAGTGTTACATCCTTTACGATGACGGTCGTTGATGGTGTGGCCGTGAGTTTGCTCGATCGTGATGTAGTATCGCCGCAGCGAATCTTTATCGAACTGACCAGCGGTGTGGTGGACCCGGTCACCGTGTCGGCCGAGATCCGGCTGTTGAATGCGAGAATGCCATGAGGCGCAGACGTACCAATGCATATGGTTTTGCGATGATCGAAGCGGTGCTGGCCTCGGCGATCGTGGGCGGGCTTGTGGTCGCGGCGATCTCGCTTGTCGGGTCGGCAGCCAGGAAAAAAGCATTTGTCGCCGACACCGCTCGGGCACGCGTGCTCTGCCGGACATTGGCCGAGGAGATCTGTTCGCGGCCCGTCGGCGGGTCGGGAATTGTCAGAGTCACGATCAATCCAAGGGACCCGGCTGATCAGACGAATGGCACCGTCTCGGGCCGAGAAGCATTCACGACCATCGATCAGTATGACAACTGGTCATCCTCGCCACCGAAGGATGAGGGTGGCACGGTAATCACAGGCTTGTCAGGCTGGAGGAGAGAGGTCGATGTGAAGACCGTGAGTTGGATTTTACCAGATGTTTCTTCTGTCATTGAAACGGGTATGCGTCGGGTGACGGTGCGGGTTTTGCGAGGGCAGAAAGAGCTTGCCAGGACGACGTTTTTGCGTTCGGCGGATTGGGAAGGAATCCAGCCATGACCAAGTCGGGCAATGCAAACGACCGAGGCACGATCTACATCCTCGTTCTGATGGTGTCGGTGATCACGACGGTGATCGGGCTCGTCGGGTTTCGCCTGCTCGAGAACCAGACCAGAATGTCTCAGAATGAGACGGAGCGGGACGAGGCGATGGTCCTTGCCGAGTCCGCCGTCCAGATTGGTGTCGATGCAATCATGAGCACTCCCTCATGGCGAAACATCTACCAGGCGGTGGGGGGGGACGTCGTCACGAACAAAAGGATGGGGCGTGGGTCAATGAGCACGACCCTTGTTGACGATGATGGCGACCTGAGCGATGATCCTTCGGATTCGGTCACCATCGTCGGCAGTGGGTCCTTCGGCGGCTCGACCCAACAGCTCCAGATCACACTCGATATGGTGACGTCGCCCCATCCGGCACTCAATGAATCCATCAGGCTCGGTGGGAAGCTCCTGGCGGATGATGGAACCATGACCCTCGAAAATGGTGGAACTGCATCAGATCAATCCCAGCGTGATGGTCGACCGATGACCACCCCCCTCGTGCAGATCGCCTCTCCTGTCGATCTGCCTGATGCCTCGCTTGTGAATACATGGGCTGCATTGGGTACGCCGATCCCTCCCGGAACGAATGTGACGAACATTGTTGGCGAACGCTTTGACAGCAGCAATGCGCCATTCGGAGTCGCACCCGATCCGAATGGGATCTACATTATCGACGCGGGCAATGGGAATGTTTCACTCAAGAACTGCCAAATCCGCGGCACGCTCATCTTTATCAATGTAAAAGATAGAAAGCAGGTCGAGATCGGCAACGACACCAAACTCGAGTATGGGAGCAGCGGCGGGCCGACGATTATCGTTGATGGCGACCTGTTGCTGAATACCGGGTGGTCCATTGGTGTCCAGCAGGGATTGATCTATTGCACGGGCGATCTGGAGATCCGAGATAACTTTATGCTGACCGGGCTGATCATTGCGGGCGGCGATGTTGATGTGAACTCGCCCTTTGTCTCCATCAACGCCAATCCATCTGCGGTTGCAGGACCGCCTGAAGGCTTCACCACCGATGTCGGGCTCCGGATGCGCGATGCCAGCTGGCAGCGGGTTGTTCAGAACTGACGCCGGTTTCAGGCGGCGGTTGAGTCGTAGCCTCGCCGTTCGGTCACCATCCGGTCATACTCGGCCAGTTCGATGTTCATGAAGGCATCGACGACCGATGCATCGAGTTGGGTACCGGCGCACTGATTGATTTCGGAGATCACCCGATCACGCGGCATGGCGGCACGGTATGAGCGTGTCGAGCTCATCGCATCGAACGTATCGGCGCACGCCAGAATCCTCGCGATGAACGGGATGTCATCACCCGCGAGACCATGAGGATATCCCCGGCCATCAATCCGCTCGTGGTGGTGCAGCACGCCGGGCAGGATGTCTTCAAGACCGGAGAGATCTTTGAGGATGTGGTAGCCGATCTCCGGGTGCTTCTTGATCTCGTCATATTCGTCGTCGGTGAGCCGGCCCGTTTTCTGGAGGACGGCCTCGGGTATCCCGATTTTCCCGACGTCATGCAGCACGCCGGCAATGTGAACCCGCTTGGCCTCGTCTCTGTTCATCCCGAGATTCAGCGCGATCATCTCCGCGATGTAGGCCACGCGAAGCGAATGCCCTTGTGTGTAGGTGTCCTTGGCGTCGACAGCTGCCGAGAGCGATTCGATGACACCGAGAAACAGTTGACGCTGCTGGTCATAGAGCCTGGCATTGGAGAGGAAGGTTGCCGTGATGCTCGAGGAGGCGTCGATCAGTTTGGTGTCATAGCTGGAGATGTGGCCGCCGTCGGAGATTTTGTTCCCGGCCACGATCAGTGCATTGGTCCCGTATTCCACTGGCAGGGGTCTGATGACCGTGCCGAACGAATCTTTCCATTCGCTGAGCGGCGCATTGGCGTTGATGGCTTCGAGGAGTCGATCTCGCTGCTCGTAGGATTCCGGGCCGGCTTCGGTTGTTCCAAGCCAGGTGGTTCGCTTCTCAAGAATCCGGTCGTCGTTGTCGACATGGACAGCGACGAAGCCGAAGCCGAGTGTCTCGCGAAGACGCTCACAGACGTGCTCGATGAATCGGTCCGGATGTTCGATGTCACGCATCGCGCGGCCCAAGCTGTAGAGAACATCAAGTGTTTCGTATGACTCGCTAAGCCGATTGGCCAGATCGTCGATATCGTTGTCCAACTCGTTGATGCTGATCTGATCCTGCGCGATCCAGTTGAGCGTATCGAAAAGTGCGCGGGTATCCGTGCGATCAGGGTGTGCTGCATTGGCGATGATACTCGCAAGGCCTTCGGGATTCTGAGCGGCCTGTGCCGCACGGTGTACCAACGCTGAATGCTCGGCGTCGCGTGTGAATCGGTGCGCCAGGATCGTGCCTTGTGGTCGTCCTCGGTCCGAGAGCGGAATCGGGATCACCTCGATGCCCCGGTCAAGCTCAAATGGCGACTGCCAGGTGTTGGCCGAACCGTTCAACGCATCTTTCCAGATGGAGGACTCGAGTATTTTCTGCATCGGTTCGCCCGAGGCCGAGAAGTTGGTTCTTTCCGAATCGACGCAGAGTACAACCAGTCCGATGGATCGGCACCGGGTGATGATGGCGTCGGCGGCTTCGTTGAGCGGGCCGAAGATGGATCGGAGGTCGGACATATTCGAGTCGTTCACGCCGCCTGCCCTGTGGTCATTGTTCCGGTTGAGCTTTCGAGGATCTCCCGCACACACGCAAGGATTTCAGTGGCCGAGAAAGGTTTTTCGAGGATGCGCACGATCCGTGTTTTCTGTGCGAGTTCGGCATCAAGCAGGAAGCCCCGGCCGCTGAGCATGAGGATGGGCACGTTGCAGGTTTGTTCACTGGCTGCCAGACCGAGTGCGAGACCAAGCCCGTCGACACGAGGCATCTGAAGATCGGTGACGACGATGTCCGGAATGAGTTCGTGGGCCAGCCGCTGGGCTTCCTCGCCATCACGAGCGATCCGCACATCCAGCCCGGCCCTCTGAAGTTTGCGCGAGAGGACGTGCGTGACATGCGGCTCATCATCGACCAAGAGCACGTGCTGCCGACTCATTCTGATCTGCCTCCATGCAGGTCCCTGACCCGAATCAGGTATCGTCAGGACCGTCCGACGGATAAAGAGCGATCGACGCAGGACACGACAGGCGGGCTGATCTTTTCCGTCTGTGATGGTCCGGGTCGGTTATCAACCGACGGATTCGAGCGGGGTGTGCACGACCGGATGATCGTGTCCAGAATGGGGGAGCCTGAGATATCGGGCAAGCCAGTGCGAGCCGAGATACATCGGAATGGTATCGACCATGGCTGCGACCAGTTTGAATGCATACCCCGTGAAGACGTAGACCAGCAACTGGGGCCAGAGTGCCTGATCCGGGTCAAGATTCAGCGCATGCGCATAAAAGTGGGTGATCAGAATAACCGCGACTGTGTCAACAATCTGACTGACGAGGGTTGAGCCGTTGTTCCGTAGCCAGAGGTGCCTGCCTTTGGTGAGTCTCTTCCAGAAGTGAAAGAGTTGGACATCGACAAACTGTGCGATCAGGTAGGCAGCCATCGAGGCTGTGACGGCTCCGAAGGCCAGTGCACGCATCTCGAAGAACACCGGCAGCCGACCCGCCGCATCACGGACCAACTCGCCCGAACTGTCCACAGTTTCAAATCCGGGCAGGATGCCACCGAGCCAGAGGATGAAGACGACCCAGACGTTAATCAGCAGTCCGACCCAGACGACCCGGTTGGCGCGCTTTCGGCCGAAAAACTCGCTGATGAAATCGGTGCAGAGAAAGGTCAGCGGGTAGGGCAGGACACCGACGGCCACGGCAAAGACCGTGGCCTTGGTCGCGGGATCTCCATCGAAATCGATCTCGAAGAGTTTGATGAATCGGGTGATGCCCAGGATGTTGAGCATCGCCAGCGTGCCGAGGAAGAGCCCCGCGAGAACGAGGAATACACCCTCGCGCCGGCTGTGAAGCTGCTGGGGCGAGAGCTCGGGCAGGTCGGGGTATCGGCACTGCCGAGTAGGGAGCATTTCGGAATCGTGGGGCGGCGCTGAGTCTGGCATGGTTGGCAGGATATCCGGTTCGGACACATCGGCTAGCATGTGCAGACAGGCACAGGAGGCCTCAACTTGGATCAGAACGAAACCGAAGGACAGATTTCGATCGCACAGGCCGTCGAGGCGGTGCTGATGACTTGCGACAAGCCCATCAAACCGGCCCAGATCGCCGAGACACTGCGGGCGGTGCTCACGGATGATTCGATCGACGCCGACACGGTCCGCGGCGTGGCCGAGCAGCTCAACCGCGACTACGCCGAGCAGGGCCGATCATTTTCGATCCAGACCATCGCCAACGGACTCCGGCTGATGGCCAATCCGGAGATGGTGGGGGTCTTGGCGGAATTCCACGGGACGCGCGCCAGCACGAGGCTGAGCCGGGCTGCCCTCGAAACGCTTTCCATCATCGCGTATCGCCAGCCGGTGACACGGGCCGAGATTGAGGCGATCCGGGGCGTCGCCTGTGGCGAGGTGCTCCGGTCATTGATGGATCGTCGGCTGGTGACGATCGCGGGTCGTGCCGAGGAGCTCGGACGACCGATGCTGTATGGCACAACCAAGGACTTTTTGGTCCAGTTTGGGCTGGCCAACATCAAGGACTTGCCGGATATGGACCAGCCCCCTGAGATCGGACGGCCCGAGCAGGTCTCGGCAGAGGCCTCCATGGAAGGAAACTCGGTATGAAAATCAGATCAAAGCTTCCGCTTCTGATGCTGCCCATTCTTTCGCTGCTGGCAGCGTGTTCGCCGATCGTCGTCAAGGGGAAGGTGATCCGGGGCGGGCTCAGTATGGCTGCCACAGTTCCCGCATCGGATGAGCGTCTCGGGGATGAGGGGATCAAGGGGGTGACGATCGAGGCGGCTCAGCAGGGCCGGCTCGGTGAGGTGGTCACCGCCACGAGCAGGAATGATGGATCGTTTTCCATCCCGCTCAAGGGCAACGGCTCGCTCTCGCTGCCGATGACCGTCAAAGTGACCGCGGACGGGTATTTACCCGCAGAGGTGACCCTCCCGACACCGACGCCCGAAGCGAGACTTTTGGTCGTATTGAAGCCGATGCGCCGGTCGGGCGAATAAACAGGCATGCATGGTGTTGTTCACGATGGGTCACTGGTCGGGCCGTCGGCTCGGCGCGACCACATTCATCTTGTCGCGTTTCTCTACATCGGCACGACCGTGCTGCTGCTGCTCGGAGCGATGGGGAGCCAGAACAACCTCCTCTTCATCACGGTCGCACTGGCGCTGGCCTCGGTGATTGTCAGCGGCGTGATTGCCGGCTCCTCGATGATGGGGCTGCGTTTCGCACGTCGGCTGCCACACATCGCCCAGGCGTCCGTCCCGTTCCGGGTTAGCTATACCACGCGCAACGACAATCGGGTCGTGTCAGCGTTTGCGATCAAGATTGTGGACCGTGCGGTGGGGCCGGGAGATCAAGTCGAATTGTTTTTCGCCGGTGTGGAGCATGTCGGCTCGGGACGGTCGGCGGTCACCGATGCCTGGGTGACACTTCCCGGACGAGGGCGGTGGGAGTTCGGACCCGCGAGGCTGTTCACCAAGTTTCCATTCGGAGTCTCAAAAAAATCGATCCGCTTTGACATGGCAGGGGGTGTGGTGGTTCTGCCCGAGCCGGTCGAGCTCGCACCGGGTGTGCTGGGAGCGTTTGAGGTCTCGGGCCGGGAAGATGGTTCGGATCTTCGTCGGATCGGGCGAGGCGATCAGGTCTTTGCGCTCCGGGAGTATCGACCGGGTGATGCTGTGGCGGCCATCGCCTGGCGGGCTTCGGCGCGCTGGAACAAGCTCGTCACGCGTGAACACGCGGCACCGCGATCTCGGAGGATCTGTGTTGTTGTTGATGCCTCTTACGAAGCGCTGCGCAATCGCGAACCCTCGGTCGAGGATGCTGTACGACTGGCTTCTGCTGTCGGGCGGAAGCTCGCGGCCCTTGGGTACGAGGTCGGGCTTCGTGTTCCGTCCTGCGGCGTTTCAATCCCTCCTGAGCATGATCGAAGTCATGCGCCACGATGGCTGATCGCACTGGCAACCGCTGGAGATTCCGAACAGCCCAGCGGGCGGGGGCCTGAGGTTCCGATGCTCGATGGTGAGGTTCGGATTGGCTCGACCGGCAGCCGCCCCGGTGCGATTGTTCTTGATCCGGCCGAGTACCAGCGCCTGATTCGCCGCGACACGGAGGTCGGATCGTGATTCCTCGCGCGGCATGGCTGACGGTGGCGAGTCTGGCGGTCTCGATGCTTGCCTATGGCATGACCGCGGATGATGGCGGTCTCGTGCTGCTGCTGCTCCCGATCGTGGTGGCCGGGCGGACGCTGTCGGTCCGGTCCGATGGTGCGTTCCTTCCACCCTGGGCGGTCGGCTCGTTGACGCTTGTGGCGGTGATCTATGCCGCATTGCGTGTGCTCGACCAGGGGCCTGAAATCGGGATTTTGGCTGATTTCGTGGCAATGCTGGCCGTCATCAAGTCGGCCGAGCGGTGGTCGGCTCGGGAGGATGGCCAACTGCTGATGGTGTCGATCTTTTTGATGCTTGCCAGCGCGATCTCGAGCAACTCGCTGCGCACGGGCATGTTTTTCATTGTGTATGTCCCGCTGCTCGGATATGCCTCCATGGTGCTCCAGATTGACACGGTGCGTTCACTCGGCGGGCACCGCGACCGGAAGCGCAGCCGCGAGCTTGTGGGGACTCGAACGGATGGGGCCGGCCCATTGGCTTGGACATTTGCCGGGGCATTGGTGCTGGTGGTCAGTATATCCGTGGTGGCTTTCGTATTGCTGCCCCGCGGGATCGGTGGTGATGCATTCAACGGGCTCAGCCGGCCGGTGATCGGTCGGGCGACGGGGTTTCGCAGTTCGATCGAGCTCGGTCGTGGCGGGCTGATCTCGACCGATCAGCATGTGGTGATGGAGGTCGAGGTCCGTGACACCGAGGGCAAGTCGATCGGTGCTTCGGGTCGGATGGGCCACCTCCGAGGAACCGTGCTTACCCGGTATGCCGATGGTCGATGGGCTCCGGGCGCCAACCGCACGCCCTCGCCGCAACTGGTCGCCGGCACGTTCTTCTTCAGTTCATTTATGAACAATGCCCAGATCCAACAGGTTATCCATCTCATGCCCGGCGCATCGGACGGCGGCGTGCTCTTCTCGATCTGGGAGCCGGTCCAGTTCCAGCTCGGCAAGGGTGTCTCAGGTGAGATCGTGAAGGATGATGATGTTCGGACGGTCCAGTTCGCCGCATCAAAGGAGGGCTTGACCACCTACTCGGTCTGGTCGGTCCCGCCGGATGTGCAGACGCGTGTTGATTCGAATGCCCGGCGGACCCCCGTGACGTTTCCAAACACGACGATCCGCGAGATCACCGAACGAATGCTGGCAGATACGGGTCTGAATGCGGACCCGGCGGCCCGACCCATCGCCGAGGATGCCGAGGTGGCAACCGTGATCCAGAACTGGCTCCGCACCGGGGGGGGGTTCTCGTACACGCTGGATATCCTCGACGCCGATCCGAGGCTCGATCCGATCGAGTGGTTTCTTACCGTTTCAAAATCCGGACATTGCGAATACTTCGCATCTGCGATGGCCGCCATGTGCCGGAGTGTCGGGATCAACAGCCGAGTGATCACCGGATATATACTCGGCGAGTACGACCCGGAAAAAGAACGGTACATTGTTCGCCGATCCAATGCGCACGCCTGGGTCGAGGTGGAGGTAGCGCCCGGGCAGTGGCGGGAATTCGACCCGACCCCGAACCTCTCAACGCTGCACGTCCCACGGGCACAGAATT
>DRKT01000163.1 GCA_011053195.1 Phycisphaerales bacterium | reverse complement strand
TGACGTTGCGGAGTTGAGGCCGGATCACCCAGTCCTGAACGGTGCGAAGGTCCTGGGGCGAATACTCGGTGCCATCGGGTTTGGGCCCCTCGGCCTCAACCGACCACATATAAATCTCACCGAGGCCCGTTGAGATCGGTCCCATCTGAGGCTCGGCCAGACCCGAGGGCAGTGATTCCCTCGCTTCGGTCAGTCGTTCACCGACGAGCTGCCTGGCCCAATAGATATCGGTGCCCTCCTCGAACACCACCGTGACCTGCGAGAGGCCATATCGTGAGATCGAACGGACATAATCAATATTTGGCAGCCCGCCCATCGACCATTCGATCGGAAAGGTGATCTGCTGTTCGATCTCGACGGGAGACAACGCCGGGACATTCGTGTTGATCTGCACCTGGACATTGGTGATGTCCGGCACCGCGTCGATCGGCAGACGTGTAAAGCTGTAGACCCCGATGCCGACAAGAGCCAGCGTCGCGAGCATGACCAGAATCCGCTGACGGATCGAGAAGTCGATAAGTCTGTTCAGCATGGAACGCTCCTCTAGTGTTCGTGACCCGCGGCACCCTTGCCGAGTTCGGCCTTCATCAGAAAGCTATTCTGAACGACGACAGATGCACCGATCGGGATGTCATCGCCGAGAATCTCCACGACCTCATCGTTCTGACGTCCCAGTTGGACGGGCACCGGCTCGATGCCATCTTCATCCTGAACAAACACGACCGTGTTTCCTTCGAAAGTTTGAATGGCATCGATCGGAACAACACGGTCGGCGTGAATCTGCCCGGTTTCGACGCGGACCGTGGCAAAGGAGCCGGGTTTCCAGGCCCGATCCGTGTTGTCGAGCACAACCCGGGCGGGGATGGTCCGAGTCTGCTCATCCATGATGTCACTCACATAGCCGACCACGCCGCTGGCTGTCCGCCCGTCGGCGTGAACAATCACGCGCTGCCCTTCGTTGATTTGCTTCACATATCGTGCGTACACCGATATATTCAGCCATACGGTACTCAGGTCGGCGATGGTGTAGACGGACTCGTCCGGCCCGGTCATCTCGCCGGGGGGGATGTGTTTCATGACGACGCGCCCGCCCGAAGCGGCTGTCAGGACATATCTTGATACTTCTGAATCAGGCTCGTTCGGTATTCCAGCGATCTGCTCCTCCGAAAGCCCGAGCAGGTGCAGCCTGCGCTCGGCGTTGTCGGCTTCCGAGGCGGCGATCATGGCGCTCTGTTCGGCGTTCTGATATTGAATCCGATAGGTAAAGTCGATCTCTTCCAAAGCCGCGAAATAGTCGGCCAAGCTGCTGTTGTATGATTCCTGAGCCGCGAGCAGATCAACCTCTGTTGCCAGACCTTTCTCTCGCAGTTGTTGTTCCCGCCGAAGATTGGCGCGGGAGGCGGAGACACGGGCATACGCCGTCATCAACCGCCCCTTGTTTTCACCGATCCGCAGGTCCGCAGCCTGTTCTGCGAGTTCGTGCGGGGTCGGCTCAGCCCGAAGCAACTCGAGAAGCTTTGCGGTGTTTTCGCTGATGGTCCTCTGGCGGACAAGCTCGGCATCCGCGATGCTCTTGGCCTGAACCGCTTGCAGATAGGCAATCTTGGCTTCGCCCAGTTCCGGGCTGTCGATCACCGCGAGCACATCGCCGGCTTCAACCGAATCACCGAGAAATACATGCACCTCGGAGACAATGCCGGGCACGCGCGGCGTGACATGCAGCAACGCATCCTGATTCAGCCTCACCTCGGCCGGGAGCGTGATGTGCGTGGTGACCTGACCGCCCGAAAGGGGTTCAATGCGAACACCACTGCGTTCCAGCTGCGCCGGCGTCAGCCGGACAACATCGGCATGCCCTTCACCATGACCATCTTCACCGCCATGCTCATCTCCATGCTCACCGCCATGCTCATCTCCGTGATCATCTCCGTGATCATTGGATTCTGATGCATGATCGTGCCCCGATTCCTGCATGTGATCTGATGCGCCATCGGCGCCGTCGTGGTCGGAGGTGTCATCACACCCGGCTTGAAGCAACAGCGCGATGCTGATGCCCAGAATGATTAATAAACTCAAGCGTTTCATGGATTCATCTCCTGACCTGAATGCTCGGTCGAATCGGCTTCGCGCCATGGTGTGTCGGATTGGGTCAGTTCTCGGAGCATGGCCGCAGCGACCTGCAGCCGTTCATACGCATCGATCGATGCGATCTGTGACTCAACAACCACCTGCTGCGCATCGAGAAGCCGGAGGTAATCAAGCTTTCCGCTCTGGTAGGCCAACCGGGTCAGCTCCAGCGTCCGGTCCGCCTTGGGCAGCACAATCTGCTGATACCGTTCAACAGCCTGGCGTGCCGAGTTGTACGCGGCCCACGCATCGGCCACTTCGGTCATCAGTTCGATCTGCACCGCTCGAAGGTCGGCTGCTGCCGAGAGACGCTCGGCCTGACGCGATCGGATCTCGCCCTGATTCCGATCGAAAATCGGGATCTCGATTCCGACCCCGACGTCCACTGTTGTTTCATTGTCGATGTCGGAATAGCGAGGGCCGACGGATGCAACCAGATCGGGCATGGACTCGGCTTTGGCCAGAGCATGTGCCCGGCGCGCCCGCTCCACCGCGATCCGAGCTTGGGCGATGCGCCCGTTGGATTCGAGAGCCGAGGCGATCAACTGGTCAAGGTTGCCCAGTTCCGGCAACTCGTCCAGCGAAGAACTCAACGGAAGACTGACGTGGCCCGTCCACCCGATCGCCGATTCGAGCGAGCGGCGCGCTGCCGATGCCTCGGCGCGAACACCCTCTATCCTCACCCGTGTCTGCTCGACCACCAGCTCGGCCCGGAGCCGATCCGGCTCGGTCGCGGCGCCGGCATCGGCCTGGGATGAAACGGCCTCGAGGAGTTGGTCCGCCAGCTTTCCAAGCTCGGTCCATCTTGCCAATCGTTCCTCGGCAGCCACCGTGGCGAAGTACCGGCGGCTGATGTCGGAGGCCACGGCATAGTGCTCGGCTTTCAGGGCGGATCGTGCCGCTTCGAGGTCGGCCTCGGCGACTTCCTCGCCTCGCCGCAGCTTCCGACCGAGGATGATCTCCTGTTCGATCCGATAGATCGACTCCCCGCCGTTGGCGCCCGAGGTGCCAAGCCCTTCGATGTCAACCGAGAGCGTCGGATTCGGATACAGCCCGGCCTGCGTCACACGACCGGTCGCGGCATCAATGCGATACGCTGCCGACCGAAGCTGCGGATGGTTCTGGATCGCGATGCGCACCGCATCATCCAACCCGATCGTTTCGAGCCCTTCAAACGCATCACCCGGATGCTCTGGCTGATACGTCGGCTCTTCAGACGTGCGTTGGTCGTACTCCAAAAGCCGATCGGAGACCGACCATGAGTCATGGTTCCGTTCGGTGCGGTCCATCGGTCCGGCGCAGCCGGATGCGAGGACAACCCCAAGCCCGCAGAGAGGCCATCGTGTGTTGTTCATTTCTCTGTGTGTTCCTTGAGCGATCAGCGATAGAGACAGCAGCCACCCATCGGTAGCTGACACATTGGTGCAAACACTCAGGATTTACAGAAGGAGAATCGTTGCCCGGAGGCCGAGCAGGCTCGACAGAACCGCGCGTTCCGGCGGCTGACAGACGGCGAAGCTCCGCCGAGAACCAGTCCAGACCTGATCGAGCAAACAGCCAACGATTCCGGTACAGACCATAATCGGCGCGGTCAACTCGGGCGGAACCTGATCGCCCCGAACCAGTCGAACACCAAGAATTTGGTCCACAGGCTCGTCGGTACAGCCGACACAGGAACACCCCTCATCCCCCGACTCGGAAGTTAAGCAGCACTCCATCGAGCTGTTTGCTCCGGTGCCACACGGCGAACATGCGGTTCCAATCACCTGGATATGCGAGGAATCATCCGCCTCGCGGCAGATGGACACGCCCATCGGCCCGATCATCGCCCCGGCCGATTGCACAACAACCAGAAGCATCCCGATAAGATGGACCAGAGAATATCGTCTCATCAGTTGCCACTGTAGAGGTCGCCCCATGCCGAGTCAATCGGAAGTTGGCTGCGTGACCTTGATCCCGGCCGGCCAAATGTCCGGATGATGACCGGAAATGATTGGGTCACGGATAACCGGATAAGGACGTCGACTCCCTTCGCCCATGCCCCGGCCGAACGTGCATATCCTCCCTCTGTGAGCACCCGCCCCTCCAAACCTGCTGCACCTGCCGCTACTCCGCCGACAGATCCGTCGCGGGTCCGCTTGCTTGTTCTCGATGTCGATGGGTGCCTGACCGACGGCTCGATCTCGATCGACCACCGAGGTGATGAGACCAAACGATTCAACATTAAGGATGGACTCGGTATTGTCGTCTGGCAGCGGCTCGGTCTGCACACCGCCATCATCACCGGCCGAACCAGCAAGGCCCTCGAAACCCGCTGCCGCGAGCTCGGCATCGACCGGCTCCATCAGGGCATCGCCGACAAATGGGCGACGCTTCGGTCCATCCTTGACGAGTTGGGCATCGCCCCGGACGAGACAGCTGCGATCGGTGATGACTGGAACGACCTGCCCGTGCTCACCCGCATCGGGATGCCCATGTGCCCCGCCGATGCGGTTGATGAGGTCCGGGCGACATGTTCCTATGTCTGCGATCGGCCCGGCGGCCACGGCGCGGTCCGCGAGGCCATCGACTGGCTCATCGAATCCATGGGTCTGACCGAGCGGGCCCTGTCGTTCTACCGATCCTGAGTCACCGGCCCCGTCAGCGCGGTACGATGCCTGCATGACCGAGCAGGATCGATCACACCCGCCGACCGTCACCGCCCCGCCGACCGCCCGCCGGGGCGCCAGCCGGTCGGCGCTGCTGATCGCGCTCGGTGTTTCGCTGATCCTCATCTCGTTCGTGCTCTACATCTCATCGCGTGGCGGGCCGGGCCCGAAGTCAGCGGTGGATGAGTTTGCCCCGGAGGACATCCCGGACATTCTGGATCAGCCGGCCGACGAAGCGCCGGACATCCGGGAGACGGGCCAGGGGCTCCGCGCTTCGACCAATGCGCGGATCAAACTCAAAGATCGGGACGACCCGAGTCGAATCGCGTGGGATCTCAGCTACGAAAGGCTGAACTCGATCCGGGACACCGACCAGGTCGAGGTGATCAAGCCCAAGGCGTGGTATCTGCTCGCCGACAACACACTCGTCTACATCAGATCCGACACGGCCACCTTCCTGATGCCCGATGTCACCGGCGAGCCCGAGTCCGGCCGCTTCATCGGCAACGTCGAAATGCTCCAACTTGAGCGCCTGTCCGATGGCTCGCTCCCCGAGCCGACCGAAGCCAACTCGGCGGTCCGCATCACCACGGACTGGCTCGATTTCGACTCAATCGCCAGCGAACTCTCGACCACCGAACTGGTCAAGGTCACCAGCTCGACCATCGACGCCAAGTGCGAGGGATTGCGTGCGGTGTTCAATGAAGTCGATGAGCGCATCGAACTTCTCGAAGTGCCCGGCGAACTGATCGCGGTCGTGCGGCCCGAAGCTGCCAGAGCGAACAACGAACCGGGTGATGACCCCGGCCCTCCCGGCTCTCCATCCGCACAACAAGAACGTCCGGCAGCAGCGCAGAATGATGAGAATGCAGCGACGACCGAGCCCGGCAGCGCAGGCGGCGTCGAGCAGTTTTATGCCGTGACGTTCGAGGGATCGGTCCACGTTGAGCAGCCGGCGCGGTGGATCGAAGCCGACCGGGCGCGAGTCTGGATCAGACTGGTCGACAACGCGATTCCCGAGGCCGGCTTTGCGCGCACGATGCCTCGACACCATGATCCGATCGGCATCGAAGCCGCCCTGCTCTCGATGGCGGTGGCGGCAAGCCAGCCCGAAGTTCCGGATGCGCGCGAACTTCGGCTCAGTGAGCCCGTCCTCTTCCGATGCGTCGGCCCCACGATCGTGCGCCCGATGAGCGACCGCCCCGCAGCGCTCGGGTCGGGTGATGATGTCGCCCTGCGCTTTGAATCCGATCAGGGTGGCGTCGTCGATTTCCACGATGACATCCTCAAGGCCACGGGCAAGGCGACCGCGATTGAGTATGGATTTACCTCCAAGATCCTGGCGCTCACCGGCTACGACGGCCAGCCTACGGAACTCCATGTTGAAGATTCCGGTTCGATCATCGGAGAGTCTCTGGTCATCGGGCTGTCGACGGGTATCGGACAGGCTGCGGGCGCCGGGATTTTGACCGAGGCCAAGACCGGTCGGAGCGTCTCGTGGTCCGATCAGGCAGATGTTGTTTTCCGGGTTGAAGAGGGCTGGATCACCGGTTCGATCGAACAGGCGATCGCCTCGGGACAGGTCGAGTTGCATGACGCCGATGTCCGGGTTTCCGCCGAGAGCATCAACACCCGATTTGCCGAGGGGAGCGGCGCGCTGATCGAGCGAGCCGTTCTGGCGGGCGGTGTCGAGGCGACAACCAGCGATGGGCAGCTCAGCGCCAACCGACTCGATGTTCGGTTTGAGATCACCGACGGCCGATCCGTTCCCGCGATGGTTATCGCGACCGGGTCCGTGATGGGTCAGCAAGATGAAAGCCGGATCGCCGCGGGTGTGCTCGAGGCCGATCTGGTCGAGGATGAGCAGGGTCGCATCAGTGTCTCGCAAGCAAGGGCTTCGGAGAACGTCCGGTTCGAGCGAAGCGATGGCGCCTTCGCTGAGGGAGATCAACTCCTCGCCGAGCTCGGAACGCAATGGGTCAAGGTCGAAGGCTTGCCGGCGCGGGTTGGCGCCAACGGCGCGACTGTCGCTGCGGCTCAGATCGAGCTTGACGGCCAGAGTTCGGGTATCACAGTCCCCGGAGCGGGCGAGTTTGCGCTTCTCGACGAAGAGGGCGTGCTCACGCTGGCAACCGCGGAGTGGACCGGCTCGATGCACTACGCCGACGACTCGGGCGAGTTCGAGGCGGTCGGCGAGGTCCGGGCCATCTCGACGCCCAACGCGCTGTCGCGCGACACGATCCTCGGCGAGCACATCGTCGCACTTGTTCGCCCGGTCGACAACTCGCAACCAGAAGATGATCGGCTGAATCGCCAGCTTCTCAGCGCTTCGGTTGAGGGGTCCGAGGACGTGCCGGCCTCGGTCGAGAGCCTTCGGTTCGCCGAGGTTGGTGATGCGGACCCGGCCCAGGTGACGCTGTTGATCGGATCGCGCATCGAGGTCGACAATGTCAGTGGCCAGCTCCGCGTGCCGACACCAGGAAGGCTGCTCGTCTCCGATGTCAGGCTCGATCCGGATGCCAGCGACCAGAATTCATTGCGAGGCTCGGCGCTGTTTGACTGGGATGGTCAGTTGCTGCTCGATCGGCCCGCGGGCCGCGTCTCGATGTCGCGCCGAGTACGGATGGTGCACCGGCCCAAAGGTGAAGGTGCCGTCGTCGAACTCGAGTGTGAATCGCTTACCGCCGGGTTCGACGAACAGCGTGCATCCGAGTCACTCACGGAAACAGCCGATGGCGGGCGACTGCGTGAGGTTGAGGCTTCGGGCGCGGTCTGGGCTCGATCCGACGCGCAGCAACTTCTCGCTGACGCACTGAAGTATGACGCATCGACTCAGAAGGCGCGGGCCACCGCGGCCGGGGGCGGCTGGGTGACGCTTTTCGATCCGTCACAGGCGTCGCCCGTCACCGCTGCGGAGTTGATCTGGTCGCTCAAGACCGGGCGCATCGAGGTGCTCAGGCCGAACCCCGTCAGTCTGCCTCGTTGATCCGGGTCAGGCGTCGGTTCGATCGACAACCTTGTAGAGCTCGCGCTCGCCGCGACCCTTGACCGGGTAGTCCTTCCGCAGCGGATGCGCGGGAAACTGCTCCCAGAGGAGAATGCGGCGCAGATCCGGGTGATTGCGAAAGCGGATGCCGAACATGTCGAAGACCTCGCGTTCGGTCCACTCGGCACCCGCCCAGAGATCCGTCACGGAATCGAGATAGAGGGCCGGGTCTTCTTCGATGCCATCGGTCGGGATGGACGGATCGAGGAAAACCTTGACAAAGAACCGGCGATCGTTCGGATACGAAACGAGGTTGTAGACAACCGCGAATCGACCGGGCATCTCGGCGGGATAGTTGAGATAGTCGATGCCGATGACGTCGGAGAGGAAGTCATACCGGCAGTTCGGGTCATCCTTGAGGAACGCCATGATGCGGTGCAGGTCGCTGGGCTCGACGATGAGTGTGGCCTGATCGCGGAATTCGGTCGCCCGGAGCTTGGCCTCCGGGAAGGCCTCTTTGACGCGGGCGAAGGTGGGATGATCGAGCTTGGCGTTCGTCATGGCGTATCTCCGGGTACTAGCTTAGGCGATGGCGGTCAGGTCCGCACGGTTGTGAACGGCCACGGTTCGTTCGGTCAGCGGCGACCGACGCCATGTTTCGATGAGCACACGATCGAACGGACGTTCGGGGTCCATCGATGGGCGCTGCGAGCCGGGGCTGTCAAGATCGAATCCCGAGAGCACGACGCCGAAGCAGGCATCCATCCGGGCGAAGGAGTCGAAGAATCGGTCGAGATGGTCGGCAACGTCTGGGTACATCTCGGGCGTCAGCAGAGCGGCCGGGTCGAAGAGAATGCCGACGTTCGGGAGTTCGAGGTCCTTGAAGAATGCCTCGCAGCTGTGCGCTTCGGAGAGGACGCAACCGACGGCCGGCCTGAGAAGCAGGGTGGCCCCGATCTCGGCCAACTTCGGGGACCAACCGGCCGCTTGGGTTCGCAGCTCGGCCAAACCCTCATTCCAGAGTCGGCGATCGGGCGGGAACTTCCCGGTCGCCGGGTCGCCCTCGTCGTCGTACCACCCGGCCCACGCGAGGGTCAGGGTTTCCGGCTGAACGTTCTCAACAAACCCCGATTCAAGGGGGTTGGCATGGATGGCTTGGCCGAGGGTCTGGTTCTGTGCGGTGGTTAGTGCGCCAAGGTTGCGCTCGGGGAGGAGGATCGGGTCGGTCATGGTGTGGGATGATTGCACACTGTTGCGTGCGAGGCCAAATTTCCGACGTGGAGATACGCAGTCGGCGGAGCCGGCGATGGGACGTTTCTTTGCTTTGCCCCCCACCGCCAGGAGAAGTCGATGGACACGCTGTTTGGGTTTGATGATCTCGCCGAGAACCGTTCGCCGAAGCCGGCAGCAGAGCCCGCTTGCCGGGATTCGGAAAGCTCGGCGGACCTCGGCCGAGAGCAGGTGATCGCGAGGATCATCGGCCGGAACAAAACGGCATCGGCGGCCTTCCTCGACCAGTTTTCGGATACGCAGCTCCGGCACTACCTCGACCACCTGCGATTTGCGGACCACCCGCGGAATCTGGCGATCGCGTGGTCGCGTCCGGGTGATACGCCGGCGATCACGGGCGCCCGCAGCGTGGCCTGATCCGTGTCGGCCCGATGGGCTCGCCGGATTCCGATGAACCAGCGCGCGAAATGAACAGCCCAAGCCCCGTTCTCACAGGGCTTGGGCTTGGTGTGGATGTTTGATCCTGATTCGTGATCTGGAGTTTACGGACAGCCGGCGTTGAAGTTGGCGATCCACGCCGCGAAGTCGGCTGGTGACACGTTGCCATCGAGGTTCTGATCGGCGAGAACACTGCCCGCGTTGAAGGCCGCGATCCACGCCGAGAAGTCGGACGGATCGACCGTCCCGTCGAGGTTGACATCCGCGATGCAGCGCGTCACGAGGCGGACCTGCGTCGGCTCATAGAGAACTCGGGTGATGAGATTGCCATCAATGATGAGGTTCTCGGTGTCGAAGGTGCCGTTGACGCTGCCGGCGGTGAGGATGGTGTAATCAATGGCGAGCGTCGGCGTGAAACCGCTGGCAAGGACGACATCAAGCGTGCCGGCGAGATTGGCAGTGCCGGAAACGGCCAGGCGGTCGGAAGCCCCGGCGTCTCCGATCTCGATGGTCATCGAGCCGGAGCTTGTGAAGGTGACATCACCGGACGCATTGAGCGTGCCGATGGCCCCATTGCCGGGCGAGAGGATGCCGGAATTGACGAGTTCGGTGTCAATGGTGCCGTTACCCGAGATCGTGTGGCCCGGTCCGTTGGTGACGATGCCGGGACCGTCGATCTGGCTGTTGAGTCCGGTTGCAAAGAGATTGATTTCGCCGCCCCCGGTCGTGTTCAGAGCGCCATCCGCCGGGAAGGCAATGATGCCATCGGCTGAAGAATTGATCGGATTGGCACGGAGCAGGCCGTTGTTGTTGAACACAGGCCCGAGGATGGTCAGGGTCGAACCAAAATTGATGTTGCCGTCAGCGTTGGCGGTGACCCCCTGGAACGTGGTCAATGCGTTGCACGAGTATGTGCCAGTGCCGGTTCCTTCGATTGTGCCGCCGCTCAGCGTGGCGCTGGTCAGGCGGACTTCGCCATCATTGGCCTGGAGTTCGCCGGCACCGGTCTGCGTGAGCGAGATTCCGGTGATGTGAAGAACCGACCCGGATTCCGCGGACATCACGCCGGCGTTGGTTTTGTCGTTCATCCGGAGATCAAGACTTGATCCAGACAACGTAACCGCAACATCTGCACGGATGGTGCCGTTGTTGACCATCGCTGCGTTGATCTGCCCCACGCCGCGGATGGTATGGGTGGAGGCCTGGGTCATGGTGAACGTCGGATCGGTATTGATCTGGGAGTTATCTGAGCCTGTGCGCATCTGGATCTCGCCCGTACCGCCAAGTGCCGCGTCGGCTGTAAACAGGAGAATCGAGTTCGAAGAAGAATTGTCTGGGTTGAGTTGCATGATGCCGTTGTTGGTCAAGCCATCGGCATCGACCTGAACCGTCGTGCCAAAGTCCACCCGCATCGGGCCGTTGAGCGTGACGCCGCTGAGAAGTTCTGTCCCCGAGTCGGCGCGCAGGAGTCCGGCGCCGATTGCGAGATAGTCGCCTCCCTCGATTGTGGCACTGTTCAGTCGGATCTCGCCCTCGTCGGCGACGAGCATCCCGCC
>DRKT01000162.1 GCA_011053195.1 Phycisphaerales bacterium | reverse complement strand
TGTTTCGTGCTGCTCAACCGAATCGACGCCCGAAACATCGGCTTCGTGCTGCTCCTCGAGCAACTGTCAATGCCACCAGAGTTAGACACTGATCGGGCAACCAGAGTGCATTCGTGAGGGGATCTCCCGCTCGACATCACGATGCGACCCGTTCACCACGACCTAGCCCATTGGTAATCTCTTGGATCGCCATATTTTTGATAATTCCTGAAGCGAAGTCCGAACCCACCGTCGGCCGCCGGGAAGCTCTTCCCGTAAGATGCTCCCATCAGGATCGACATACTTGACGATCACCGGGCTGTCGTGCGAGACGCTTGTCTTGTGGATCCATCCACCCGGATTGTCCGGGTCATGCCGGATCGAATCGTGCCGAAACGTCACAGCCGAGGCATCCGAACGGTACGTATAAAACGCCACATCGCCCGTTGCCCCGGTCTCGGCGAGCAGAGACGGCAGGATCAAAGCCGCCGAGATCGGCAGGTATCCATCTTCCTTGATCTCCAGTTTCAAGGTGTCGCCTCCGCCGGACGGGTCAGCCGTCGTCACGAGCAGCTCCTCGAACCCGTCCCTCGCTCCGACCTCGGTATAGGTCGTCGACTTGCGTCCCTGCTTGATCACCACCACCAACTTCCATGCTTCCTGCGACATGTCATCGCTCATAAAATAGGTGCCTTTGGAATCATAAATGATCCGTTCGCCACCCGGCGGCGTATCGCCCAGCGTTCTGGCCTCGATCTGAACGAGCAGGCCGGGTGTCTGGCCCGCCTTGCCGCTGACGGCACGCGATCCGCCAAGATCCGAGCGCACGCCGGACCACGCACGGACCCGCCGGTATCCGATCTCCTGTTCCGGCGAGTCTTCGGTCGCCTCCTGATACAGCCGATACCAACGCTCGCCGAAGCTGTCATACACGCTCCGCATCCGGTCCGGGCTCATGCCCATGATCAGTTCGTGACCGGCCTTGAGCGAGATCCCGCGGTCGATGTCCTCGAAGTTTGCATCCCGCGTCGTCACCGCTGCCAGAGTCGCGTCCATGGCGGCTTTGGCCTGCGCGTAGTTTGATTCGGGAGCCGTCATGTCCCAAACCAGCATCTGTCCCGGTCCGACCTTGATGACCGCCACGCCTCTGACAGTGTTTGGCGCCTTCTCGTCGGGGGTGGGTTGGAACAGAAAGAACCGGTACGCAGTCCCGCCCTTGAATGTGATGGGTGAGACCGGATCGAGCACCCGGGCGAAGGTCCCGATGGTCTCGTTCGGATCGCTCGAACTGGACACCCCGAAGGAGGCCTGTAGGTTTTCGAGGATCTGATCGGCAGCCTTCTCGGCTCCAAGCTCCTTATCCGCGCTGCTGCGGGTGCTGATGGTCAATCGCCAGAGCTGATCCTTGCCGATGACATCCGCGAAGACCTCCCGGCTGATCCGCCGGGAAGAGGCCGTCGAGCCGACCGGCAGACGGATGTCCAGACCCAACCCCGGCAGGTCCAAGGGGTTCTGAGCCAGTTCGATCGGCGACGTCTGACTCTGCTCGGTCGGCTGCGGGGCCGACTGACCGGCGTGCGCCGATCCGCACAGGGCGAGGGACAGACACAGGATCAAGGGTCGGATCGGGTTCATTTTGGTGCTCCAAGGCCGCTTGGCCCGGTGAAATTACCCCCACAGGGCAATATTTTATTCGACAGGATGGCCCGGATATGTTGACCGACGCCCAGTGATGCGTACGCTTGCTCTCCGAATCGGGGTTACCCGGTCGGAGGGTGGTGTCGTCGCGGGTTCGTGACGGGTCTCCATACAACGAAGTAGCGTACGCCGGAACGCTGGGAGCGACCCAGCCGGGCGTGTTGGATCAGGCTGCGGCGCCATGCGGCTCGCAGGGGTACGGTTCTGCCCTCGGGAACCATGCAGAAGTGGAGCGTTCGATGGACGGCGGAAAGATCCGCATTCGGATGGAGGCCTACGACCACCTGGCGCTTGATGCGTCGGCCAAGGAAATCGTGGACCACGCCAAGCGCACGAACGCGAAGGTCAGTGGCCCCGTGCCGCTGCCCACCCGAATCGAGAAGTATACGGTGCTGCGAAGCCCGTTTGTGAATAAGAAAAGCCGGGAGCAGTTCGAGATCCGTACGCATAAGCGGATCATCGACATCTACGAGCCAAACGCCAGGACCGTCGAAGCGCTCAACCGCCTCGTCGTCCCGGCCGGCGTGTTCGTCAAGATCAAGGCGTAAGGAACGAAGCAAACGCCAGAGCCCAGGCAGTGGGCAAGGCAATGGAAATGGATAGGACAGGCCACCAATGGCACCGACGATGCTGGGGAAAAAACTTGGGATGACCCGGGTGTTCGACGAGACGGGCAAGAGCATTCCCGTCACCGTGATCGAGCTCGGCCCGTGCGTCGTGACGCAGGTCCGCACGCCTGAACGCGATGGCTATGCCGGCGTCCAGATCGGCTTCGGCGAACGGGCCCCGAGAACAACGACCATCCCGATCATCGGACACGATGCCAAGGCGGGAACCACCCCCAAGCAGCATCACGCCGAGTTCCGCACCGAGGATAACGACGCATCCTTCGAGCTCGGCCAGGTCCTCACCGTCGCCGATATGGCCGACGTCAAGTACGTTGATGTCTCGGGCCTGAGCAAGGGCAAGGGCTTCGCCGGCGGCATGAAACGCCACGGCTTCAAGGGCCAGCTCGCCTCCCACGGCGTCGAACGCAAACACCGTTCGCCGGGCTCCATCGGAGGCCACGCCAACAACGCGGGCAAAGCGGGCCGGATCAAAAAGGGCAAGAAAATGGCCGGACACTTGGGCCACCGCAAGGTCAGTGTCCGAAGCCTCGATGTCATCAAGATCGATCCTGAGCGGAACCTGATACTGGTCAAGGGGCCGGTGCCGGGGCACAACAAGGCGCTCGTCCGGGTCCGCCCGGCTGTTCGCCTGTACAAGAGCAAGGCCGCCGCGGCGGCAGGGTAAGAGTCAACGAAGCTCGGCCACGTTTGGCCGGGCTTCTTCTGTGAGAAACCGCCGGCGGGAATGAAATCCCGTCGGCGGGCCCGGAAGGTCGAGGGCAGCCGCCCAAGATCGAAACCGCCGGGCAGCAACATCGATGTATGGAACGGTCGATCAACGCCGGCCGATCCATGGCAGCCGAGTCGATCTCGGATCGTCCCACCCTCAAGCATGAGGGGGCTCCGACAGGGGCAACAGGTGGCGGGCCGGGCGAGGCGAATCAGGAGCGGGGCAGCGAGCCCCGCCGGAGCAAGGCGTCTGGGCGAGGACACGAAATGAACGTGCCTGTCTACAACATGCAAGGGGCCGAGGTCGGGTCGATGTCCATCGACGAATCGGCCCTGTCCGCATCCTATTCGGATGACGGCCTCAATCCGTCGCTTGTCAAACAAGCGTATGTGATGTACCACGCCAACAGGCGGCAGGGATCGGCGCGCACCAAGAACCGTGCCGCCATCGCCGGGTCGACAGCCAAAATGTATAAGCAGAAGGGGACCGGCCGAGCGAGGCACTCGACCAAAAAGGCGCCCCAGTTCAAGGGTGGCGGCCGGGCCTTTGCCGAAACCCGATCCCGCGAGGATTACCACCTCGACATGCCGAAAAAGATGCGACGCAAGGCCAACCGCAATGCGCTGCTCTCGAAGATCATCGGCTCCGAAGCCTTCGGCCCCGAGATCCGCGTGATCGACGATCTCAAGATGGACTCGGTCAAAACCAAGGAGTTCGTCAACTTCATCGGTGCACTCAACCTCAACCGTTCGGCCTTGGTTGTACTCTCGAACGATGCGGACAAGTCCGACAACATCCGCAAGAGCGCCCGCAACGTCGCGGATGTCCAGCTCTGCCCGCTCGATCAAATGACCTGTTTCGAGATGCTCAACAACCGTTATCTGATCATCGGAAAGGCCGAACTCGAAGCGTGGATCAACGGCGCCAGCTCGCAGACAGGCAAGGCGGCCAAGATCAATCCAATGGGCAAGCAAGACAAAAAACCCAGGCGTCCCTCGGTGCCCCGCGGCAAGAAGCGTGGCCAACCGGTCGCCGCCGGGAGTGATGGGGGGGCCGGCTGATGGATGCCGCATACGTCATCAAAAAACCGATCATCACCGAAAAATCCACGGACGCCACCGAGGATTCCAAATACACGTTCCTTGTTGACCGCTTGGCCACCAAGGACGACATCAAGCGGGCCGTCGGCCAGCTCTATGGCGTCAAGGTCGCCAGTGTCTCCACGCAGGTCCGCAAGGGCAAGCGTCGCCGCATGCGATACGGGTATTCCGAACAGAAAGTCACCAAGAAAGCCGTGGTCACGCTCGCCGGCGGCGCCACAATCGAGCTGTTCTAAGGGAGGTTGGTCCGATGGGTATCAGAAAGTACAAACCGACCAGCCCGGGCAGGCGAAACGCAAGTGTCCTGACCTTCGAGGAGATCACCAAGAAGCGGCCGGAGAAGTCGCTCATGGAGCCGGTCAAGAAGACGGGCGGCCGGAACAACTCCGGCAAGATCACCGTCCGGGGTCGCGGCGGCGGCGCCAAACGTATGTACCGCAAAATCGACTTCCGCAGACGCGACCGTGACGGCCTCGTCGGCAAGGTCATCGGGATCGAATACGACCCGAACCGTACGTGCAACATCGCATTGATCCAATACGCCGATGGTATCAAACGATACATCCTTGCCCCTGTTGGCCTGACCGATGGCGACGAGGTGCATTCGCACACGACCGAAGCCGTCGAACCCGCCAAAGGCAACTCGATGCCGCTGCGTTTCATCCCGACCGGTATGAACGTCCATTGCATCGAACTCAACCCGGGCCGGGGCGGCCAGATGTGCCGGTCTGCCGGTGCTTCAGCCAGGTTGACGAACAAAGAGGGCGACTACGCCACGCTCGTTCTGCCTTCAGGCGAGACCCGCCGGGTCCACCTTGATTGCCGCGCCACCATCGGCCAGGTCGGCAACACCGACCACCAGAACCGCCGGCTCGGCAAGGCCGGCATCAGCCGTCACCTCGGGCGTCGGCCGAAGACGCGCGGCGTCGCCATGAGCCACGACGCCCACCCGCTGGGTGGTGGCGAAGGCCGGTCCAAGGGTGGACGCGCTCCGTGTGGACCGACAGGCACGCTCTCCAAGGGTGGTCGGACACGTGACAAGAGAAAACCAAGCTCGCAACTGATCATCCGCCGTCGGGTGAGCAAACGCTACGGGCAAGTGAAATAACGAGGGGCTGAGCAGATGGGCAGAAGCCTGAAAAAAGGACCGCACGTCGACGAGAAGCTCTTTCGCAAGATCGAGAAGCTCAACGAGGATGGACGCCGCGAACCCGTCAAAACATGGGCGCGTTCATGCACCATCGTACCCGAGTTCGTCGGCCACACATTCCAGGTCCACAACGGCAGGATGTTCATGGATGTCTACATCACCGAGGACATGGTCGGGCATAAGCTCGGCGAGTTCTCCATGACGCGGACATTCAGAGGACACACGAACAAGAAAGAAGGCATCCGCTCGAAGTAATCGGGCTGACTCCACGGGCCGACCCCGGCCCAAAGGCGAAACGCAATGAAGGTGCATAGCAACAACCTGAAAAACCTCGCAGCCGAGAAAGACGTCGGCGTCGATCAGCTTGCCGCTGCCGTCGAACGGGTCGGGCTCAAGGGCGAATCCGCAGCCAAGGCTGTCCGCAACTGGATGGCCGGTCGCGATCATCCGCGCTGCAAGCCGGCGGACTTGCGGGCGCTGGCCAACACGCTCGGTGTGCCCGTCAAGGACATCGCCAAGTTTACGAGCGAGGTTCGATTCCACCGGGGCAGCCCGCTCAAGGCCCGTCTCGTTGCGGACATGATCCGGGGCAAGCAGGTCGCCGAGGCCCTCGAGATGCTCACATTCTCGACCAAGCGGGCCGCGACGAACATCCAGAAGGCGCTCTCCGCTGCATATGCCGAGGCCGAGCAAAACGATGTCGACGACTCCATGCTCTACATCTCGGAGAGCCGGGTCGATGAAGGACCGCCGATCAAACGCTTCCAACCCAAGGACCGGGGACGGGCGCACCCCATCCTCAAGAGAACAAGCCACATCACCGTCACGATCGAGGAGCGGCACTGATGGGACAGAAAACTCACCCGTTCGGACTCCGACTCGGCATCACCGAGGCCCACCGCAGCCGGTGGTACGCCCCCAAGGCGCTTTTCGGTGAGCTTCTGGTCGAAGACGAAAAGATCCGCAAGTTCCTCGACAACAGGCTCAACCGCAAGCCGCCGTACGCCGCGGTCAGCGAGATCCTGATCGAGCGCACCCGCGAAGAACTCAAGATCATCATCCGCACCGCCAGGCCCGGTCTGGTCATCGGTCCCAAGGGCGCCGAGGTCGAGCGGATCACGCAGGAACTCCAGTACATGACCGGCCGAAAGGTCGGCATCTCGATTATCGAGATCAAGAACCCGGACATGTCGGCCCAGCTCGTTGCCGAGGCAGTGGCCGAGCAGCTCAAGAAAAGCCGGGGCTTCCGCCGGACCATCAAGATGCGGGCCGACTCGGTCATGCAGGCCGGCGCCCAGGGTGTCCGCATTCTCATCAGCGGCCGGCTCGGCGGCGCCGAGATGAGCCGAAGCGTTGATGTCCGTCATGGCTCGCTTCCGCTCAGCACGCTGCAGGCGCATGTCGACTACGGCTTCGCCGAGAGCCACACGCCCTCCGGCGTGATTGGTGTCAAGGTGTGGATTTACAAGGGGCCGTACTCGACCGAGCAGGACGAGACCGCTTCAAATGCCGCGGGTGGTCAGGCCCGCGCTCGGGGTCGAAGGTAGCAACCACCGCACACGGATTGCCGTGATCCGTGTGCCGAAGCAGAGGAATGAGGCGTTCAAATGGCACTGATGCCCAAAAGAGTCAAGCACCGGAAAGAGTTCCGGCGAACAAGCCGCGTCAACCGAAACGCGACCAAAGGCAACTACGTGGCCTATGGCGACTTCGGCCTGCAAAGCCTGGAGTCCGCCTGGATCACCGCCCGCCAGCTCGAAGCCGGCCGAATCGCGGCCCAGCACTTTTCCAAGCGCCAGGGCAAGCTGTTCATCCGTGTCTTCCCCGACAAGCCCGTCTCCAAGAAGCCCCTCGAAACCCGCATGGGCAAGGGCAAGGCCGACGTGGACTACTGGGCAGCCCGCGTCAAGCGGGGAACCATGCTCTACGAAATGGCCGGCGTGCCCGAGTCCTTTGCACGCCAGACACTCGTCCGTGTCGCGATGAAGATGCCGGTGCGTTGCCGGTTCGTGGGAAGACGCGTCAGCGTCTGAGTTCAGGCAGATCAGGAGTCCTGCGAAATGGCCAAGAAAGAAGAACTCACCGGCAGCAAGGTCCGTGATCTCACCGATGAAGAGATCGCTGTCTCGATCCGAAAATTTCGGGACCAGATCTACAAGCTCCGCTCTCAGACGGTGATGGAAAAAGTGGAAGACAACTCCCAGTTCAGATCCCTGCGCCGAAACGTGGCCAGGCTCAGGACCGAGCAAACCCGCCGACGCGCCTCGGCGACGACAGCATAGATGAATGACAGCGCATGGCCGTACCCATGCCATTGCCCGACCGGGCGAGAAGGAATCACGAGTGACCGAACAATCGACCAATGAAACAAAGACCAGGGTTCGCCAGGGCACGGTCGAATCCGACAAGCGGGACAAGTCTCGACGGGTGGTCGTCAACTTCATGACCAAGCACCCGAAGTACGGCAAGTTTGTCCGCAGAAGAACCGTTCTCCACGTCCACGACGAGAACAACATCTCCCACAAAGGCGATGTCGTTGAGGTTCGGGAGTGCCGGCCAATCAGCAAAACAAAGAGCTGGGAACTGGTCCGGGTCGTTCGCAGCATGGGCGGGGCCTGAAACCCGCTGGAAGGATGCACGAGATGCTTCAGCAAGAATCAAGATGCGAGGTCGCAGACAACTCCGGCGCCAAAATCGCCTACATCATCCGTGTCTACGGCGGCTCGACCGCGCGCGGCCAGTACACACGCAAACAGGCCTTCGTCGGTGACAAAGTCATGATCTCCGTCAAAAAAGCCCTCCCCGGCTCGGACGTCAAGTCCGGTGACAAGTCCAAGGCCATCGTCGTCCGGACCAAAAAACCGACACGCAGGCCCGACGGCTCGTATGTCGCCTTCGACACAAACGCGGTCGTGCTCATCAACGACGAGGGCAACCCGAAGGGCACACGCATCTTCGGCCCCGTCGCCCGTGAACTCCGCGAAAAGAACTTCATGAAAATCGTTTCGCTTGCCCCGGAGGTGGTGTGATGGCTGCAAGACACGTTCGTAAGGGTGACCAGGTCATGATTACCGCTGGCTCACACAAGGGGCAGGTCGGCGAGATCTCGCGCGTCCTTGTCAAGCGGGACCGCGTCATCGTCAAGGGCATCAACCTCCAGACCAAGCACGTCAAGCCGAATCGGCTCGTCCCGCAGGGATCGATCATCACCAAAGAAGCCTCGATCCACATCTCAAACGTCAGCCCCGTTGTCGATGGCATGCCCACGCGGGTCCGATTCCAGATCAACAGCGACGGCAGCAAAGACCGGGTCGCCGTCCGCGATGGGCGGGTCCTCGGTCAGATCAGCCCGCCCAAAAAGAAGTAAACGATTCACGCAGGAACACTGGCCGCGACAATGCGGCGGAGCATGAGCAATGGCAAAGAAAAAGAAAGCCGACACCAGCGAGCCGACCGGGCCGCTGCCCGAGCCAAGGCTGGAAAAGCTCTTCAAGGAGAGCATCCGCAAGCAGATCGGTGAAAAATTCGGCATCACCAATCCGATGGCGCAGCCCAAGCTCGAGAAGATCGTGCTCAATGTCAACATCGGCAGGCATCTCGACGGCACCAAGGTCCCCGCAAATATCAAACAGACCGTTGCCGACACGCTGACCACCATCTCCGGCCAGAAGCCCATCTTCATCCAGGCCAAGAAAAGCGTCTCCAACTTCAAGGTCCGCGAGGGCTACGACTCCGCCCTGATGGTCACGCTCCGCCGGGACCGCATGTGGTACTTTCTCGAACGCTTCATCCACCTGGCCACGCCGCGTATCAAGGACTTTCGGGGCCTGTCCCCCAAGGCCTTCGACCGCCAGGGCAATTACTCCACCGGCCTGACCGAGCAGGGCGTATTCCCCGAAATCAACATGGCCGAGGTGAACTTCACCCACGGCATGAACATCAATTTCGTGTTCAGCAATTCCAACGCCGAGCTCAGCAGATTCGTGCTCGACGAGCTGGGAATGCCGTTCCAGAAGAGCGAGGCAAAGAAGTAAATGGCTAGCAAAGCACAGATCGCCAAGGCAAAGAGAACCCCGAAGTTCTCATCCCGAACCGTCCGTCGCTGTGAGCTTACCGGCCGGGCACGCGGTGTCTACCGCAAGTTCCGCGTCAGCCGAATCATGCTCAGAAAGCTTGCCCTCGAAGGCAAAGTCCCGGGAATGAGAAAGTCAAGCTGGTAATTCAATGGTCCGGGCGGCTGCCGCCCATGACGAACGATGACGAGGCGCTCTCGTCGAGGATAGATGACAATGGCAATGAGTGACCCGATCGCTGACATGATCACACGCATCCGGAACGCGGTCAGAAACCGCACCAAACAGGTGGACTGCCTCAACAGCAAGGTCTGCCGAGGCATCGCCGATGTGCTCGTCAGCGAGGGATACATCAAAGGCTACGACGTGGTCGAAGACGGTCGACAAGGGCTGATCCGTATCCAGCTCAAGTACGGCCCTCGCGGCGAGCAGGTCCTCAACCGCCTCACCCGCGAGAGCAAACCCGGTTGCCGCGTCTATGCCGGGGTCGACGATCTCCCGCGACCACTCCAGGGCATGGGCATCGCTATCGTCTCCACATCCAGCGGTGTGCTCTCGGATCGCCAGTGCCGGGAAAAACGTGTCGGCGGCGAATTACTGTGCACCATCGATTGATCGGCAGAAACAACGTCTCAGGAGCTCCGCGATGTCGCGAGTAGGAAACAAACCAGTCGAAATCCCAGCCGGGGTCAAGGTCTCCGTCGATGGACAGACCGTTACAGTCGAGGGCCCCAAGGGCACCCTCACACGCACCTTCCGACCGGAGATCGAGATCGCGATGGGTGACGATGGCAAGTCCGTCGTCTGCTCCATCCGCGGCGCTGCAACCCGTCAGGCCCGCGCCCTCTGGGGCACCACACGCTCGCTGATCAACAACATGGTCGTCGGCGTCAATTCGGGCTATGAGCGTTCGCTTGATATCGTCGGTGTCGGCTGGGGCGCGCAGGTCGCCGGCAAGGAGCTCAAGCTCAGCGTCGGCTACGCCTCACCGATCCCCGTCACCATCCCCGATGGCGTCGAGGTTAAGGTCGACAAGCAGATCGTCCGTATCTCAGGGCCGGACAAGCAGGCTGTCGGACAGATGGCAGCCATGACCCGTGCCGTGCGCAAGCCCGAACCATACAACGGCAAGGGCATCAAATACACCGATGAGGTCATCCGTCGCAAGCAGGGCAAACAGTTCGGCAGCTAACCCACGAAGCATCGTCCACTCAGCGGGGCACAACGCCCGGACAGGTCAAAGTCATGAACAGAAACAAACTCAAAGCAAAGCGGCAGTGGCGTCGGCGAAAGAACGCACGCAAGAGAATCATGGGTACTGCGGACTGTCCGCGACTTGCGGTCTACCGATCGCTCAACCATGTCTACGCCCAACTCATCGACGATCTCGAAGGTCGCACCATCGTCGCAGCCTCCACCAGAGACAAAGGCATCGCGCTGGACAACACCGGCAATATCGCGGCTGCGAAAGTCGTGGGCGAGAAAATCGCCGAACGGGCAACCGCCGCTGGAGTGAAAAAAGTAGTCTTCGATCGTGGCGGCTTCCGCTTCCATGGTCGCGTCAAGGCCCTCGCCGATGGCGCCCGAGAAGGCGGATTGCAGTTCTAAAGGATACCGATTGATCGCAGCAACCAAACTGCGGATGGGAAAAGCATGGCTGAATTGATGGAAAAATCGTCGCAGCTCGAAACGCACACCGCGGGCATCTTCAGGACCGCCGCAACGGTCAAGGGTGGCCGGCGATTCAGCTTCGGAGCAATGGTGATCGTCGGCGACCGCCGAGGGCGCGCCGGATATGCGCACGCCAAGAGTCAGGAAGTGCCAGCCGCGATCGAAAAAGCGGAGAAGCACGCCAAGAGGAACATCATCTCGGTCCCACTCGTCGGCGGAACCATCCCCCACGAAATCGAGGGACGATTCCTCGCCACCACCGTAAGACTCCTCCCGGCCTCGCCCGGTACCGGTGTCATCGCCGGCTCCAGTGTCCGTTCGATCCTCGAGCTCGTCGGTATTACCGATTGTATGACCAAGGTCTATGGCTCAACCAACAAAATCAACGTCATCAAGGCCGTCTTCGATGCCCTTGGCCGACTCCGAACAAAGGAACTCATCGCCGAACTCCGCGGCGTCGAGATCGAATCCACAGACATCGAAGAACGCATCGAACGCGCCCAGCGGTTCATGTCCTCCGGCAGCGGCGGAACATCATCGGGCAGAGTCCTCACCGCTGAGGAAGTCCGGCTTGAGAAGCCTGAACAAAAAGAAGAAGCCAAAGCGGACGAGGACAACTCCACGGAAGCTCCAACCCCCGAGGCCGAATCGCCCAACTCCGATGCGGAGAATTCCTCCGACAAGGACGAGGCTGACAAGAACGAGAGCTAGAACATTGCACATGAAGGCGGCAGACCAAACGCTGTCAAGGATGATTCATCATGATGATTCACGAAATCACAGAGCTGGCCGGAAAGAACCGCAACCGCAAGCGTGTCGGTCGCGGCCACGGCTCGGGCTGGGGCAAGCAGGCCGGCCGAGGCCACAAGGGCGCCGGAAGCCGGCGGGGCCACAGCACCCGTTTCCAGTTTGAGGGCGGCCAGATGCCGTACTTCCGGCGCATGCCGAAGTTCGGCTTCTCGAATGTCAACTTCTCAACGAAGTTCTGGGCCGTCAATCTCCGCGAAATCGTCAAACACGCCGATTTCGCAGATGGTGGTTCGGTCACACCGGAATCACTCGTCAAGGCCGGGCTTGTCCGTGATCTCAGCCGAGACATCAAGGTTCTTGGTGCTCTTGATGAGCCGCTCAGTGTCAAGCTCGAAGTCAAGGTCAATCGCGTCACCGATGGCGCCCGCAAGCACATCGAGGCCGCCGGCGGCAGCGTCCATGAAACCGGTACCCGACGCGACAAGGTCCGGGGCATCGACCGCAATTCCGAAGACCGCACACCCAAGAACCTCACGAAAAAACTGCGCAGAGGGAAGAAAGCGGACTGATTCCCGCCACCGCCCGTCCGCTGAGCAACCCCCGAACAACACGATTCCTTTGGAGCACACAACAGCATGTTTCAGGCGATTGCGAATATCTTTCGCATACCAGAGCTCCGGACAAAGATCCTGTTCACGCTCGGGATGCTCGCGGTCTATCGAATCGGTTACTGGATCCCGCTTCCGGGCGTCGACCAGTCCGCGCTGAAAAGCTATTTCGATCTGGCGAAGTCTTCCGGCAACGCCGCCGGGCGAGCCGCCGAATACGTCGCCATCTTCTCCGGCGGATCATTCAGCCACTCCACCATCTTCGGCCTCGGCATCATGCCATATATTTCCGCATCAATCATCTTCCAACTTCTTTCTTCCGTCTCCCCAGCCCTGAAGAAAATCCAGCAAGAGGGGCCAACCGGCCAGCAAAAAATCCAGGAATGGACCCGCTATGTCACCGTTGGGCTCTGCATCGTTCAGGGGTTCGCGTGGCTCAGCTTCATCACGAACGCCGGCCAGGGCGGCGGCCTCGTCTACGCCCAATGGGCCAGCAACCCGCTTTGGTGGGTCATGTCGATCTCGGCGCTCACCGCGGGCGCCATCTTTCTCATGTGGCTCGGTGAACAGATCGACAAGTACGGCATCGGCAACGGCGTCTCCATGATCATCATGGCCGGCATCCTCTCCGGCATGCCCCAAGCCATTGCGTGGATCATCAACAACTACGACGCCTCCGATCCCCAGAAACTCGGGCCGCTCGGTTTGCTCATGATCATCGGTGGCTTCATTCTGGTCGTTGCCGGCTCCGTCATTATGACCGTCGCCCAGCGGCGCATCCCGATTCAGCAGGCCAAGCACACACGAGGCCGAAAGGTCTATGGCGGACAGCGTTCCTATCTCCCGCTTCGCGTCAACCACGGCGGCGTCATGCCCATCATCTTTGCAAGCTCCCTCATGATCTTTCCGTCCGTTCTCTTCGGCGCTCTGGACAGCTCCGCCGTCGATGGCACAACATGGAAGGCCATCGTCTCCTGGCTCAGCAACAACTTCAACTTCGGCGAATACCCATATGTCATCGCCTACATCATCATGGTCTTCTTCTTCAGTTACTTCTGGATCACCGTCCAGTTCAATCCAGAGGAAATGTCCAAGCAACTCCGCGACCACGGCTCATTCATCCCGGGCCTGCGTCCAGGGCCAAGAACCGCGGAATACCTCGAGAACGTCATGGAACGGGTCACCTATGTCGGAGCTGCATTCCTCGCGGTGATCGCTGTGCTGCCGATGGTGGTCAACCGTGCGCTCAACATCGACTTCTCCGTCACCCAGTTCCTCGGCGGCACCGGTCTGCTCATCGTGGTCTCGGTCATCATGGACTTCGTCCAGCGCATCGAGGCCAACCTCCTCATGCGGAATTACGCCGGTTTCCTAGGCGGAGCCGATGGCGAGCGCGGACCGAAACTCCGCGGACCGCGCAACTGAACAATTCGAATCCGCTCTACCGCCGGCTCACCGCATACCGGCTGGTGTGCGCTGATTCAAACCCAAACAACCATCCCAACCACCTGAGCGGCAACCACAATCCCACGGCCGGTAATACCGAATACATCGCCGAAATCAACCTCTGCACCAATTCCGGTCCCGCCTGAAAGCCGATCGGGTCATACAACTCACGGGCACCGAAAGCCGCCGTCACCACAATTTGCCACACTGCACCGGCCACCGGCGTCAGGACGATCAGCGTCACCGGGCTGTTGAGAAACACCAGCCCTCGGGCTCCGAGCACCAACTGCGAAGCCAGCACCATCCCGAGCGCATTCGGGCCCGGAACCAATGCCGTTGTCCCCCCCGGCACCGTCACCGGTGAACTCAGATCAATCACGAGACCGGCGACCAATGCTGCGATCGTCACCGTGCGGGGCGGGGCATACAGCGACACGAATACCACCACCGGCAGCACAAAGCTCGGCGCCACGGCCCCATCGCCAAGACGAAGCACCGACCGAAGCCCAAGATCAAGCCCGAGTGCGAGCCAAAGTGTCAACGCATACATACCCCAACTCATGACCCGTCCTCCGGCACCCGAATCACCACACTCGCAACCCGGCGGGGATCAATCACCGGCCGAACCGTAATGACCTGCCGAAGCGGACTTTCAGCAGAGGCCTCCACCGAGATGATTTCACCAACCACGAGCCCCGCGTGTACCGACCATGCCTCATCACTCAGGTACACCCGCTGGCCGACCTTGGCCT
>DRKT01000161.1 GCA_011053195.1 Phycisphaerales bacterium | reverse complement strand
CGTCCGGCAGAACATCCTTGCCTATCTCCTCACCGGCAAACTCCCGTCCGGCTACGACGCCCTGGCCGACGAGGAACGATACGACCCCATGCCCCTGCTCAAGCAACTCGACCAGGCCATGCCCGGTTCGGCCGAGGACCCGATAGCCGTCACCAGCTACATCATGCGGTTCACACTCGGAACCACGTCCGGGGCGCCCGTAGAGATCGTGCGCCGATTCCTCAGCGAGCAGGGCGACCAGATCAACCGGGACACCATCACAGGCCTGCTCCTGCTCGTCACCTCGATGCCGGAGTATCAACTGTGCTGAACTGGCAATACATATTTCCCGAATCTTTGTGAATTTGATTCTTGAGGGATCGCACCATGAACCTGCACCACAACCCATCCGAAGCCCGGGCCTACACGCGCCGAGTCTTTCTCGGACAATCGATCACGCTGGCCTCGGCTGCCGTCGCGGTCCCCCACTTCCTTCAGGCCTCGGCGATGGGCCTGCCCATGCCCGAGCTCGGCCTCAGCTCGATCCCCGGCGTCGATGAGGGCAACATCCTCGTCGTCGTCCAGCTCGGTGGCGGCAACGACGGGCTCAACACCGTCGTTCCCATCGGATTCGATGAGTACTACCGCGCCAGACCAACCATCGCCATCGGACGAGCCCAAACGCTCGGCCTCGGCGGAGGAGACATCGCACTCCACCCCGCCCTGGAAGGACTCAAATCCCTCTACGACGAAGGACTCCTCGGACTCATCCAAGGCGTCGGCTATCCAAATCCGAACCGATCGCACTTCAAATCCATGGACATCTGGCAGACCGCTGACACCTCCGCAACCGGCAACGGCTGGATCAGCAGATACCTCGACGCCACCTGCTGCGGCTACGGCAAGGGCGAATCCGGAAGACCAGATTCCTCACGCTCAAAACGCCAAACTCCATCCGCTGACAACTCCACGAACCCAATGCCCGCCATCGCCATCGGTCGAACCGCACCGCTCGCGATGGAGGGCGGCAAGATCAAACCCATCGCCTTTGAAACCCCCGACCTCTTCCGATGGATGGGCGAAGATATCCACGGCTCACTCGTCGAACCCTACCACAAACTCACCCAGCGTCAGGCCAACGACCCCGACAACGATCATCCCAACGCCGACTTCCTCATGCGCACCTCGCTCGAAGCGCAGGTCTCCAGCGACCTGATCCGGAAGGCCGTTAGCCAGACCCCGCTCGTGCAGTATCCAAACTCCGACCTGGCCCGCCAGCTCCAGATGGTCGCTTCGATGATCCGCGCCGGGCTCAAGACCCGCGTCTACTACGTCACCATGGGCGGCTTCGACACGCACGCCGGTCAGGGCAACGTCAACGGCACGCAGGCCAACCTCCTGCGCCAGTTCGCCGACGCCATGCGCGCCTTCTACACCGACCTCAAGCGGCAGGAAAACGACGGCCGAGTCCTCTCCATGTGCTTCAGCGAGTTCGGAAGACGCGTCAGCCAGAACGCATCGGGCGGCACCGATCACGGCACCGCAGCTCCCATGTTCCTCTTTGGCCCCATGGTCCGAAAGGGCATCATCGGTGACCACCCATCGCTCCGAGATCTCGACAACGGCGACCTCAAATACCAGATCGACTTCCGCAGCGTCTACGCTGGCATCCTCGAACAATGGCTCAGCGCCGATTCGAAGACCATCCTCAACGGCCGCTACCGACCGCTTCCGATCCTTGGATAAAATTGAAAACAACCCATGGAATCGAGTGCCCGGCCCTATCGCCTGATCTGCCCGGTGCCGAACAGGTGTTCCAGAGCCGCCCCGAATCGCTCGGCCCAGGCGTTTTCATCGTGAACCGCATTGTCACCAATAACCATCTCGACGCGCGAGCCCGCATCCCCGGCCGCCTGCGCCAGTTCCCCGGCAGCCTCGACATACCGAAGATTCAACTCGTCCCCAGCAGCCCCCGTCTCCGTGTCGCCCATCCCGATGAACACCACCTCAGGCCAACGCTTCATCGTCAAAAAACGCTTCAGCATCAGCCCATCGCGTGAAAGCACCGACGGGCTCTCGACAATGGCCTTGCCGAACAGATCGGGCCTCTCGCTGGAAGCGTACAGGGCAAAGACGCCGCCGAAGCTCGCCCCGCCGATCGCGGTATGCTCCGGCCCGGCTTTAACACGAAACGCCCGCTCCACCCGAGGCATCACCCGCTGCTCGATCCACGCCACAAACGCATCAGCCGAGGGCTCGACATCATCGATCAACCCGGCCGGCAGATACTCATCCGCCCGCGCCCGGCCCGCATTCGGGATGCCGACGATGATGATCGGCTCGATCACCCCATCCCGGATCATCGCCGTCGCTGTCTCGTCCGCTCGCCACTCGCCCGGCGCCCCCGGCTGCTGCATGAACACATGCTGACCATCAAGCATGTACAGCACCGGATAGGCCCGCCCTGCATTCTCAGCATCCCCATAGCCCGGCGGCAGCCACACGATCGCATCACGCACAGCACCCGAGGCTCGTCCCGCCCCGCCGACGAGTTGCAAGCGATGCGCCACGCCCGTCACCTCCAAAGGCACCGTCGGGTCCGTGATCCCGACCGTCACCGCGGCCCCCGGTTTTTGATCAGCCCATTTTTCGACCACAAACTCAAATATCGGCTTGTGACCGTCCGCGTACTCCGCAGCCTTGACCTTGGGCAGCGTCCGGTTCGCAAGATCCGAGCCGTCGGCAGCCGTCTCGACCCGGTCCCAGTTGCCCCGGGTGAACTTGAACTGCATCCGTCCCGGCTTGGTTGGCTTCTCGAGGATCAACTGCCAACGCCCATCGGACCTCGGCTCCATGCGATACGCCCGATCGCTCGGGTCCCACCCGCTGTGGTTCGTCCCGATGATGATCGGCGAATCCGGACCAGCCAGATGCTGCGTGTCCTCCACCACAAT
>DRKT01000160.1 GCA_011053195.1 Phycisphaerales bacterium | reverse complement strand
GTCACCGGACCGACCGGCTCGGGTAAAACCACAACGCTCTATTCCTCACTCCGACAGCTCGACAAGAACAAACTCAACATCTCGACCTGCGAAGACCCGGTCGAATACCACCTCGACGGCATCACGCAAACCCAGACGCACGAGAAGATCGGGATGTCCTTTGCCAAGGTGCTCCGCGCCCTGCTGCGTCAGGACCCGGATGTCATCATGGTCGGCGAAATCCGCGACCAGGAGACCGCGCACATCGCCATCCAGGCCGCGCTCACAGGACACCTCGTGCTCTCGACCCTGCACACGAACGATGCGCCAAGCTCACTGACACGGCTGGTCAACATCGGCATCGAGCCGTTCCTTGTCGGTGCGGCGATCAACGCGGTGCTGGCGCAGCGCCTGGTCCGCAAGCTCTGCATGAACTGTCGCGATCTGCGCGACCCGCCGCCGGAGCAGGTCGAGTTCCTTGAGCTCAGCGGCATCATCGGCCAGCAGATCTACCAGCCGGTGGGATGCGACAAGTGTCGACAGATCGGCTATTCGGGCCGGGTCGGCATCTATGAGTTGCTGACGATCGACGATCAACTCCGCGACGTGATCGCGCGCAATCCGAACGTCGCCGAGTTCCGTCAGCTCTGTCTCGAACGCGGGATGTCCAGCCTCCGTGCCGACGGGATGGCCAAGGTTGCCGCGGGCGTGACGACGGTCGCCGAGGTGCTGCGCGTCACAGCCGAGCATTAGGTCGAAAGCCTGCTTCCGACCTTTCACCCCCGACGATCACGATCGTCGGGGGTCCTTGTGTATGGCTTGGCCGACGGTCTGCCGGTATGCTTCGGAGATACTCTGACCGGGGCCTGACCATGACCAGCGACAATTCCATCGAATCGACCATGCACGAGAGCCGCACGTTTGATCCGCCCGAGTCGGACGGGAATGAGCCGTGGCATTGCTCCTCGCTCGAGCAGTACCGAGCGTTGTACAGGCGTTCCATCGACGATCCCGCCGGCTTCTGGGCCGAGGCCGCCGGTGAGCTGCATTGGTTCAAGCCTTGGGACAAGGTGCTCTCCTACAGCCCGCCCGATGCCAGATGGTTCGCCGGCGGGACCACCAACCTCTGCTACAACTGCGTCGATCGCCACGTCGAGCAGGGCTTCGGCGATCAGATCGGAATCATATGGGAAGGTGAACCCATCGGCAGCGACGGACCCGAGGTCCGCACACTCTCATACGCCGAGTTGCAGCAGCACACAGCGCGGTTTGCCAATGTGCTGCGCAAGCATGGTGTCAAGAAAGGCGATGTCGTCACGCTCTACATGGGTATGGTGCCGGAGCTGGCCATCGCGGTCCTCGCGTGCGCCCGCATCGGGGCGGTTCACAGCGTCATCTTCGGCGGCTTCAGCTCCCGCGCCATCGCGGACCGCGTCCACGACGCCAGCAGCCGGATCATCGTCACCTGCGATGGCGCCTGGCGCCGAGGCAAAGTCGTTCCCCTCAAGGACAACGTCGACGAGGCCATCAAAATGCTCGACGAAGTCAGGGTCGATTCGGTCATCGTCTGCAAACGCTGCGAGAACACGGTCCAATGGGACGCAACACGTGACCATTGGTGGAACGAGCAGATGGAATCTGTCGACACCGACTGCCCATGCGAGCCCATCGAGGCCGAGGACATGAGTTTCCTTCTCTACACCTCCGGTTCCACCGGCAAGCCCAAGGGCATCATCCACACCACCGGCGGCTACATGGTCTACACCGCGACCACCGCGAAGTATGTCTTTAACCTTATCCCCGATCAGAACCAGGTCTTCTGGTGCACCGCTGACATCGGCTGGATCACCGGACATTCATACATTCTCTATGGCATCATGCCCAACCGCGTGCCCACGCTCATGTACGAGGGTGCGCCCAACCACCCGGGCCCGGACCGTTTCTGGGATATCGTCGAACGCCACAAGGTCACACAGTTCTACACCGCGCCGACCGCCATCCGAGCCTTCATGAAATGGGGCGATGAGCACCCGAAGAAACACGACCTTTCCAGCCTGCGCGTCCTCGGCACCGTCGGCGAACCCATCAACCCCGAGGCATGGATGTGGTACCACACCAACATCGGCAAAGAACAATGCCCCATCGTGGATACCTACTGGCAGACCGAAACCGGCGGCCACATGATCACACCCCTGCCCGGCGCCACGCCGACCAAGCCCGGCTCCTGCACACTCCCGTTCTTCGGCATCGATGCCGCGATTGTTGACATCAACGGCATCGAGGCCGGGCCGAACGAGGGTGGCCTGCTCGTCATCCGTAAACCTTGGCCGGGCATGCTCCGCGGGATTTTCGGCGACCGCGAACGCTTCATCGAAACATACTGGTCCACCGTGAAAGTTGACGGCGAACCCGTCTACACCGCCGGTGATGGAGCCCGACGCGACGAGGACGGCTACTTCTGGATCATGGGCCGAATCGATGACGTGATCAACGTTTCGGGACATCGCCTCGGAACGATGGAGGTCGAGAGCGCGCTGGTCAGCCACAGCGCCGTGGTCGAGGCCGCCGTCGTCGGCATGCCGCACGAGATCAAGGGAACCGGGATCGCTGCCTTTTGCACACTGGCATCCGGCGTCGGTGCCGACAATGCGTTGCGTTCTCAGCTCTGCGAGCACGTCGCTTCGGAGATCGGCGCTATTGCCAAGCCCGATGTCATCCGCTTCACCGATGCCCTGCCGAAAACGCGCTCGGGCAAGATCATGCGTCGGCTGCTCCGATCCATCGCTGCGGGCGAGACCGAAGTCAAGCAGGATACCTCAACGCTCGAAGATTTCTCCGTCGTGGCCAAGCTCCAGGGCGCCGATGAATCATAAAATAACACAGTTCAAACGAAAGGAGAGAATCGGATGAGCGCAAGGAAACACCACCTGCTCGGCGCCGGGCTGGTCGCATTGGCTGTGCTCTCCGCCTCCGGGTGCGCTTTGGTTGCGGTGGGGGCCGTCGGCGCCGCCGGTGGATATGCCTATTCTGAAGGCCGCGAGCGCCGGGTCTTTGCGGTCGATATGGATACAGCCTGGCAAGCCGTCCATGCTGCAGCCGATGAGCTCGGGATGGAAATCACGAGCGACAAACGCACGCCCGGCTCGGGCGAACTGGCCGCGAGATGGGGCAGTGAGGGCACCAGTGTTCGGATTTTCGCCAAAGCCGTCGGCTCTGGTTCAACCATGATCGGCGTCCGGGTCGGCATCGTGGATCAGTCCAAGAATCTCACGATCATGCGAAAGATCGAGCTCTCCATGCCGCCCGGCACACCGCCGAGCGAGGCGTACGAGTAGAACATCGGATCAGGGCATCGGCCTCTCGTAGTCATGGTCGTCCCAGAAGTTCGGGTCGGTGAGTTGGTTCGGCTTGACGCCGCCGGCGTGTCCGTCGAGATACATCGCATTGGCGCCGTCGCCGTGACGGGTCGGGTCGATCCTGAATCGAGTGTCGCCGGTCGAGGCGCCTGTGTCGACGATGTGCGAAAGTTCTGAAGCATCATAGTAAATGGCAACATCGAGATTAAAGTTTCGGCGAGCGTACCACCGCCTCGTTTGGATGCCCTGCGGATCATCGGCGAAGTCGGTCAGATAGATCGTGTCGGCCGGGTAAGGCGTCTTCGACATCCGCGTGGCCGGCTTTGCGTTTCGTGAGATGGTCGGGTCGTTGCCAGAGGATGTCGGGCGCAGGAACGAGAAACCGTTGTTGACATAGTGGATCCTGTGGCCATCCTGAATCCGCCGGCTCGGGCACTTGTAGTATGGCGCATCACTGTACCGATCACCCCGGCTGTCATTGCCAAGGTCTTCGTCGACAATGCCGACCATCCCGCCCTTGGGCTCGTCCCAGGTGGCGCGATCATCGAGATAGGGTCTGAACACGAACGCCCACGCCGGTTGATCGGCGCCGGTCGGCCCGGGAGGCGATTGCCCCGATTCGCGAGGCACCCATTCATCCCACTCGTTGGCGTACAGATTCAGAGCCAGCCCGATATCCCGCTGGTGTGAGAGGCAGACCGTGCGCTGACCAGCCTCACGGGCCTTGCCGAGTGCCGGCAACAAAATCCCGATCAGCAGCGCAATGATCGCGATCACCACCAAGAGCTCGATCAGTGTGAAGGCTCCACGTCTGATCCCGTTCATACCTGCGCCCTCGCTGTCGGTCCCGATTCCAGCACACGCCGTTGAAGCGACCCCAACGCCAGCTCACCAAACCCGGCAGGCTCAATCCACCGCCCGTCCGTGGTCACAGTCGGGATCCGTCTCGATCCATACACCGCAACGCGCACCGAACGGTGCGTCGTCTCGTGTGTAAAGGGAGTATGACCGAACAGGTCAGTTGTTGCAACACCAAAATACTCGGCGACCCGGGCTTTCGAGACTCTGGTATCCGATTCAAGCGTGGGAACCTGCCAGAGCCCGCCCCAGAGGCCACCCTTCGGGCGCTGCTCCAGCAGAACCAACCCGTCCGGATTCTGGACAAACAAGCAGGCCAGAAACAACGGCTTCTTGGTGGTTCGTGATTTCGGCAGTGGAATCGCATCCTGTTTGCCCATGCGCCAAGCCCGGCAATGCATTCGGACCGGGCATGCCCCGCAATCGGGCGACTTGGGTGTGCAGACCACCGCGCCGAGTTCCATCAGCCCTTCGTTGAAACCGGCAACGCCGACGCCGACCGATCTCGATCCTTCAGCCTTCTTGACAAGCTCGGCCGACCTGCCCCAGCACCAGTTTCTGGTCTTCGTCTGCCCGGCCTGAAGCGGCTTGCCCTCGAGCCGAAGCAGCACGCGCTCGACGTTGCCATCAACAATCGACACCGGTTCGTGATGGACGATCGAAGCGATCGCCCCCGCGGTGTATCGCCCGAGGCCCGTCAGCGTTTCAAGATCCGACGCGCGCTCGGGCAAACCGCCGAACCGTTCCACCGCCTGGCGCGCGCACGCGTGCAGGCTCCGCGCCCGCCGGTAGTAGCCCAGCCCGGACCACATCGTCAGAACCTCATCCTCATCCGCGTTGGCCAGCGCTTCGAGTGTTGGGAAGCGTTCGAGAAAGGGCTCGAACTTCTCCAGCACGCGCGAGACCTGTGTCTGCTGGAGCATGATCTCGGAGACGAGCGAGCGGTATGCATCGCGCCGGCCGTCGGGGCCGACCTCGCGCCAAGGCAAGTCGCGGGCCGCCTTTGCGAACCATCGACAGAGCGAACGCACAAGCCGGGCATCGCGTTGATTCGATGGCTCAGCCAAGGTCGGCCAGCGCCTTCTCGATGATCGGTTTGACCTCGCTCCACTTCGCGCCGGGTTCTTTGTTGATGGTGATCCAGTCGGTGTTGATCAGCACCGCCCGCAGCCGGGCCCCGGCAAACATCGGACCGACGAGCGGGTCACCCTCGGCCTGCTCGGTGCCGATGAACGACCTCGGCCGATCGCTGATCGGACGATCGAGGATGCCCTTGAGCGCGTCCGGGTTGGGGGTCGATTCGTAGCGCACGATCCTGGCCATACCGATTCGTAGGCTCGGCAAGCCCATCGTGCCGATCATAGACTCCGGCGATGGACCTGTTCGACAGAATAACCGGGCTTCTGGATCGGCTCGGCACCTACCCGTGGTGGGAGGTGCTCATCGAGCTGGCGGTCATCTGGCTGGTCGTCTATTTCGTGTTCCGGTTTGTCCAAGGCACGCGGGCGGCCGGGGCGCTCAAGGGCATCCTCGTCCTCTTCATCGTCGTCACCCTCATCGCCAGGATCCTTTCGGGCGATGCCTTCGGACGATTGGCCTTTCTCTACGACCGGCTGCTCGGCGTCGTGGCGATCGCGCTGGTGGTGATCTTCCAGCCCGAGCTCCGCCGGGCCGTGATCCGCCTCGGTGAAACGCCCTTCTTCCGGCAGACACCCAAGGATATCAACTTTCTGGTGGACAACCTCGCCGATGCCTGTGGCTACCTCGCCAAGGCCAAGTTCGGCGCGATCATCGTGGTCGAACGGCAGGTCGGGCTCGAAGGACTGACCGAGGGCGGCACACTGCTCAAGGCCGAGCTCAGCGCTCCACTCATCCAAACCATCTTCCACCCCGGCACAGCACTGCATGATCTTGCGGTGATTGTCCGCGGCCGGGTTGTGCATGCTGCGGGTGTGCAGTTGCCATTGGCCGACCCGGAGGACATGCCCGATCCGAGCCTGGGCTCACGCCACCGGGCTGCGGTCGGGCTCTCGAAGGAGTGCGATGCGCTGGTCATCATCGTCAGCGAAGAAACGGGGATGATCCGCCTCAGCGAGCGGGGCAAGCTCAGCCCGAGTTTCCCGGCTGCGGCTTTCCGAGCCCAACTCCGCGCCAAGCTCGAACGAAGCCACGAACTGCCCAGCGAAGAGGCGGCCGAGGACGAGGCCGAGCAGAACGAGGCGCTGCGCGGCACAATCGCGGATGATCCCGATCAACAGACCGCCGACGAGCCGCGAGAGCCGACCTCGGCAGGCGAGGAGACCCGGGCATGAGCGACGAACCGAAAGCCAAAGCCGCGATCGGATTTGTGCGCACGGCCATTGTCGTCACGCTGGTGTCGGTGCTGATCTGGATTGTCGCCGAGGGTGAGAGTCTGGCGCATGAACGAATCGAAGTGACGGTCCGTCTTGTCGATGACCCGGGCGGCACGATCATGATCCAGCCCCTCCGCCGATCGAACTGGAACGGGCTGGTGACCATCGAACTCGAAGGTTCGACCGCCCAGGTCGCCAATCTCCGCGAACTCCTCCGAGATCCGATCCAGCTCAAACCCGGCGATCCCGGGATCTCGCCCGAGCCCGGCCAGCACATCATCGACTTCGCCCAGACCCTCCGCCAGAGCCCACTGTTCGTTGGGAAAGGTGTCTCGATCCTCTCGGTCGAGCCCGAGCGCATCGCGGTGCAGGTGGACCAGGTCCAGTGGCATGATTTCGATGTCCGGGTGGATGTCCCCGATCTGGCGTCGGCATCTTCACCCGTCGCCCAGCCGAAGCAGGTTCGGGTTCTGGTCCCATCCCAGCTTGCCGGTGCGGTTGCGGATGTCACGAGTCTGACCGCGAGGCTTTCGCCGATGCAGGTTCAGGGGTTGGAGGTTGGACAGCGCAACACGGTTTCGGATGTTCCGGTCGAACTGCCCGCAGCGCTGCGCGGTCACCCCTTTGTTCGGATGGAGCCGGCGACGGTCAGCGTGATCGTGACGATCGAGAGCCGGGAGGATTCGATCAAACTGGAGACCGTGCCGGTGCTGATCCGCCGGCCCGCGTTTCAGTCGCAGAACTGGGTGGTGACGATCGACCCGGCAGACCAGCTGCTGCAGGGTGTGACGGTGACGGGGCCGGACGATCTGATCGAGCGGATCCGGTCCGGCGACCTGAAGGTCTTTGCGACGGTGACGCTGACGCCGGACGATCTCGATGCCCGGATCTCCGAAAAGCAAGCGAGCTTTACGGACTTCCCGACACCGCTGCACTTCTCAGCCCCGAGCACCACGGTCCGGCTGAGCATCACACCGGCTCCCCAGCCCGAATCGCCCTGATCAGCGAATCTGATCGGCGGATCTCAGCGGTCAAAGTTTTTTTCCCACTCGTGTGTTTTTTCGTGTCGCGTCTCGGTCCCCGAGTCCGGATATCTCCGTGGCCGGCATTTTGGTCCGCCGGAAACACAAAGCACCCGAGGCCGACCGGGCCTCACAGACGACGAGGTGGAAGTAGGTATGAAACGTACAAGTTTGGCCATGATGATGATGTTGGTTGCCGGCGCGGGCAGCGCCCAGACCTTCAGCCTTGACGACAACCCGGATGCGCCGCTGACCTCGGCGAATTACCCGGGTTTATTCAGCGCCGAGGACCCCTTCGGGCTGTTCCTGCCCCCGACGGCTGCGGGGTTGATCGGTCCCTCGCCCACACTGATCCCCGGACTGGCGGGCTCGACCTACGTCGATGGCGATCTGCTGACGGTTGTGCCGCCGATTCCGTTTGCTCCGGTCCGCGACGTGTTCACCGTGGCGGGGACCTATCTCAATGCGGTCAGCGCCGACCATGAGGTGTTCAATGTGAATCAGGCGCAGGAGATGAATATCCGCTTCAGCGTCGACCGGGCAACGGGGGGGTTGCCCGGATCGGCGCTGGCCGTCGAGGCCGGGTTCTCCCAGCAGCCGGGCGACATCTATATCTCCGAGAGGCTGTTCCCCAACCCGGGCAACTTCGTCGGGACGCTTGGCAGCGGTCCGTTCGCTGGGATTCTTGCGACTGCCGTCATCGTCCCGGGAAATAACTTTCTCGAGATCGACGAATCCATGCTCCACTTGACCGCGGGCAACGGCGTGGGCGTGTTCGTGCCGCCGGGGGTTCCGGCGCCCATGATCGGTCCGGGCCGGCATGACAATGTCGATGCGTTCAACGCGCTTCCCAACCCGACGCTTGACATCGATGGGGACAACACTACCGACGTCGACGTGTTCATGAGCATGCCTCCCGGCGAGGCGGCCGCGGTGGGGTTCACGGCTGCGGATTTGTTCGCCATCCCGAAGGGCACGCCCGGCGTTGTTCCACCACCGTGGGCTTTGGGTCCGATGATGGGGCTGAACATGCTCGGCATGGTGCCCAACACCCAGCTCGACAGCCAGCTCGACGACATCGACGGCCTGGTGGTCTGGGACATCGGCGATCTGGGGCCCAACGCTGACTTCCGCGCCGAGCCGAACCGGGACTATGCCCTGTTCTCGCTCAGTGAGAGGTCCGCATCGCTGCGGGCTCTGCGCTCGGCCGGCATCCCGGTCGACGGCTCGACGATCTTCTTCACCGATTTCAGTGGCGCCTTCGCGGTGTACCTCTTCGGCTCGCAGGTCGGGATCTCCGACTTCGCGATCAACGGCCAGCAGGTCGCCAATCTCGATGCACTCGAGATCCGCGCCAGTGTCGCCCCGCCCTGCGATCCGTGCGTGCTGGCCGACGTGAACATGGACGGCATGGTCAACCCGGCCGACTTCGCCGCCTTCATCGCCGCCTACAACGCCGGTCTGGACATCGCCGACCAGAACTGCGACGGCGAGATCACGCCCGCCGACTTCGCCGCCTTCATCGCCAACTACAACCTGTGCTCATGATCTGAAAAATCTGAAGGCTCAGAATCACCACCACCCCCCGCGGGAGCCATCCTGCGGGGGGCTTTCGTTGGTTATTGATCGGTATCCAAACGCAGCATGCGGTGGATCTCCTCGGTCTTGAAGCCGAGCAGCTTCGGCCGCTGCACACCATTGAGCGCGATGACATCGTACAGCTCGCGCACGACGCCCTCGATGCGGATCCAGTGCTCCGTCGAGCCCGTGTCGAGGCTGATGATGTGCAGCGCGCACCGCGGCTCGGCATCGCGGGAGCCGAGGTTCTCATCCAGCGGCATCCCGGAGAAGGTCCGGTTCTCGCGGGCCGCCGAGAGCCCGACAATCGCATACCGCCCGACGAACGCCATCCCGCGGCCGAAGCCGGGGCAGAACGCGACCTCGTGAAAGGTCCCGTCGCCGCCGGCCGTGTCGATGTACCCGAAGAATCCGGTCCCGGCGTTGAGCAGCCAGACCCGTCCGGGGAACTCGGGATGGAGGCGCGGCGAGTGGGGCATGCTCAGCCCCTCGGCGACGACCTCATCGGTGCGCACATCCATGACGATCCCGCCGCCGGTGCGCCGGTCGCGCCAGCCGTCGCTGACATCGCTCCGGCTGACGGCCGTGACATACGCGGGCTCGCCCGAGCTCGGCTCGCACGCCAGCCCGTTGAGGTGGCACCGGTCTTCAGGAACGAGCTTCGAGATGAACGGCGGCTTCCAGATCGGTTTGAGGCTGTACCCAGGGCTGGTCGTCGCCAGACAGTTGAACAGCGTGGCGGCGAAGATGGGCGAGCCGTCAGCGCGCATGCCGATGTCGTGCGTATCAATGTCGCCGGTCGTGTAGCCCACGGTGGGCACGTAGAGCGCATCGTACCCGTCGGGCGTCTGCCCGCCGGCGGGGACGTAGTTGTCCATCCGCCAGAGCTGATAGAGCGAGGCCATCCAGAGCTGCTGCGCATCGGGCGAGGCGTAGAGCCCCATGCACCGGTTGAACGTGCGCTCGTAGATGCTCAGCTTTCCATCGGGATTCAGACCGATGAGAAACAGCTTGCCCGCCTGGTAGGTCGAGAAGCCGAGGCTGACACGGTGCTCGGCCATCCACGCGGTGGCGTGGCGCGAGGCGGAGATGATCAGGTCCCGTTCGGGCGGTGTGCTCATGGTTCACGAGCATAGCGGGTGCCGGTTTGGACGGGTATCGGCGATTTCGGCTTCCGGGTTGAGCGCCGGTGGCCCGAGTCTGATAAAAGAGCCCGAAACCCGCAGCGCGCTGAGGGCCAGTTTGCGCGAGTTGGTGACCAATCATCGCGCGCGAGGGACGTATTGTCGCGCGCCGACGACCAATTCGCGCGAGTTGAGGACCAAATGTCGCGCGCGAGGGGCTCATTGTCGCGCGCCGACGACCAAATGCCGCGCCTGAACGACCAATTCGCGCGAGTTGATGACCCATTGTCGCGCGCCGAGGGCTCATTCTTGCCCATGGGGGGCCAACGATGCTGGGCCAAAGGCCCTGATCGGCCGGAATACCGCCCGCGTCGCCGCCCCGAGCCGCCATCGGGCCCCCGGCTGTCTCGGGGATACCCCTTGACAGGGGAATCTCGCTGCCGATAGGCTGGTTTGGTTCCGGTTCGGGCCCCCGCCGCGGCCCGGCCCGGTCATGGCCGGCCCAGTGATGCCCGGCCCAATCATGGAGGGTTTGCCCATGCGCTCGATATCCGCACTGTCTCCGGTTCTTCTGCTCGCCCTGGCGGGGTCGGCCTCCGGGCAGGCCTTTCCGGCCGTGATCGAGCTGTCCTCGCTCGACGGGACTGATGGCTTCGTGATCAAGGGCGTCAATTTCCGGGATTTTTGTGGGTATTCCGTCTCATCCGCCGGCGATGTCAACGGCGACGGGATCGACGATGTGCTCATCGGCGCCTTCGGGGGCGATCCGAACGGACTCTCTCTCGGAGGCGAGAGCTACGTGGTGTTTGGCCGAACCTCCGGGTTCGAGCCCGTGATTGATCTGCAATTCGCCGACGCATCAACACGATTCGTGCTCAAAGGGGTCAATGCGTACGACGAGAGCGGCCGATCGGTATCCTCCGCCGGTGATGTCAACGGCGACGGGATCGACGACCTCATCATCGGGGCCCCGGACGCCGATCAGATCGGTTCATTCTCGACGGGTGCGAGCTACGTGGTGTTTGGCAGGACTGCGGGATTCGGCACGTCGCTGGAGCTGTCCTCGCTCGACGGGACGACGGGCTTTGTGATCAACGGGGTCAGTCAATCCGATATCAGCGGAAAATCCGTATCTTGTGCCGGCGACGTCAATGGCGACGGGATCGACGACCTCATCATCGGAGCCAGCTATGCCGGTCCGAACGGATTGCGGTCTGGTCAGAGCTACGTGGTCTTTGGCCGGTCGTGGGGCTTCGAGGCATCGCTGGATCTTTCCTCGCTCAATTTCGTGACGGGCTTTACGATCAACGGGGTCGATGCGAACGACGGCAGCGGCCGATCGGTGTCCGGCGCCGGCGATGTCAACGGCGACGGCTTCGACGATCTCATCATCGGGGCTTTCAGGGCCAGCCCGAACGGTGTAGCCGCCGCGGGCAAGAGCTACGTGGTGTTCGGCCGGGCTGCTGGCTATGGCGCGGCGCTTGAGTTGTCCTCACTCGACGGGACCAACGGCTTCGTGATCAACGGGATCGATTCCATCGATTGGAGCGGCCGATCGGTATCCGGCGCCGGTGATGTCAACGGCGACGGGATCGACGACCTCATCATCGGGGCCATCTATGGGGACCCGAATGGCAACCAGTCCGGCGAGAGCTACGTGGTCTTCGGCCGGGCTTCGGGATTCGGTGCATCGCTGGACCTCTCCTCGCTCGACGGAACGACGGGCTTCGTGATCAATGGCGTCAGTGACAACGATCACAGCGGCCATGCCGTTGCCTCCGCTGGCGATGTCAACGCCGACGGCTTCGACGATCTCATCATCGGGGCCCCAGAGGCCACTCCGAACGGTGTCCGGTCCGGTCAGAGCTATGTGGTGTTCGGCCGGGCTGCTGGCTTCGGTGCATCGCTTGACCTCTCCTCACTCGATGGGACCACGGGCTTTGCGATCAATGGGGTCGATGTTTCCGATCTCAGCGGCTGGTCCGTGGCTTCCGCCGGCGATGTCAACGGTGACGGGATCGATGATGTCGTCATTGGGGCCAAATATGCCGATTCGGGCGGGGCGACATCGGGTGCGAGCTACGTCGTCTTCGGGCGCGCTCCGGTCTGTCTCGCGGATGTCAACCACGACGATGTGCTCGACGCCACCGACTTCACGGCGTGGATCGCCGCCTTCAACGCGATGGCGACCGAGTGCGACCAGAACGGCGACAGCCTCTGCGATTCCTCAGATTTCACGGCCTGGGTCGCCAACTTCAACGCCGGATGCGGGTGAGTTGGTATAAGGCGTTGGGACCTGGGATCTGAGTATTGCATTCCACCGGGTCGATGCAAAAGAGGAAACGACACCCGGCTCCACTGTTCACGGGTGCCGGGTGGCACAAACACGTCCACCTCCCCAGTGGGACGGGCCTTCCGGCTCGTCTCTCGATCAACGCTCTCGGGCTTCATCTCCGTGCCACGGCCGTGCCGGCCGTGCTCCCCTCTCCGGATGCACAACAAAGACACGGCTGACACAGCCGTGGCACACAAAGCGGTGCGTGATCCCATCGCCGCGGGTTGGGCGTCCCACTCGTCTTCTCCATTGTCTCAGTCAGGGCCGCACGGCTTGCCC
>DRKT01000159.1 GCA_011053195.1 Phycisphaerales bacterium | reverse complement strand
AGAGCGATGTCGATCTCGAAGATGACGAAGTCGATGAATTGGCCGAATCCGAGGCCAGGACAGAAGTTTCAGAATCCGTTGCGAATCTGGCCGAAGCCGTCGCGGGCGCCGATGCGCCGCGTGTCGAGGCCGAACGCATGAAGATCGTCCACCGCCCGATGCGCCGGCGCCTGCCGGAAACGCGGGAATCGATCACGCACAAGTTCAATGTCGCCGGGCACGAGGGCTACCTCACGGTGGGCCTCTACGAGGACGGCAACCCCGGCGAACTCTTTATCACCATGGCCAAGGAGGGCTCCACCATCGGCGGTCTGATGGACTCGCTGGGCACTGCGGTCTCGGTCGCGCTGCAGTACGGCGTGCCGGTGCAGTCGCTTATCAACAAGTTCACGCATCAGCGGTTCGAGCCGTCGGGGATGACCGCCAACAAGGACATCCCCTTCGCCAAGAGCCTCGTGGACTACATCTTCCGGTGGCTCGGGATGCGCTTCATCCCCGGCTACCGCGAGGCGAACCTGCCCCAGCGACCCGCGATCAGGCCGGCCGATCAGACCCCATCACCCACAACACGCCAAGGGGGAGGCCCGCGTTGGAGCACCGATCAGCCAGACACCCGCACGATGAATACAACCGAGCCGGCCGATTCGACAAGCCGGATCAACGATCCGAACCCGATCAAGGCCGCAGCCGCCGCGGGGTCGCAGGTCGATCTGCTCATGCACGGGCACACCAAGGCGATCCATCAGGAATCGATCCTCCGCGTGCAGTCGCAGGACGGCATGACGACGCTCGTCGCCGAGGAACACATCTCCGCCCTCTCGGCCGCCATGAGCGAGAACATGGGCGACAGCCCGCCGTGCGATGTCTGCGGCGAGATCACCGTTCGCAACGGCACGTGCTACAAGTGCATGGGCTGCGGCAACAGCATGGGGTGCAGCTAGCGCCCCCGCCATTGGTTCCCGGCCGGTTCATCTGAACAGAGCCGATCGGGAGCAACGAGTTGACCCACCACGGGTCGGCCACACCCGGTGCAACGCCGGAGCCAGGCCGACCCCACTCCAAGACCCCCGGGCAGACCACCGGTGCCCGGGGGCTCTTCTTTGTACCCAGACATGTAGATCCCAATCCTGTTCCACAGCGAGGCAAACTTGGCTTGAGAAAGGCGTACCCGCGTGGCATTGCTTGACCCGAATTGCAGGCCCTGTTTGGTTGAACGGCGCAGAAGCATAGCTTGGAGAATGAACCTTGATTTAAGAACAGGCATGGTATGTAGTGGCGTAGAATTGAGTGGCAGTACCTTGAAATACGAAATCGATATTTATATATGGGAGACAACTAGTGGAAGAAGACGTAGTGGAAGAAGACGACTTGCATGCGATTATATCAGACATCATACGCATCAACAAGAGGATCGATAAAATATGGAGCAATTCACGCGGCTGGGCCCCAGATAAAGCGGCAGACCTTCTTGAAAGGTCACGTTTAGACTGGATTGTTTCGCTGTCTATGTGCTTGACGGATTATGTTTCGGAATTTACCGAAGAAACCAGAGATGGTCGACAAATTTTGGGGTATGCAACTCTTGGTGCACTTGTCGAAGGCACGATGAAAACTTTCTTGTCACTGTATTACACAGATTACGAAAAAGATAGTTCTGCACCTAGGAACAAAGGGGGGATAAAGAACCCGGATATGCTTAAGTTTGAAGAATTAAGGCAGTTTTTTGATAAACGTATCTTTATTGGTAACGAATTAGAATGGAAAGATTGGATCAAGAAAATCCAAGAACGACGTAACGCAATCCATGCGTTCAAGGACAAGTCGCTGGGTACTCAAAAAAAACTGCACGCGGATATTGTGATGTATCATAAGTTTTTAAAGTACATTGAAATGCATTTTCCTCCTGAGCCCGAACGAGAAGGCAATTGGTAGAACTAACTAAACACTGCGTTATCATGCTATGTTCTGTTTTCACCGTCTGCCACAGCTTCCCATCCTCAGCAAACTGTGCCGTGGCGATTGCATAACCGGACACCCTCGCAACCCCATGAGCACTGTTTGCCGCTGGCGCGGTCAAACAGTGGCACCCCGCGCTGCCCATCACCCGGACCCGTGGAGACGGCGTCTTGTGTGCCGCGGCCGAGTCGGGCGTTTGCTTTGGCGATGGAACGAATCAAGCCCCGGCTACCCCGGCCGCCACCCGGTGAGCGCGGGCCCGTCGGGGAGGCCTCGCTCCGGACGTCCGGGAATGATCCGCCCGGAAGAATTCGGCCTTCGGATCGAGCACTGTGGTCTTCCACGAAGCCCCATCGGTCTTTCATGAAGCTTCATCGGTCGTCCATAAAGCCCCATCAGTCTTCCATGAAGCCTCATCGGCCGTCCATGGAGCCTCATCGGTCTTTCATGAAGCTTCATCGGTCGTTCAAGAAGCTTCTTTGGCCGTCGCCCGGGCGGATTCTCGGTCCTGCATCGGTCCGGGAACGGTGGTCCGGGCCGGATATCGGGCCGCGCAGCCAGCACGGCCGACACCCCCGGCACCGCCGGCACCGTTCCGATCCTTCGACACCCGAGATGGGTGGGTTGGGAACAAACCGGGTGCCACCATGCATCTCTGATGCGTGGTACCACTTCGCTCGCCCCCTCTCGGCACTGCCCATTGGAAATGGGTGGTGGCTGCCCCGGCCGCCGTCCGGCAAACGTGGGCTCGTCGGGGTGGGCTCACTCCCTCGCCATCCGCTCCACCATCTTCGTCCCGTACCACAGGTGCAACTCCCACCGGTCCGGGTCCGGCAGCAACTCACCGGCTGATTCCGCATCCTCAGCATCGAGCCAAAGAATCAACCGGTCCGGCTGATCCGGGTTGTCACTGATCATGCGGCCCGCGATGAACACCCCAGTCATCTCGCCGGTCATCTCGCCGGTCATCGGGGCGATCGCGATGATGTAGGCCCGCCCCTGCCATTCATCTGCGTGCTCCGCCTCGCGGCGTTGTCGGTCTTCACGTTCGAGCCTTGGCAACTGATCCACCGGGGCCGCAGTGGCAAACCGATATCCATCAAGCACGAAGATGCCGGCCTTTACCGTCGGGTCGGTGCGGCCGAACTCCAGCGCTGCCTCGACATCCGGCGCCTGAAAGATCCACAACCCCCGGTGCTGCCTGCCGGAGTCCGACTCGCCGAACGGGCCCGCGAGCAAAAGCTTGCCCTCTTCGATCAGCCGGTTCATATTGGCAAAGTGCCCCTTGAAGGCCTCGCCGAGCTGCTCATCGGTCAGATCCTCGGCCGGCCCGGTGTCGAGGAAGACAAAGATGTACTCATGGCCACCCGGATCCGGCGCCGTCTCGGGCTGGAAACCGAGGTTGAATGCCGCTCCGAGCCCGATCGCAATGGCCAGCAAGGTGTTCATACCGACAGCGTATCAGAATTTCGAGCCCCTGGGAATTATCATCCTCCGCGATAGGGAAGATTCCCCTGCTGCTGCGCATCACCGGTGCCCAGCCGGGTGGTACCATGCATCTCTGATGCGTGGTACCACTTCGCTCGCCCCTCTCGGCACTGCCCATTGGAAATGGGTGGGGGCACCCGGCGTCCAGGCCGCAACTCTGTTACATTCGAATCAGCCAAGCAAGTAAAATCATGGCTGGAAATACAGATAGAATTCCGGTTAGTGTGATTATAAGTCCCATCCCCAAATATACGATTTCTGGAAGATCGAAATCACACAGGGCAATATATCCCATAAATAACGCTGGCACACAAAGCACCAAAGACAGGAGCATCATTGCGTCCGTTTCGCTGCCGATGGGAAGGCCGAACTTGTCCACGTCACAATACAGGAAACAGAGCATAATCATGATGAATGCGAATAGAAACAGTATCGCACTGACAATGCCGGAGAATATTCTAACCTTGTTTGATGGCAACATAATAATTACACCACGAAGTCAGCTATTCGTTCCTGTGACCTGTACCAATTCCTATGTTACATATTATATTCTCCCCTGATCTGCAAGCCTAAAGGTGTGCGGAGCAGGGTGCCACCATGCATCTCTGATGGGTGGTGCTGCTTCGCTCGCACCCATCTCGGCGGGTGGCCACACATGCCGCAGATACCTATCCAAGAGTGTGGCACGGCTTGCTTGTCTAGCCGTGGGTACGCACGCGCTTACCGGGTTACGCCGGCCATCCATCAAAACCCAAAGTCCGCGCATACCTTCTCCCATGACACCAGGACCGATCTCCAACCGAATCACCCGCATCAAGGCCGGCAACGATCCGCAGTGCCTCGGGCGCCTGCCCTCGGGCTTTGCGATTCTGGCCAATCAGCAGCCGGGGCCGATTTGCGGCTGCTGCATGCTCCTGCCCGATCCGACGCCGGCTTCAGTCAATGACCTCGCAGCGGCAGAGCGCTCGGCGTTCATGACCGATCTGGTGCTGCTGGGTGATGCGGTGCTGCGGGCGACCGGGGCCGAGCGGATCAACTACCTGATCCTGTGCAACCAGGTGCCGGAGCTGCATGGGCATGTCGTGCCGAGGTTCGCCGATGAAGATCCGGTCAAACGCAAGATGGGGCCGTTCGAGGCGTACGACTTCGCCGGCGCGCGCAAGGCCGATGCGCTCGGGCCGGACCGGGCACTCTTTGAATCGATTCAGCACGCGCTCGAGAGGCTGCTCGCCCGCTGATTCACGGCCAGCCGGAGCCGCGGAGCCGGTCATCGAGCGATGGGATCCATCGCCGGACCCGTGCCGCATCGAACCGTTCGGGCAGCGGGTCGGGCAATGGGTCGGGCAGGTTGGTCGTATCCGAGGCCTCGGCGATGCAGCGCAGCAGCGATTCGAGCACATCCGCCGGCGGCCGGATCCCGCCGCTCCAGTGCTCGTAGTCCTGAAAGCTCATCGTCACCCAGAGCTCGCGGGGCTCGGCCCGGGCCTGTTCCAGCCGAACGCGATACATCCAGCCCGTGGGCGAATCGGTTTCCTCGATCAGCTCGAACCGTGTCATGGCTGAAGCCGCCACCTGCGGGGCGCGGGCCGGTACCATCGTCGAGCCGAGCGGGCCATCGGCCGAGGGAGATCGCAACAGATGACGTTCCTGCTGGAGACGATCAGGCTCGGGCTCTCGAATCTTCGGCTGCACATGCTCCGGTCCTTTCTCACCGCCCTCGGGATCATCATCGGCGTCTCGGCCGTGATCACAATGGTTTCCATCGGCGAGGGCTCCAAGCAGCAGGCCCTGTTCCAGATCGAACGCCTCGGCGCCCGCAACATCATCATCCGATCCCAGAAACCGCCCCAGGCCCAACCTCAGCAGGGCCAGCGCCAGGGGTTTGTCAGCAAATACGGCATCACCCGCGCCGATCTGGCCGTCATCAGAGAATCCTTCCCCGATGTCGAGGCCATCGTCCCGCTCAAGGAACTCGGCTCGCAGATCATCCGCGGCGACCGACGCAAGGTCAGCCAGACCTTCGGCACCACGCCCGCGCTCAAGCACGTCGCCAACCTCACCGTCGCGCGAGGCCGATACCTCACCGAATCCGATCTCGAAGAACGGGCCATGGTCTGCATCATCGGCAGCGAGATCGCCAAAGAACTCTTCCACCTCGAAGACCCGCTCGGCGAGACACTCCGCATCGACAGCAAGGCCTTCCGCGTCGTCGGCGTGCTGGCGCCGGTGGGGCTCGCCGGCGGGGCCGGGGCGGCGCTCGTCGGGCGCGATCTCAACCTCGATGTCCACATCCCCATCACCACCGCCCGCGCCACCTTCGGCGACATGGTTGTCCGCCGGGGCTCGGGCTCGTTCCAGGCCAACAATGTCGAGATCGCCGAGATCTACATCCAGAGCACCTCGCGCGATCAGGTCATGCTCGACTCCAAGCTCGTCCGCCGGGTCATGGCGGTCCGCCACCCCGACCTCGAAGACATCGGGCTGATCGTCCCGTACGAGCTGCTCGAACAGGCCAAACGCCAGGCCCTGACGTGGACCGTCACACTCAGCGCCATCGCCGGCATCTCGCTGCTCGTCGGCGGCATCGGGATCATGAACATCATGCTCGCCAACGTCACCGAACGAACTCGCGAGATCGGCATCCGAAGATCACTCGGCGCCACGCGCAAACACATCGTCTGGCAGTTCCTCGTCGAGACCAGCGTGCTGAGCATGATCGGCGGCCTGCTCGGCATCGGTGTCGGGATCGTCACCAGCATCCTTATCGAATTACTGACACCCAAACTCCCGAGCCTGCCATTCGTCGGATCGTTCGTCCCTCCCGATGTCCAGGCGCCGACCCAGCTCACGCCCTGGTCGATGGCGGTCGCCTTCGCCGTCGCCACCCTGACGGGGCTGGTCTTCGGGCTCTACCCCGCGATCAAGGCCGCCAAGCAGGACCCGATCGTGGCCCTCAGGCACGATTGACCACCAAAAAACACCGACCCGCCGCGGGTCGGTGTCGTGATTGATGGGTTCATCCGGGATTATTCGCCCAACAGCTCGGCGATCTCATCATCCACCGGATTCCCCGCCCGGCGATCCCGCTGCTTGCCCTTCTTGGTCTTCTCGGTCTTTGCCTGATTCTTGGCGGCCTCGACGGCCTCATGATCATCGTCGTCCGTCTCGAGGGCATCGAGGGCATCGAGGCGCGCGATCTCCTCATCAAGCTTGGCCTGCTGCTCGGCGAGATCCTCGGCCTTCTCTTTCTCGAGCTTGCGACGCACCGATTCGACCCGGGCCTTGTCCGGCGCCAGAAGCATCGTGAACTGCCGACCGAACGGCTTGGGCGGCTGCTCGACCTTGGCGATGTCCTCGAGCGCCTCGAAGAACATGCGAAGATTCGCCAGACCGAGATCCTTGTGCGCAAACTCCCGGCCTTTGAACCGCTGGATCACCTGAACCTTGTGCCCATCCATCAGGAACCGACGCGCCTGGGCCGAGCGGATCTCGAGATCGTGCTTGTCGATCTTGATCGATCGACCAAGCCGGATCTCCTTCAGCTCGTTGCCCTTGCTCGTCGGCTGCTTCTTCTTGGACAGTTCGTACTTGTACTTGCCATAGTCCATGATCTTGCACACCGGGGGCCGGCTGTCGGGCACGATCTCGACAAGATCAAGCCCCGCCTCCTCGGCCATGCGGATCGCTTCGTGCGTCTCCACAACCCCGATCTGCTCATTCTCCGCGCCGATCAGCCGAATCGGGCTGATCCGGATCATGTGGTTGACCCGCGTGCGATTCACCGGGCCCGTGTCTCGAAAGTATCTTCTGCGAGCGATAAGTCAGTCTCCAGTTCCGGCGCACTCGGTCACACCCAACCCCGCCCGCACCGATTCGGCGGATTGGCCTCTACTCAACGATGCACTGCGAGCTCCGGTCACGGCCCAACCCCAAACGGTCGGCATCCCCGCCCCGCACACACGCGGCACATCCCACATCCAACATGATCGGCTCGACGGATCATCGACACGAACAACCAACGCGCACACCATGCACACCGGCCCACGCATGACCCGGCACAATAGGAATCTGTTTGGTGCTACTGCGATCCATCCGACACAAGCCTAAGCAATGATCGCCCCGACGACAAGAAAAATCCGGATCGGAATTCATCGGGTGAACAACAGGATGACATTGGTCAGCAGACTCATCACCGCCACCACGAGCGTCACGATGAAGGCTGTCATGATCCACGGGCGGACATCCTGAGGCTGGGTCTGATCCACCGGAATGTCCGTCGTCACCGCGGCCTCGGCAGCGGCCACGGCCGCCAGGTCCTCCTCCGCGAAAATGTCCTTGTGCGCCAGCGGCGGCGACTCGCCCTTGTGCACCGCCCGGAGATCGATCAGCAAATCCCCGCAGTTGGCGTAGCGCTTCTTCGGATCCTTGACCATCATCATCTCGATGATCTCGGACACCCCGGCCGACAGCTTCGGGTTCACATGATCCGGGGGGACAAGCTCCGCCTTGAGGTGCTTGTGCATCACCGCCGACGGGTTCTTCCCCTCGAAAGGCACCGCCCCGGTCACCATGTGGTAGAACGTCGCCCCGAGCGAATAGATGTCCGCCGGCGGACCGATCTCCCGCTCGCCCCGGATCTGCTCCGGCGAGATGTAGTACGGCGTCCCGAAGGCCTTGCCCGCCTCCGCCTCGGCCGCCTCCTTGTCCGACACCGCCCGCGCCAGGCCCATGTCCGCGAGCTTCACCATGCCATCCTTGGTGATCATGATGTTCTTCGGCTTCACGTCGCGGTGGATCAGCCCCTTGTTGTGCGCGTGCTGAAGGGCCTCGGCGACCTGCATGATCACCTCGACCGCATCCTTCTCCGGGAAGCGCTTCTGCTTGACAATGTCGTCATACACCGTGCGCCCGTCCACGTACTCCATCACGAAGTAGTGGAACTCGCCGGCCTTGCCCACATCGAACGCCTGCACGATGTTCGGATGATTCAGCGACGCGGCCGCCCGTCCCTCGGCATAGAAACGCTCGATAAACTGTGGATTGTCGCTGAACTTGCGCGGCAGCACCTTGATCGCCACCGTCCTGTCCAGACTCAGTTGCTTCGCCTTGAACACCGTCGCCATCGCGCCGGAGCCGAGTTTCCCGAGAATCCGGAAGCCCGGAATCTTCTGGCCCGATCGCTCGGCCTCGATGATCTGTCGCAGCCGGGCGATCTGGCGCTCGGTGACATACTGGTTATCAACCAGAATCTGGACCAGCGAGGCCTGGTTGTCGTCCTCGCGCACAGCCTTGGCCTGCTCCAGACAGTGCTGGACTTCTTCCTGGGTCGCCAATCCCTGGTCGATCACGAGCCGGCCCACGAGCGTGTCGACGTTCGTCCCCTGCTTGGCGGCCTCTTGGATGGCCTCCTCGGCCTGGGCAACCGATGGCGCAGGTACGGGCCTGGTCTTGCCGGACTGGTGCTGGGATGAATCGTCGAGATTGTTGTGTGTTGAATCTGCCATGAATCCCCGGGCCTGATCCCCACCTCGCGAGACGCGAACGCTACCTGTCGAGAGCGCCGCTGTCAAAGTTTAGTCCGTCAAACTCAGGGTCACGGATCCACCCTCCCGGGGTCCTATACTCGGAGCCGACACGGAGAATCGTCCCAGCCCATGCTTGTCAGCGAATCCAGGCCGAGAAACCTCCGCTGGTTCCACGCCGGCCCGCTGCTCTATGGCGACTGGGGCACGAGCAGGCTCTATGTCCTCGGGCTTGCCTTTCTTTACACCGCCCACGCCAGCGTCACCTACCTCGCGGCCATCGGGCTGCTCATGATCGCCGTCAGTTGGGCCTACACCATCGTCTGCCGGTGCTTTCCCGACGGCGGCGGGGTCTACACCGCCGCCCGCCAACTCAGTCCAACCCTGTCCGTGATCGGGTCCACGCTGCTGCTCTCCGGCTACATCATGACCGCAGCCATCAGCGTCGTCGAGGCCTTCCACTACTTCGGCACGCCGCGCGGTCTGACCGTCCCGCTCTCCGTACTCACCATTCTGCTCATCGGAGGCATCAACTGGTTCGGCGCCAAGTCCGCAGGACGGTTCGCCCTGCTGGTCGCCTTTCTGGCCCTCGGGGTCTCGGCCGTCATGGCGCTGCTCAGCATCCCCTACTTCTTCGAGGGGCTCAAGACCATCTCCTTCGACTACTTCAAGAAGACCCCGCCGGTGGATGCGTGGATCGCCTTCACCGGCATCTGTCTGGCGCTGGCCGGAGTTGAAGCCGTCGCCAACATGACGGGCCTCATGAACCACCCCGTCAGCAAGACCTCCAAGAAAACGATCTGGCCCGTCACCATCGAAGTCGTCGTCCTCAACATGTTCTTTGGCCTGGCGCTGGCGGGTCTGAGCTACACCGTCGCCGGCACGCCGCTCTCCGAAACCCACGAGCCACACGTGCAACTCATCGAAGAGCTCGCCGAGGGTGTCGAGTCGGGCACCGTCAGCGAAGAGCATTTCGAGCAGGTCGAGGCCGAGGTCGAGCAATACACCAACGCCTCGATGCGCGTCATCGCCCAAGAGGGCGGCCGGCGCATGTTCGGCGAAACCTTCGGCAAGGTCTCCGGCACCGTTGCGGGCGTCGCCTTTGGCCTGCTCCTGCTCAGCGCCACCAACACCGCGACGATGGCGATGGTCTCCGTCCTCTTTGCCATGGCGCAGGATCGAGAACTGCCCAAGGGACTCACCAAGCTCAACTACTCCGGGGTGCCCTGGATCGGGCTGCTCGTCTCCATGGCCATCCCCATCGGCGTCATCATCATCGAGCAGGACGTCACCGTGCTGGCCAAGCTCTACGTCCTCGGCGTCTGCGGCGCGATCACCGTCACGCTCCTCTCCGTCGCCAACAACAAAAAACTTGAAATCGACAACCTCAGCCGAGCCGGGCTCTGGGTGATCGGCCTGTTTCTTGCTTCGATCACGCTCACCATCGGGCTCACGCAATGGGAGTCCACGGCGTTCAGCGGCACACTCGTCGGCTCGGTGCTCGGTGTCCGCTGGCTTCTCGCCCGCGTGAAAAAGGAAGCCGAGGAACCGCTGGAAACCCCCGAACAGGGCTGGCTCGCCGAGCTCAACAAACCCACGATCGAGATCGACCCGTCCAAGCCCGCGATCATGCTCGCCGCGCGTGGGCGGAACCAGTCCGAGTTCGCGGTGGACATGGCCAGACGCCGGGGCGCCACGCTCTACGCGATCTACGTCCGCACGCTGCGCATCATGGATGTCGTCCCGGGCAAGATCCCGCGCGTCGAAGATGACCCGGAAGCGCAGGAAGCCCTCGGCACAACCGCGGTCCTCGCCCGCGAGGCCGGCGTCCCGTTCGTCCCGATCTACGTCACCAGCCCGAGCATTGTCGAGGAGATCCTCGATTACACCGTCACGCACGCCTGCGACACGCTCATCATGGGCAAGAGCCGACGCTCCTTCTTCGCCCGCAAGCTCGAAGGCGATGTCGTCAACCGCGTCGCCGAGATGCTGCCCGAGGAGGTCGCGCTGATCACCCGTGCCGCCGAGACCAAGCACGTCGGCCCCAAACACTGAGCGCCCCTACGCTCATCCATGACCGAACCCGCCGGCGATTCCATCATGACAAACCTACTCCGGGATCTCACCCCGGCGCAGCAGCAAGCCACGACCGCGCTCGAGGGACCCGTGCTCGTTCTTGCTGCCGCCGGCTCCGGAAAGACGCGCGTCATCACACGCCGGATTGCCTACCTCATCCACAACGGCGTCCCCCCCTGGGCGATTCTCGCGCTCACGTTCACCAACAAGGCCGCCGCCGAGATGCGCGAACGCATCGACACACTCATGAACGCACAGGGTGCCCCGGGCCGAAACACGCGCGGGCTCGTCGTCTCGACGTTCCACAGCCTCTGCGCCAGGCTTCTGCGCCGATACGCCGAGGACGCTGGACTGAATCCCGACTACACCATCTACGACTCGGCCGACCAGCTCGCCCTCGTCAAGCGGGTCATCAAAGGACTGGACCTCTCCACCACCAACTTCTCGCCCCGATCCGTGCTGAGCGTCATCAGCAATGCAAAGAATGAACTCATCGACGCCGAGCAATATCTCCAAGGCGCTGGCGACTATTCATCGCGCAACATCGCCAGAATCTTTGCCGGATATCAAAAGGGCCTGCGAGCCGCCGGTGCTGTGGATTTCGACGACCTGCTCCTGCATACCGCCCGGCTTCTCAAAGACAACCAGCAGGTCCGCAACGAATGCCAGCAGCGGTGGCAATGGATGCTTGTTGATGAATACCAGGACACCAACCGCGCCCAATTTGCCATTGCCTCGCTCATCGCCGGCACCAACGAACAGCGCGGCACCGACCCGAACATCTTTGTCGTCGGTGATCCAGACCAGGCGATTTATGGCTGGCGCGGCGCCGACATCACCAACATCCTCGACTTCGAGCAGCGTTTCCCCAACACCAAGGTCATCCCGCTCGGCGAGAATTTCAGATCGACCGCACCCATCCTCAAGGCCGCCGACACACTCATCCGAAACAACACGCAGCGCAAGCACAAGGATTTGTTCACCAGCAAGCCCGGCGGCGAGGACATCCGGGTTTCATTCTGCCGCGACGAACGCCACGAGGCCGAGCTCATCACCGACTGGTTCAAACGGCTCGTTGAGGATTCCGCAGATTCAGATTCACCGATCAACTGGAAAGACATCGCCGTCTTCTACCGCACCAACGCCCTCAGCCGGGTGATCGAGGACCAACTCCGCCGATCGGACGTGCCCTATGTCGTTGTCCGAGGCACCGCGTTCTACCAGCGTGAGGAGATCAAGACCGCGCTTGCCTACCTGCGCGTCGTAGCCAACACGGATGATGATATTTCGTTGATGCGCATCATCAACACCCCCACCCGCGGAATCGGAAAGGCCGCCCTGACCGCTGCCCAGATCTTCGCGGGCGAGCACGGCATTCCGCTGTATCAGGCCATCCGCCGATGCGATGAAATCTCGACGCTCACCTCGCGCGCGAAGAACTCGATGCGCGCCTTTGTAAGCATGATCGAGGGTTGGAACGGCGCGGGGAGTTTCATGGGCTCGGACATCCCGGGCTCGCTGCACGCGCTCGCCGAGCGTGTCGTGGTCGAATCCGGCCTGGAGAAACACTACAAGGCGGTTGCGGCCAAAAACGAAGCCGAGGCGGATCGGTTGGACAACCTCGCCGAGCTGGTCTCATCCGCTGCGGAGTTCGAGGAGAATTACGACCCAGCGGACGATCCGATGCAGTTCGATGCCGCGATGACCGGCAGCGACGCGGGCGATCCCCCGCTGCTGGCGCTGCTGCGTGCGTATCTCGAATCCGTGACGCTCGTCGCCGATGCCGATGATGCCGATCCCGACCTTGGCGCTGTCACCCTGATGACCCTCCACGCCGCCAAGGGCCTTGAGTTCCCGGTCGTTGCGATGATCGGGCTCGAAGAGAACATCCTGCCCCACAGCCGGGCGCACACCTCGGACCACGAACTCGAAGAAGAACGTCGGCTCTGCTTCGTCGGCATCACGCGGGCCATGTCGCGTCTGCATCTGACCGCAGCCAAATACCGCACCCTCCGGGGCATCTCAGAGCGCACCATCCCGAGCCGATTCCTTGAAGAAATCGGAAATGAACATATCCACATCGAGGACCACGCCGACCCGTTCGGCGACTACGCCCAGAGCCACACCGATGCCGTCCCGACATTCCGCCGAGACCATGCCCAGAAGTTCGGTTCCCCCTCGTTCAACGACCACGGCCTGACCGAGGGCGCCCTCGTCCGACATCCTCGCTTCGGCGTGGGCACCGTCGTCGCGCTCACCTCGGGCTCGAACGCCCGCGCCAAGGTCAGTTTCCGAGGCATCGGCGTCAAAACACTTGTGCTCGAGTACGCCCGGCTCGAACCGCTTGATGCCTGAGTCACGCCGGCCCGATGCCCCGGTAGAGCTGCTGCACACGATCCGCCTGCTGCTTGCGCACCGTCTCGAGCACCAGCCTCGGCACGCGGTACGACTGCTCCTGCGATGTCACGTTTGAACAGTGCTCATTCAGACACGCATACAAAAACTTGAACGCGTCCCTCGGCTGGTGCATCTGATCCAGAGCATCGACCAGGTCCTGACGGGTGACATCCTCAGCGAACAGATCCAACAACGAAATCGGATCCGCGCCTTCCGTCCGGCACGCGGCCAGACGAGATTCGCACAGGTCGTAGAGCATCGAGCCCGACCATGTCAGCCGTTCAACCAGATTCTGCTTGTCGAGCCTCGCCTCCTGAAAGAAGCTTGTCGATTCCTTGTACAGCGCATGCCGGAGCTCGATCGGCAGCAGCATCTTCACACCCAGCCCATCCTGCTGGAGGAACTTGTTGTTCAGCAGCGGCCAGATGATCGCTCGCATCCGGTCCGCATCACCATTGACCAGCGTCGGCTCGTCGATCCGGTCGATCACCACGATCATCGACGAATACCCGAACCCGCGGAGCGCCTGACGGAATCGGCTGAGCAGGGCGTAGCGCGTGTCGTCCGAGTCCGTCGTCGGCAAGGCACCGCTGCGAAGCTCGACCGGGTCGATCTGACCGAACGAGGCGACATAACTCTCCTCGGGCCTCGAGCTCACGCGGATCTGCCGACGCACGCGCCTGGCCACACGCCGAAGCGCCATGGCGTCCCACACGAACCGCTTGAACAGAAACGCCACCCAGACCAAAAGCGTCACGCCGAAGAGCACCTGCCACAGCACGCTCTCAACACTCGCGCCCATCAGCAGGAACGCAACGAGCACCCCCACCGGCAGCACCCAGCCCCCGAACGCCAGCACATTCCACAGCAGCACCGACCTCGGCAGCCCAAGCCGAAGCGCCCGGCGGAGCTTGCCCGTGCGCTGGTGCGCATTGTCCGGCCGGTCATACAACGCCTGCAACAGCAGCAGGTCCCGCTTGCTCGTCGGATCGAGCGCCCGTGCCCGACGCCGAACCTGCTCGCCAAGATCCGCCGATCGGCCGGAGGCCGTCTCACCGATCACCGCATCCACGACGCCCGGCACCGCGCGCATCAGAATCGCATCAATGTGGTCCACAAGCCGAAGCCGGCCGAACGACTCCAGCGGGTCCGTCGCGCCCGTCCTCGCGTGAAACCGATCGAGAAACGAGTTCAACTCGTCATACGCCACCAGCATGACCTTGCGATCCGGGTGCGCCTTGTTGTGCTCGGCGATTCGGCGGGCGATCTGCATCCGGATCGCCGTCTTCCCGCTGCCCTTCTCGCCGAACACGATCGATGTCGATGGAAACTCGAGCTGGCCGAGGATCTTCTCGAAGTCCGAATGCGCCGCGTGGCTCGATTGGCTGGTCCCATCATCCAGCGATAGCCGGCGAAAGACCGCGTCCTGCCTCGCCTCTTCACCGCGGAACGGGTTTTCCGTCACGCCCCAATGCTCGAAGAACTGCTGAAGATTCACCGGGTCGGCCCTCCGTCATCACCGATCGAACATCCCACCGACACCACAGGGTATTCAGTGCGCCACCCGCGTGCCGAGATACGGCTCGATCAACGCAAGAGCACGAGCCAGGGTCGCCGAATCCTTCGCCTCGGCGTTCAACCGCAGCAGCGGCTCGGTGTTGCTCTTGCGGATGTTGCACCACCACCCGCCCCGATCGAAGCAGTCCAGCGTGACGCCATCGAGCTCATCGACATCCGCATCCTCGTCCGAGCCCGGGCCGAGCTCCTCGATGATCGTCGCCAGCGCCTCGTCCTTTTCCTCGTTCTCGAAGTTGATCTCGCCGGACTGCACATACCGGGCGATCGGTGCGATCAGCTTGCTCATCGGCTTGTCATGCTCCGAGAGCATCGACAGCACCGAGGCCATCGCAATCGCACCGGAGTCCGTGTTGAAGTTCCCCTGAAAGTAGAAGTGGCCGGAGAGCTCGCCGCCGAAGACGCCTTCCTCCTCGGCCAGCAACTGCTTCATAAACACATGCCCGACCCGGCTCCGGATCGGTCGCCCCCCGGCCTTGACGATCTCCTCCTCCACAGCCTTGCTCGAACGCAGGTCGTAGATCACCGCCTCACCCGGCTCCTGCTTCAGGAAATACGCTGCCAGCAGCGCCGTGAGATGGTCACACCCGACGATCCCGCCCTTCTCATCAACCACGACACACCGGTCCGCATCGCCATCGAAGCAGATCCCAAGATCCGCCGACTCCGCGACAACCGCAGCACGAAGTTGCTCAAGATTCGACGCCACAAGCGGATTCGGCTCGTGCACGAACTCGCCCTTTGTGTTGTCGAAGTTCAATTCGACGATCTCCAGCCCTTCGACGTTACTCCCGCCCTCACCGAAAATCTTGGGCACCATCGTCCCCGCCATCCCGTTCGAGGCATCGATCACGATCTTCAATTTCTTGCCGTGCAAATCGAGAAAGCTCAGCACGTGCTCGGCATACGGCTCCCACAGGTCCCGCTTCTCCGCATGGCCCGCGCCCTCCGGCGGCGGTGCATTGACCCCCGAACGATCCACCATCGCTGCATGCTTGCGGATCAGCTCAAGCCCGGTCGACTCACCAACGGGCCTCGCGCGACGCTTGGAAATCTTGAAGCCGTTGTACTGCGGCGGATTGTGGCTCGCGGTCACCATCACGCCGCCCGCACAGTCAAGATAGTTCACAGCAAAGTAGATCATCGACGTGTCGACCATGCCGAGATCGATCACCGAGCCGCCCTGGTCCGTGATTCCCTTGATGAGCTTCTCCGCGAGCGTCGGACTGCTCGTGCGCATGTCCCGGCCGACCACGATGTTCTTCATCATGGGCGTCGTGTCGCCATCCGCCGCGGCATCCGCGAGAAGATATTTCGACGATCCGTACCCGATCTGCCACCCCATCTGATCCGTCAACAGATCCGGATACGTCCCCCGGATGTCGTAGGCTTTGAAGACTCGTCCGAGCATGCCGACTCCTTTTGGTCTCTTGGGTCCACTGGTTTGTGTCATGCCCGCACCATAGCCATACACGGCATAAATATCCGATTTGTTTGGCATACGACCGGTAAAGATCTGAATCAATTTTGGATCGGCTTACGCGGGAGACCCGCCAGAGCCATCGATCCTTCGCATCGGCACACCCTCCGGCAGCGAGGCCAGAAAGCTCCGCCCGTAGCCCGATGTCACGATCCGGGGATCCAGCACCACCACCCGACCCCGGTCCGTCGAACTCCGGATCAGCCGGCCGAAACCCTGCTTGAACCGGATCACCGCCCTCGGTAAAGACTCATCCCGAAAGGGCTGGCCGCCACGTTCCTTGATCCGCTCGAGCTTGGCCTCGGTCAACGGTCGGCCCGGCGGGTCGAAGGGCAGCCGGGTGATCACCACCAATCTCAGCCCCTCGCCCTGCACATCCACACCCTGCCAGAAGCTCGCCGCACCGAACAGGACCGATCGCGGATCTTCCCGGAACTGTTCCAACAAAACCGATCGCGAGCCATCCCGACCCTGCACCAGCATCGGCATCCCCTGCTCGCGCAGATCCTCGTGCAGCTCATCCGCCACCGCATACAGCGATGAAAAACTTGTAAACAGTACGAACGCTCCGCCGTCGCTCGCCTTGATGTGCGTCAGCACACGCCGGGCCAGTTCCTCGTGGTACGTCGCCGATTGAGCGCTCATCCCCCCGCCACCGGCGCTCGGGCGGAAGTGCTGCGGGCTCGGCATTGTTTCATCCACCACCAATTCCATCTGACTCGCATGGTCGAACGGGCTCCCAAGCTGCAGCACACGCGCTCCCTCACACCCCAGCCTCTCTATGGTGTGCGCAAAGGCCGTCTCCCGACGCTCCATCGGCTCGTCCGATGACACGCGCCGGGTCGTCAGTGTCGCGCTCGTCAGCACCACCGACCTCGGCTGAAACTCGCCCTCGCCGGCATCCTTCTCGAACAATTCATCCCGGAGAATCGGACCGACCTCGATCGGCGAGCACGCGAACGACACCCGCGCAAAACGTCGGCCGGGCGAACGCGAAACCTCGACCCAGTACGCACATCCCTCAAGCGACTGCTCCACCAGCACCGAGGCCGAGTCCGCAATATCGCTCGCCCGCTCCGCGTAGGCGTTCAGCTCGAAGCGGTCCGCATCCTGCGTCACCGAATCTTTCAACAGCCGAAGCCGCGTTGCGAGCTGACGGAACGCCGGCGAGAGCATGTCATTCACCATCGCCTTCTCGCGCACACGCCCGCCATCGCGCCGGTGCTCATCATGCCAGAGCATCAGCGATTCGAAAAACGCGCCGCTCGCATCGCGCGCCTCGCGCACCGCCGAGATCGCCCGCGTCACCGCTTCCGTCTCGTCGGCCAATGTCGCCAACTGAGGCAGATACCCCTTCAGCCCGCGTTCGATGTACAGCGAGCTCAGCAGGTGGTTCACACGCCCCTCGGTCAGCGACACCCCGAAGTGTTCGCTGGCCACATCCTCGACCATGTGCGCCTCGTCGAGCACCACGTGGTCGTACCTCGGCAAAAACCCCACACCCCGGCTGCGCAGCGCCAAGTCACTGAAAAACAGCGCATGATTGCAGATCAGCAGGTTCGACCGCTCCATCTTCCGCCGGGCCTGCTGATAAAAACATACTTCATGATTCGGACATTTCCGCCCCATACAGTTGGCCGAGTCCGACTGCACCCGATCCCAGATCCCCGGGCTCTCAAGCTGAGGAAGGCTCGAGCGTGAGCCGTCCTGCGTCTTCCTCGCCCAGTCCTCCACCGCGTGCAGCGAATCCCGCGCCCTGGCATCGGCGAAAAGCTTGTCCTGCCGGCGACTGGCCAGCTCGAGCCGGCGCAGGCTCACATAATTCCCCCGACCCTTGACCAACGCCGGCCGCAGGGGCGACATCGGGTCAGGCTCCTCAGGCGATTCCGCGTCGATCGCGCCAAGTCCAAGCACGCGCATCAGCATCGGCACATCCTTGCGCACGAGCTGCTCCTGGAGCGAGATCGTGTTCGTGGCAATCACCACCGTCTCGCCATGATTCACGCACCGCTCGATCGCGGGCACGAGGTACGCGAAGCTTTTCCCCACGCCGGTGCCCGCCTCGACCAGAAGCCTCCCACCGGATGCCATCGCCTGCGACACCGCCTCGGCCATCTCGATCTGCTCGGGTCTGGCCTCATACCGATCGCCGAGCCGCTCAGCGATCGGGCCATCCGGTGAAAATACGTGTCCCGCGTTCAGCACAACCAAGTGTAGAAGCCCGGCATCTCAGCCCGCGGGCCCCTGCGAAACACCCAGGGGCGACCGCTTCGGCTCGCCATCGCGCCTCGGATACCGCCTCGGCGTCGGGCGAAGCTTCTCGAAAACCACAATCCGGCCCGTTGGTGTATCCACCGTCCCCGAATGGGCGACATGCAGCATGTGCATCGCCTGTTTCGCCTCGATCAGTTCCTCATCGGCGCGCTGCCCCTTGACCAGAGCCACCACGCCGCCCACCCGAGAAAGCGGGACGCACAGCTCGCTCGCCACCGCGATCCGCCCGAGCGCCCGCGCGGTCACACAGTCGAACCGATCGCGCAAGGCCGGCTCGCCCTCCGGCGTCTCATACGCACCAACACGCTCGGCACGACCCTGCACCACGCGCACATTCGCCAGGCCCATCTCCGCGACCACATGCTCCAAAAACGCAACCTTGCGACCCGTCGCCTCGAGCAGTGTGAACTCGATGTCGGATCGCACAATCGCCAGCGGCAAGCCGGGCACGCCACCTCCTGACCCCACATCGCACACACGAAGCGCCCGCCCCGGCTCGCCCGGTCCACAACTGCCGAGCACGGGCAGCAACGTCAGCGCGTCGAAAATATGCCGAATCCAGACCTCCTCGACATCGCGGATCGCGGTCAGGTTGGTGCGCGCATTGGCCTCCATCAGGAGCGAGACGAACCGCCCGAGCCTCGGCGCCTCGTTCGGTTCAAGCTCGATCCCGAAACCCGAGCACGCCTCGAAGAATGCAGCCGTCGGTGGTGTGGTCATGCGAAGTCTTCCTGCAATCCTCTGGACATCGACATCTCCGGCCGACGCAGGCCGACATTCAGCACAAGCCCAGCCATCAGCCAACTCGTGAGCATACTCGACCCGCCATAGCTGACAAACGGCAGCGTCACCCCGATGATCGGAACCAGCCCCACCGTCATCCCGATATTGATCAGCGCCTGCACGCCCACAAACGCGGTCAGACCCACGATCATCACGCGCCCGAACGGGTCTCGACAGGCCCATGCCGTCGCCAATGCCGCGATCGCCCAGACCAGATACAACATCAGCACAGCCGCACCGCCGACCAATCCGAAGCGCAGACAAATCACTGCGAAGACCATGTCGTTGTGCGCCTCGGGCAGCCTGTTGTAGTAGACCAGCGACCGCGTGCTCGCATCCGAGTTGCCGGTCAGTCGGCCGGCGCCGACGAGCCGCTGCGCGGTAAAGCTCTGGAAGTTGATGTCCTGGGCGCCCTCGTCGCTGCCCCGGATCTGCTGGACGATGGCAATGAATCGGCGTTTCTGGTGCTCTCGCAGCAGGGGCCACGACGCCGGAGCCGCCGCGGTGGCGATCAGCACAATCATCGTCAGGTGCCGGAGCCTGGCACCAGCAGCGAGCAACATCGCAAACAGGCTCGGTACGAACAGTGAAGCCGTGCCGAGATCGGGCTGGAGTGTGATCAGCCCGACCGGGACAGCCGCGATCAGACCCGGTGCGATCAGGCCTTGAAGTTTGGTGTGCCCCTGCCGGTAGCGCAGATACCCCGCCACCGTGAGCACATAGGCGATCTTCGTCACCTCGGCCGGTTGGAAATCCACAAACCCGAGATTGATCCAGCCACGCGCACCGTTGCGGGGTGTCACGATGGATTCCGGCACGAACGGGATCAGCAGAAAGATCAGCAGCAGCACGCACCCGATGTATGCGGGCCAGGCGACAAAGCGCAGAAGCCGATAGTGTGGCACCGAAATCACGCCGGCCGACACCAATCCGATTGCCAGAAAGATCGCCTGCCGGATCGTCGTTCCGGAAGGGCTGACCTCGGGCGTGTGCGCCTCGGCGAGATCAATCGCATACAGGCCAATCAGCGACAACGCCAGCGAAGCCGCGAGCACAATCCACCCCGCGTTGATGATCGAGATCGTCTGTCGCAGCGATCCCATCCCGCCGTGACGACCTCGGATGATGGATTCAAGCATCCACGGGTTCACAGGTAGCCCTCATCGACGAGCGCACGGATGATCTGGTTGGCGATCGGCCCGGAGACGCGCCCGCCGCTGCCGCCGTATTCCGTCATCACCGCGATGGCGTACTGTGGCCGGCCCCTGCCGCAGAGCAGAACGAACCACGAATGGTCGCCTCGGCGCACAACCTTGTCATCAATCACCAGAGGCGGGGCGGTCGCTGTGCCTGTTTTTCCCCAGACGGTGATTCCAGGGACATCGAACAGGTCGAAGCGTTCACCATCGCCATAGGTGATGTGGTTGGCTGTGCCGTCGGAATCGTTGACCACTTCGCTCAGTCCCTCCAGCGCCTCGTCGACAATGGCCGGATCGAACCCGAGGCCGATCGGTTCGGGCATGGGTGCGTCGGCGAGGAGCGTTGGTTTGAGACGCACGCCGCCTCGCGCCAGTGTGGCGTAGCTCGCAGCCGCGTGCACCGGCGTCCACGCGACGGGCCCCTGCCCGATGCCCATGAGGATCGCCTCGTCGGTGGTGATCGTTGACGGATCGTTGCCCCGACCGAGCCACCCGGTCAGCACATCATCCAGCGGCAACCCCGGGTCTTCACCAACTCCGAACGATCGGTACAGATCGACCATCCCGGCCGGTCCGAGCCGTTGGCCGAGTGTGTAGAAGAAGATGTTGCACGAAGCCTTGATCGCCTCGGCTCCGCTCAAAGCATGGCCGAACTGGTCGGTGTGCGTGATGCCGAACTGTTTGTAGATCCAGCACCGCAATCGGTTGGGCTGGTTGGGATAGAGATGGCCCGTGCACTCGATGCGTTCATCCGTTCCGAGCACGCCCCGCGCGTTGGCATCGCACAGCACCAGCGGTTTGACGATCGAGCCGGGGGGCAACGGCTGGGACACCGCACGATTCACCCAGGGCCTGTGCGTCTGAAGGTACAGCCGACGCTCTTGGCGATTCGCCGGGAGCTCCGATCCTGTGCGCGAAACCGTGGGCGTTGAAACAAGCGCCAGAATCTCACCCGTATCGACATCGATCACCACCGCAGCCGCATCCAACGGCGTGCCCACCGGCATCAGCAGCGGCGAGGACGGATCGTCCGGATCCTCACGCTCGGTGTTGTGATGCCAGGGCTCGACCCTCGCCAGCCCCAGCGAAGGGTCAAGCAACGCCTGCACCCTCGCCTGCAGCATGATGTCCAGCGTCAGTGTGACATCCGAGCCGAACGTGCTGGGTTGGTTGACCGCCGCGTCCCGGTCGACACGCTCGATCCGCAGCCCGCGCAGGCCTCGCAGGACATCCTCCATCGTGCGCTCAAGCCCGGTTCGGCCGACCATATCACCCGGGAAATATCGCCCGCGATCGACCGGGCCATCCGGCGTCTGCACAAGTGACCGCCCGGCCAGCTCGGGCGAGCCGGCGATTGCCTCGTCGCGCCGGTTGATATCCTCTTTATACACCCGCCGACGGACATCGCCGAGGATGTGCGAAGCCACCCCACGGGCCTGAATCACACGCGAGCCCTCGCCCGCGATCGGCGCGGGCAGGTTCGAGAGATTGATCTCGACATCAACCGTCTCGAACGGATAGTCCCGCTCGCCCGAATCCTGCACCACCAATCCCGGCATCAACGGGATGAAATCATGCTCCGGATCGCGCTGCTCGGCGAGGCGACGGAGCCGAAACCCCGTCTCGTCGTCGACCTCCGGCACAATGACCCGTGGTGTGGTCTCTTCGACAATCCGAATATTCGAGGCCTTGGAGATGCGCCGATCCGCCTCGACCGTGATCTCCTCCGCCAAGACCATGCGCAGAAGCCGGTCCGGCTCATTCAGATCGGGCCGATCCAGCTCGGCGGCCCGCTCGGCGAGTTCCTCGTCGCTGATGCCGTGGTTTCGAGCCAGGTTCCGCAGCTCGCGCATCGCCCGCGTTCGGCGCACCCGGCGTGCCATCGCTTCGACCTGCTCCCGGATCGACAGACGCTGCGCATCGATCTCGGCCCGGCTTCGACCCGTCTCCTGCGCCAGCCGATCCCACATCCGATCGACGGCTCGACGGTACATCGGCTTGTACCGTTCAATCAGCCTTTCTCGCTGGGCCCGGCTGAGCTTGGACCACTCGTCGCGGTGCTCCCGCCGGGCGCGCGACGCCGACTCCCGTTCGATCCACTCGCCCGTGATGACCCGGAAATCGACCGCAACATCGAAACTCGGCCGATCGTGCGCCAGGACCCGGCCCTTGCGATCAAGAATCCGGCCACGAACCGTCGGCGCCCACCGCAGCCGGACCAGCCGGCGCTGGGCATCTTCGAGGAGTTGATCGCCCTTGACCACCGTCAGCCGGGTGGTCTGCCCGGCAAGCACAACCAGCCCAATCCCGAACACCCCCACCACCGGCCCCAACCGGAGCATGCTCGGATTCCGGATCAGTCGATTCAAAAACAAGGTCGGGATGCTCCATCGCGGACCCACTTAATACGGATCCACGCACATGTGAGCATACTGTACGATGCAGGGCCGGAAATACTCTACCGCTGTGGATTGTGAATTATATTGTCGTTGTCCCTGATTGGATAACAGATTTGAACCCGGCCGTGTTGACAAAGTAGTTCTCTGGATATTCTTCGAGACTCTTGTAGATCCTCGCCCGCTGTTTTTCTGCAATACCTTGAGCATGTCGCACCATCAATCGGTTGAACATAATCCCATCAAGAAACGCCATATACCGGATATCTGCCCTCGATTCATTCTGCCGGATGAACTCTATAAGTTCAACGATTTGCTTATCCTGTCCACCCCCACCCTCTTTGATATGCTTGTGCTCGGCTATTAGCACAATTCCGTTCAAGTTGACGATAAGATCTGGAATTTTGCCGTTATGATCCCGAGACCATAAAAACCTAATTCGCTCTCTTCGTACGAATTCCTTGAACCCACTCCGAGCAGTTCTCTCATCAGGAAACGCAAACTCCCCGTCGGCAAGCATCCCGGTTCTCGCAAAGCTATTGGAAGCAACAAGT
>DRKT01000158.1 GCA_011053195.1 Phycisphaerales bacterium | reverse complement strand
CGGAATAAGTCGTTGACATTCATCGGGGCCGGCGCGGGTCAGACGGTGCTCAGCGGCGACCTCGACGGCGATGGTATCGCCGACGGCAGCATTCTTGTGGTCAATTCGGCGGATGCGGATGTGCTGCCTTTTTTGACGTTTACGGGGATCACGTTTCGTGATGCCTCGATTGGAATTATGATTGCCAGGGCTGGGGATGTGGTGGTTGCCGGGTGTGACTTTGAGATGTGTGCGTATGCCGCCATGGATCTTGGGAGCAGGTATGGCGGGTTCATACGGGACTTGAGGATTTCGGATTGTCATTTCCTTGGGGAAAAATCCGTTGTTCAAAATGTGTCATGCCGGGATGTGATGATCGAAAGGAGCGAGTTTTCCGGATTGACCCAGGCCCCGATCTCGGTGTACTGCGAGAAATTCCAGATGTTTGATTCGGAGTTTACCGACAACACGGGGGGAGGGATCATCGTCGATACGATTGGTGGGCATATCGACGGGTGCGTATTTGAGAGAAACCAGGGGCAAAATGATCCGGGCCGATCAATCTACAGCAATTCTGCATCAATCACCGCTATCGATATTTTATTGGAAAACTGCATCTTCCAGAACAATGGTGTCGGGGTCGGCAGATACAGCAGTGATTACGGCGCTCTCAGCTTTGCCGGGATTATGTCCAGACAGAGCGACAACAATTTCAGCGGCGTGACCGTTCGCAACTCGGTCTTTCGCGGCAACAGGGCACCTCTGGGCTCGGCTATCTCGCCACAGGGGACGTGGAGGATTGAGGGGTGTCTCTTTACCGGCAACCTGGGGCGCGTAACCGGGCCGATCAACGCAAGCACCTATCGCTCTCTGGGTTGGATTTCAAACTGCCAGTTTATCGACAATGGCGAGGTTATGAGCGACGGGTCGTATGAGCCAAGTGGTGGTGGCGGCCTCTGTGTCGAGATGTACAGCAGGGTCATTGTTGAGGATTGTCTCTTTCGTGGAAATCTTGCCGGTTCCGCCGGAGGTGTGGTTGCTGTTGGCGATTGCTGGATCAACCGGTGCCGATTTGAGGGCAATCGAACACGGGATAATGTCAGGACTGAGGGCGGCGCGATTTTGAGTAAAACAAGGCTGATCGTCACCAACAGCGCCTTTGTCGGGAATCATGCCGATGGCGGGTGGGGTGGTGCGATAGCGTCACGGTTTGTGCCACGACTGGACAACTGTCTCTTTGCCGGGAACACGGGGGGTGTGGGGTCGGTTCTGTATCTTTACGGGCCGCCTCCACCGACCGATGACAAGGTTTACCCGTTGGATATCAGGTCGTGTCTGATTGTGCCGGGCCCTCAGGCTGAGAATGGATCTTTTGTTGGCGGCGGTCATGATCTCATCATCGACAACGAAAAGAATCTCTTGACGATGGACATCCGCTCGATCGGCTTTGCCCGTGCGCCGAATGATGGGGGTGACGGCTGGGGTGATGACCCGGCGACGCCCGACATCGACGAGGGGGCGAACGATGACTTTGGTGATCTGACTTTGCTGCCCGGTTCGCCGGCGATTGATGCGGGTCGCAATGATCTGCTCCCTCGGGATATCGATGACTTCGACCGTGATGGGGATCGGGATGAGGTGCTGATTGGCGGGACGGATCTGCTTGGCCAGACTCGTTTTCTGGATGACTTCCACACGCCGAATGCGCCGGGACGGGGCGGGTATGCGGGCCCGATAGATTTCGGCCCAGTGGAGTATCAGTCCGAGCCGTGCCTTGCGGACTTGAACCACGACGGCGCGCTGACATCGGCGGACTTCGTGGTCTGGATTTCGGCGTACCACGCCAGAACGCCCGAGTGCGATCAGGATGGCGACGGGTGGTGCAACTCTTTGGACTTCAATGCCTGGGTTGCCAATTTCAATGCGGGCTGTCCGTAAGAGTTGGTGATAGGGATGTGTTTGGAATCTCGGGCCGGCGATTGTCGTATTGGGCAACCGCTGGTCCGATTTTTTCGTATGATGGTGGTCTGGCCGCGGCAACCGGTGCGATCAGGTCGGCTTTGGGCCGGGATTGGTTGTATCCGGGTGTTGGTGTGGTCTGATTGATGTAGAAGACAGCGATCGCCGAGGAGTGAAGAAGATGAGGATTCGTCCAGTGTGTGTTGCGGCGATCGGTGCCGCCGGGCTGATGGTGTGCGCAGGATCGGCGTTTGGGAATATCGCCAAGGTGGGGCACCCGGGGGGTGAAGAGGAGCGGCTGCTCGGCAAGGGCGACAGTCTGGATGTCCGCTTCGGGGCATTCCCGGCGAGCAATGTGACGTTTCTTGGCCAGGTGACGATTGCGGATTTCGGGACGGGCGCAGCGGATGCGAACGACTGCTGGGGTTATGTGACGCCTCAGGGCAAAGAGATCGCGATCATCGGTTTGCAGAACGCGACGGGGTTCGTGGATGTGACGGACCCGGTGAACCCGGTCATCATCGGAACGTTTTCAAGCCCGGCGAGTTTGTGGCGGGACATCAAGGTCATCGGGACCACGGCGTACGCGGTGACGGAAGGCGGCCAGGGCGACCCGGCGAACCATATCCAGATGTTCGACCTGTCCGACGCGGACAACGGCAACATCACGAACCTCGGCTTTGCTACCTTTGGCGGATCGGGCAGCTCGCACAACATCGTTGCCAATCCCGATTCGGGGTATATCTACCGTGTTGGTGGCGGGAGTGATCTCGGGCTTCGCGCGTATGGTGTTGGTGTCAACGGGGCGCCGGGCAGCGCGACCAATCCTTCGCAGCAGGCGGTGCAGTCGAATCTGTATGTGCATGATGCGCAGGTGGTGACGTATGACTCGGGGCCGTACGCCGGGCGTGAGATTGCGTTCCTGTGTTCGGGCTTCGGCAACGGCAGCTCGAACACGCGCCTTCGCATCTATGACGTGACGGACAAGAACAACATGTTCGAGTTGGACAGCGTGACGTACCCCGGCCGGCGGTATAGCCACCAGGGCTGGCTTAGCGAGGACAAGAAGTATTTCTACATGGATGATGAACTGGACGAGGGGGATTCCGTCTCGACCACGACGCTGCACATCTTCAACGTCGAAGACCCGGCCAATGCGTTTTATGTGAAGGGTTGGACCAACGGCAACTCGTCGCGCGATCACAACCTGTATGTGAAGGGAAACTATATCTATGCAGCGAACTATCGCTCGGGGCTGCGCATCCATGACATCTCCGACCCGGAGAATCCGGTCGAAGTCGCGTGGATCGACACCTATCCGGCGGACGACGGCACGGGCTACGACGGCGCGTGGTCGAACTATCCGTTCTTCCCTTCGGGCAATGTGATTATTTCCGACATCCAGCAGGGACTGGTGATTGTTCGGCCGGATGTGAACGTGCTGAATGTTTCGGTTGATGTCTCGCTGCCGAGCACGATCGACCCGGCAGGCGGAAACATCGTGCTTGCAACGTTCACCGGTCAGGGTGCGACGCTGGACCCGAACTCGCCGAGGCTCGAGCTGCGCGACAGCGGGGGAACGGTGACGGCCATTGCCGGCGTCGCGACGGGCGTGCCGGGGCAGTATCGTTTCGACACGCCGGCGCTGCCCTGCCTGGAGCCGATCGATTGGTGGGTGCAGGCGGATTCGCTCGGCGGGCAGACGTTCACCGCGCCGGATCTTGCCCCGAGTGTGACGTTCTCGACCATTGTTGCCACCAGCGTGAGCACGGCGTTCTCCGACAACGCGGAGACGGATCTCGGGTATTCGGTGAGCGGGCCGGCGAATGACGGCCAGTGGACCCGGGGCGTGCCGGTCAACGGCGGCCGGGGCGATCCGCCGACGGATGCCGATGGCTCGGGTCGTGCGTGGCTGACGGACAATGTCGCGGGCAACTCCGATGTTGATGGCGGAGAGACGATCCTGACGGGGCCTGTGATCGATGCCTCGGCGGGCGGGACGCTGAGCTACAGCTATTGGCTCAATGACATCGCCTCCGGGCCGCTCGGTTCGGAGGATTACCTGCGTGTTGACATCGCGACCAATGCTGCGGGGACCAACTGGCAGACGGTGCGCACGTATTCGAGCGCTCTGAACCAGTGGCGCACGGATTCGATCGACATCAGCGCTTCGGGCGAGGTGTCGCCGACGAGCACGCTTCGGATGCGGTTCGTGGCGGCGGACAACTCGCCGGGCGGTGTTGTCGAGGCCGGCATTGATGCGATCGACCTGTCGTCGTATACCTGCACGAATCCGTGCAACAACATCGCGGATGTCAATGGTGATGGCGACCTGACCTCCGCGGACTTCAGTGCGTGGATCGCGGCATTCAACGCCAATGATCCGGCTGCCGACCAGAATCAGGACGGCAACATCGACCCGACGGACTTCAGCGCCTGGATCGCCAACTTCAACCAGGGCTGCGGCTGATTCCAATATGCTCTGAATGGAAGTGCACAATCTGATTCCACGAACCGGGGACAAAAGTCCTCGGTTTTTTGCATTTTGTGCGGCACTTCATACGGACATGATTTCGTTGCGTTCATCTTGTCATGTGTGATAACAGCGAAAATCGGTATTTATACTCAGATTCCTGTCCGTATGTCTTGTGGTGGGTAAGGGTTTCGGATAGGAAGGAGAAGGGTTGGTGGGCCCGGTGACTCCATGATGAAGGGGGAATCCCGATGTTTACACCGATACGAGTTTGGTTCGTGGCTGTGGTGGTGTGTGTGGTCTGTCCAAATGTTGCTCATTCACAGATCAGGAATCTGACACCAACAGAGAAACAGAAGGTGCGTCAGACGATCGATCTGATCGAGGAGATGTACGCCAAGGCCGGGAAACTTGATTCGAAGTTGACGGATGAACTGAATCAAGCCGGCGACCCCGGGGGGGTATCAGGGCAGGTGCCGTACGAGGGCACGGATGCGACGTTTCGTGATGCGATCAACACGCTGCGCGACAAACTCGATTCGAACATGATGCGTGTTGATACTCGCCGGCGCAACGGCGCTCGGACACGGAACAAGAGCGGTGTGGATGGCGATGTCGTCCTTATCGCCGGCGGGCAGCTCCAGAGGATGTGCGCCTCGGGCAACGACGGGAGCCGGTTCTTCACGAAGATCAGGCTCGGTGCATCGCTGGCCAATGAGATGGTGCATGTGTATCAGATCTTTGCGGGTGTTGACCTGCGGCAGTGCGATGCGGAACGGGATTCCGATACGGCGACGCTGATCTTTGTGTGTCAGATGGCCGACATTGTCGCGGCGGCGAACAGCCCGGCCGACATCAGTGCGCAGGATTGTCCGAAACTCAAGGCGTGTCTGACGGCCTACGGCGTGGATGCCGGCAGCGAGTGGAGCGTGCTCGAGACGAACATGCCGAAGTACAAAGAATACTACGAGAAACGGCGGAAGGAAAAATTTGATGACGTCATACAGCTTGCCCTGTCGTGGGGCAAGGCGTACTACAAGGACTCGAACTGGGCCGGTCCGATCAACTTTGCCGAGGTGACGGGGCCCGAGTCGGTGCGGTTGACGGCGCCGAACGGCACGGAGCGGTTTTACAATCTTCCGGTCGGGAAGAAGATTCTGAGCCGGGACGTGACGCGGAACGATGCCGGCCAGATCGTGCTGACCGTTGTGGCGCAGGACGTCAACACGAAGGTAATCTGTACATTTGTGTTTACGGATACGGATGGCGATACGCTGCCGGAGCCGACGCCGCAGGTGAGCCAGGCCCAGACGCCTTCCAACAACGCGATGGACAATGATGATTTGTTTGCTCTGCCGTTCATACCGGGCGATGTGAATGATGTCCAGTCCGGGTGGACGTACGTCGACACGACGGATGGCACGGTGTACATTCTTCCGATCGATCCGTTGACCATGGCGCCGCTCGGGCCGTTCTTCGATTTCGTATTTGTTGATCCGTTGCTTTCAGATCTGAACGGGTTTATCTATCTTGATGCGGTTCTTCCGGGGGGCACACCGGACCAGGAGTTGTGGCTGTTCACTTCGACCCCGCCCGTCATGGGGTATGGCGATCAGCCGGCGGTTTTGTTCGAGATTGATCTTCTTTCCGGTCTTTGGAATCCGGTGTTCAATGGGTCGATTGCGACATCGCTCATTCCGACAAATCTGCCGGGGATCCTCCGGTTGGATGTGGGGCTGACGCAGATCGAGCTGGCGGGTCTGCCGGGCGGTGACGCGACGATCCTGGATATTGGTCAGGGGCCCGGGTTCCCGGTCCTTCCGCCGGCGCCGATCGGTCTGGATGGTTTGTCCGGTCCATTGCTGTTGCCGCCGTTGCCGGCGGGGTTGTTTGAGTTGCAAACGCAGGCGTTGACACTTCAGGATTCGGTCGTTCTGTTCCAGCCACCGTTGGGCGAGAACATTGCCTGTGTCGAGAATGACGAGACCGGCAATGGCGCCAGCGATCGAATCCTGTTGACGGTTGATCCGCCTCGGTTGCATTTCTTCGAGGGAATCCCGGGTGACCCGCTCGGATCGGCGCAGCACGTGTTCGAGCTGGTGCTCGAGAGCGATCAGG
>DRKT01000157.1 GCA_011053195.1 Phycisphaerales bacterium | reverse complement strand
CCACCGCGGCCGGCGTCTTGATGTCCTCGATGCACGCCACAGCGCCGGCCTTGTGCGTCGGGCCGTGCATCACCGACGAATCAAGCTGCACCACGCCCGCCTCATTCGGCAAGCCGCCGTACCCGACCGACATGTCGTTCGGGTCCGTCTCCACGATCTGCACACCCGCGACCACAGCCTCGGCGGTGTCCCGGCCTGCACCAACAAGTTCCCACGCCCGCTCTACCGCACGCAGGCCATTGCCCGACGACACGCACACCGGCCCGCGGTGCTCATCACCCGGTTCTCGGCGTCCGATCCCAGTGCTCGGTCTTCCCGAGGCTCCCGCGGCGGCGGTCAGTGCGGTGGCAGCGATAAAACGACGTCGATTGATCGGTCTCATGCGCCCAGTGTGACAGATTTCGAAGCTCTTTGCACCCCCCGACCCCATCGCTGCCCGGCCCGTATGCTCGCGGAATGAAACCCATCGCCTCGGCCTGTGCCCTCATCATGCTCACGACCGGATGCCAACTCGGCCCCGACACTGATCGCCGGGCTGGGCGTGACGCCGAGACACGCCTCATCTTCATGAGCCCCGCATTCACCGATGGCGGCTCACTCCCCGAACGGTTCACCTCGATCGGTGATGACCACAGCCCACCTTTGCAGTGGCGGGCCCTGCCCGGTGAAACAAAGGAACTCGCCATCGTGCTGACCGAGCACACACCCATTTCCGAGCGCACATTCTGGGTCATCTACGCCATCCCGGTCGAACTGTCCGAACTTCCCGAGGCCATCCCGATTGACCGCGTGGTCACCATCGCCGGCCCCGCGGGTCCGATTCAGGTGTTCCAGGCTCTCAATGACCTCGGCTCCATCGGCTATCGCGGGCCATCCAACACCGGCGACTCGAACACCACAACGTACACCTTCCGGGTTCATGCACTCGATCGCCACCTCGGCCTCGATCCCGGAATCCGGGCCGGCGAGGCGCTGGTCAGGATCAACTCGGCAACCGTCGCCTTCGCCACTCTGACCGCCAACAATGAAAAGACCGAATCGAAACTCCACCCATGAAAGGGGAACACCATGAGCGAGCCAGTGAACGAACTCATCATCGAGGACACCGTCGTCGGCCAGGGCGAGGAGTGCAAGCCCGGGGCCACCGTCAAGGTCCACTACCGGGGCACGCTCATGGATGGCACCGAGTTCGATTCCTCCTATGGCCGGGGGCAGCCCGTTGAGTTCCCCCTCGCCAACCTCATCAAAGGCTGGCAGGAAGGCATTCCGGGCATGAAGGTCGGGGGCAAGCGCATGCTCACCATCCCGTACGCCATGGGCTACGGCATCCACGGCTCGCCGCCCGCCATCCCGGCCAAGGCCGACCTCAAGTTTGAAATCGAACTCCTCGGCGTCCGATAACCAAACCCGGACCACCCGGCCCGGAATTCGATGATCCCACCGGATCAAGGCCGACCCCTGCTGTGCCGAAGGTCTGGGGATGGGCATCCGATCCAAGGCGCCGTCGAAGCGTCTGCACATGCCGAGAAACGCAGAGCGGTTCCACACGAACACCCTCACCTGCCCGATCGGCACCGTGCGCGATGTCTCCGAGACCGGGTTCCGGCTCTCGTCCCGCAAAAAGTTTGCGCTGAAAAAGGGCGAAACGCACTCGATCAAGATCCGTTCCGGCAGCAAACAGATCTCCATGGCGGTACGCGTCCAGTGGGTTCGCCGAGTCTGCTGGTTCCCGGCTGCCTATGAAGCCGGCTTCCAGATCATCGACCCAAGACCGGGTGTCGGTCAGGCCCTGCGGCAACTCGGTCAGTTCGGTTTCGCCTCGACTGACCAGCAGCCCACAGGTGCTGATCGGTCGCACAACAAATCCGGGCCCCACAAGAAAGCCGAACCAAGCGATCGCCCGAGCGCCTTCGTCGAGATGGAGAACCTCTACGACATCCTCAAGGTTGACCGCTCAGCGACCGCGAGCGAAATCAAATCCGCATACCGAAGACTCGTCAAGCTCTATCACCCGGACCACAACAGCGACGAAAATGCAGTCGAAGTCTTTGAACTCATCTCAAAGGCCTATTCCGTGCTCCGCGATCCGACCCGGCGGGCGTGGTACGACAAGATGCTCGATAATGAGCTTGCCGCCTGATCGGGCCGGCTACTTCTCCTGGATGCCGTGCAGCACGTTGTCGAACGTCGCCCGTTCATCATCCACAAGTGATGTCGGCCCGGTCATTTTCACAAAGACCTTCGTCGGCCCGGTATCAATCACCGCACCGACCAGCGAATACCCCGAGTATGTGGTTTGCTGACCGCCCATCATCCCGCCGCCGGTGGTGTAGTCCCCGACGTACTCGGCGACCGTGACCTCTTTCCCGGCCGCGGTGAACGTGTCCATCTCCGGATACACCGGCTCGCCGCCGTCGAGCACCTGCATGGACCAGCGATCAAGGTTGTCATCCACCGTGCCCCCGGCCCTGGAGACGGTGATCAGCACCTCGCCATCGCCGGCGGCGAACTGCGCCAGCCGCATCGAGTTGGAGGGCTCTTCCTGCGTCCAATCGCTCGGGATCGGGATGATGATCGAGCCCGCATCGACGACCCCGTCGCCGCTGGAAATACCGGCCATCGCGCCTGTCGCCAAGTCCCGCCCCTCGATATCGGTGCGCAGGTCCTTGGCCGTCTGGACCGACCGCCCGAGCAGGCTTTGTGGCTGGCTCTTCCCCGAATTCTGGGAACTCCCCGCAGAACCGGATCCACCGGACGGCTCACAGCCCGACCCCAGCACCACACACCCGGCAGCACACACCACAACCACAGCACTCCGCATCGCAACGCCCTCCCTTTGGGTCTGCCCATGATACGTCGCCCAAGACCCGATGACCCATTTCTTTCTGATTCGGGACGCTGCATTCCCGGATCCGCTGATTCTTCGCCCCGGTCTGGCCGATCCACTGGCAGGAGACCCTCCAAGGTCTAGACTGCGCAGACCCAAAGAAAGGCGGCATTTCCAATGAAGGGCATCATCCTCGCGGGCGGACTCGGCACCCGACTCCGGCCCCTCACGCTGGTGACGAACAAACACCTCCTCCCGGTCTATGACCGGCCCATGATCTACTACCCGATCGAGTGCCTGCTCAACGCCGGCATCGACGAGATCATGATCGTCACCGGCGGCGAGCACGCCGGCGATTTCCTCAAACTCCTCCGCAACGGCAAACAACTCGGCATCAAACACCTCGCCTATGCCTATCAGGAGGGAGAGGGCGGCATCGCCGACGCGCTCAAACTCGCCGAGGACTTCGCCGATGGTGAGAAAATCTGCGTCGTCCTCGGCGACAACATCATCGAGGGCAACATCAAAAAGGCCGCCGGCGATTTCTTCACCCAGAAATCCGGCGCCAAGCTCCTGCTCAAGGAAGTGCCCGACCCCGAACGCTTCGGCGTAGCGCTCGTCTCGGGCGATTCCATCGTCGAGATCGAGGAGAAGCCTGCCGAGCCCAAGAGCAACCTCGCGGTCACCGGCATCTACTTCTACGACAACGATGTCTTCTCGATCTGCCAGAAACTCAAACCCTCAGGCCGGGGCGAGCTCGAGATCACCGATGTCAACAACGCCTACCTCAAGCGGGGCGACCTGACCAGTGAAGTGCTCGAAGGCTGGTGGACCGACGCCGGCACGCACGAAAGCCTGTACCGGGCCGCAACGCTCGTCGCCACCGGCGGCGCGAACCACCTCGAACTCACCGCATCGGCGGAGGCCTGAACCCATGAGCGTGATCGGTATCCCAATCTGGAATGACACGGTCGAAACGGGCTATCGCCGGGCGCTGGCCGAGCACGAACCCGTCTTCGTGCCTTCAAACCATTACGCCGACGACCGGGGCTGGTCGCTGATGAACCAGCTTCAGGGCGTCCTGAGCCCCAAGGGACAGGTCAACTTCAGCACCCAATACCCAGGCGTCATCAAAGCCTGGCACAGACATAAGAAACAGACTGATTTCTGGATTGTGCTTCGGGGACATCTCAAGGTCGGCGTCCACCGTCCGACCGACAACCAGAGCTGGGCGATCATCGCCGGCGAAAAACGCCCCGGCACCGTCATCATTCCACCGACCCTCTGGCACGGAGCAGCCACCGTCGGCCCGGAATCCGCGGGCCTGCTCTACTTCGTCACCGAGGCCTACAACCCCGCCGAGCCCGATGAGGAACGGCTCGCCCACGACGCCATCGAGGGCTTCCCGTGGGAGGTCCAGCACGGATGAGCCTCGGATCGTTCTTCCACGATTCCACGGATCATCCGGGAGCGGTCGTGCTCGGCGCGGGCGGCATGCTCGGCCGAGCGCTGTGCCGATTGCTCGACCGGCTCGACATACCGTTCGACCCACTGCACACCGCCGACCTCGATCTCGCAGATCCCGAATCAATCAAGACAAGCGGGCGAGTCTTCGATCGTGTCTGGTTCAATTGCGCGGCTTGGACCGACGTCGATGGCGCCGAGGCAAACGAGAACGCCGCCCTGGCGATCAACGGCGGGCCGGGGCTCGCCACCCTCTGCGAGAGAATCAAGGCCGACGACGGGCTGCTTGTCCACATCTCGACGGACTACGTCTTCGATGGCTCCGCAAGCGAGCCATACCAGACCGACCACCCGCGTTCGCCGCTCGGCGCCTACGGCCGAACCAAGGCCGCCGGCGAAGAGATCATCGAGCAGTCCGGCTGCCAGTTCATCATCGCCCGAACGAGCTGGCTCTATGCCCCGTGGGCCAACAACTTTGTCCGCACCATGGCCCGGCTCACGCGCGAGAAGGACCGCCTCAAGGTCGTCAGCGACCAACGCGGGCGCCCGACATCTGCCGAGCACCTCGCCGAAACGCTGGTCAAGCTCGTCGATGCCGGGGCGCGCGGGGTGTACCACACCACCGATGGCGGGCAGTGTTCATGGTTCGACTTCGCCTGTGCCATCCGCGATGGACTCGGTCATCAGTGCACCATCGAACCGTGCACCACGCAGGAGTTTCCTCGTCCGGCGCCGAGACCGGCCTACAGCGTGCTCGATCTTTCCAAGACCGAATCCATCATCGGGCCAATGACCAACTGGCAAGAAAATCTGAATACTGTGCTGGAAAGACTTGAGACTGATTGAGCACATGGGAGAGCTGGAATGCACATCGTCCTCACCGGCGGCGCCGGGTTCATCGGATCAAACTTCGTCAAACTCGTCCTGCGCGATCGGCCCGACTACCGAATCACCAACCTCGATGCCCTGACCTACTCCGGCAACCTCGAAAATCTCTCCGACATCGAACACGACGAACGCTACACCTTCGTCAAGGGCGATGTCCGTGATCCGAAGGTGCTCGATGCCGTGCTCCCCGATGCCGACGCCGTTGTGCACATGGCCGCCGAGAGCCACGTCGATCGTTCCATCATGGATTCCGGCCCGTTCGTCGACACCAACACGCGCGGCACGCAGGTCCTGCTCGACGCATGGCGTCGCGCCGGCGGCAACGAGAAGCGATTCGTCTACGTCTCCACCGACGAGGTCTACGGCTCACTCCCGCTCGAAAACCCGGAAATCAAGTTCACCGAATCCACGCCGCTCGACCCGTCAAGCCCCTACTCCGCAAGCAAAACAGGTGGCGATCTGCTCGTCAATGCATACTTCCACACCTTCGGCATGAACGTCGTCACCACGCGGTGCTCAAACAACTTCGGGCCATACCAGTTCCCCGAGAAAGTCATCCCGCTCTTTGTCACCAACCTGATCGAGGGCAAGAAAGTCCCGCTCTACGGCGACGGCAAGAATGTCCGCGATTGGCTCCATGTCGATGACCACTGCGAGGCGATCCTGACAGTCCTCGAGAAGGGCACCGCCGGGCAGGTCTACAACATCGGCGGCAACAATGAACGCTCGAACCTTGAACTCACCCACTCGATCCTCGAAATCATGGGCTTCGGTGAGGAGATGATCCAGTATGTCGAGGACCGTCTCGGCCATGACCGCCGATACGCCATTGATGCATCCAAGATCAAGAACGAACTCGGGTGGGGCCCCTCACGTTCCGCCTGGCCGGCGGCGCTTGAATCGACGGTGAAATGGTACGTTGACAACCCGCAGTGGTGGCAGCGCGTCAAATCCGGCGAATACCAGTCGTACTACGAAAAGCAATACCGTTCACGCACATAAAAACACGGACCCCGATCGGGCCCGTGCTCGAACTGCGAGGGAATATCGCAGCGAGTCTGTCGATTGGAATCAGCCCACCGACCGGCGACGCCGACCGCCGAGCACACCGAGACCGCCGATCCCAGCGAGCCCGAGCATCGCAGCCTGAGGTGTGGGGACGATGGTCAGCAACACCGCGGCATCGTTGTAGTCCCGGTCGCCCCCGCCGTAGATGTCCTCAAAGAACAACGCATACCCGAACAGGTCACCATTGTCCCGAGTCAGCCGGTAGCTCACCTGGTGATCGATGCAATCGGCGTTGTCATGTCCGCGTGAGGTGAACAGATTGCCGCCGAACTGCGGATCAACCTTGAGCGCCCAGCGGAACTCGGAGTCCATGCGCACGGTCTGTCGGCTTCCGATCTCCTGGGACCGGAGCACGGTCTGGAAGTCACGAAGGCCCCTACTTTCGCCGGCGATCACGCCGATCGAGTGCGTATATCCGGCCTCGTGCGCAATGCTTTGAACATGGTACATCCCGGCATCCCAGATCTGATCGTTGTTGCGTTTGTAATCGTGCATGCGATCGGCAAGGATGCTGCCGTTGGTGTAATCACGCTTCCCGGACCTCTCGAAGGTTCCTCCCAAGGCCCGGCTGAGGATCTCAGCATGATTCGCCTCTGCGCCACGCGGCGCCCGAACCCGGGTGTACTGAGCAGAGGCCGAGCTCGCGATCCCTGCCGCAATGGTCACAACGGCGGTAAACAGTGCTGTGTGGTTCATGATTCGGACCCCTCTATTCGTCTCTGTTCCTGCCGGCATACATACACCAGCACCCGAAACATGACGGCATTCAGGGGCCAAGCAAGGCGAGTGAAAGGATTGAATATTCAATTTAGATAATATGTTACGGCTGGGATGACGCAGGACATTCGGGTGGATGTTCACGGACCACAGATCCCGTGAACCATGAGTTATCCGACCCTGACGCGTCTCGGGCGGGTCGCACACCCGGCAACCAGCATCGCCGCCAGAGCCGGAGGAGCTGCATGAGGCAAGGGAACGACCACCATCTGCACCACGGCCGGCCCAAACTCGCCATCAAAGACCTCGACCGAATGAGAATCTCCAAGAGAGAACCCGAACGCATCGAATGAGGGCGATATGTTGAGGCCAAAACCGGCAACATCTGCCCCCAAGGCCCAGCGATATCGGGCATCAAGAGTACCCACACTCGCCGGCGAATCGTCGGTCATATATGGGGCGAGCGGATCAAACACGTGCGAGCCGGACAAGCCGTCGGAATCTGGACGCTTGGTCATCGGTTTGGTGCCGCTCGGGATGGGCGCCGCTTGAGGGATGCTCCGGGCATCGACACGGAACGCTGAAGAAATTCGGAATATGTTCGGGGCATGTTGAGCATGTACCGACAATGTTGTAGCCGACACAAAGAGTCCGATCGCCAGGTGTGACATTCCATCCCCTTGATCCGGTACCCATCGAATGGGCACCACCCTGATTGAGTCTAGCCTGCTATGGAGCCAAAATACCCCGAGAACAAGGGTATATGCGTAAACTACCCGGAAATTGGGTGCATCGGACTCGGAAAACGAAAAAAGCGGGACTTTTTTTCAAGTCCCGCTTGGAGAATGCGTGTGTCGGGGATCAATCAGGTGATTGGTCGCCGCCGACGACCCGCCGCAGCACCCAATCCGCCAAGGCCGAGCATCCCGAGCAGGGCCGACTGAGGCGTCGGCGCGAGTGTCAGCAGGACCGCCACATCGTTGAAGTCACGATCGCTGCCGATGATCCGGTCCTCGAAGAAAAGCGCCATCCCGATGACCTTGTCGGCTTCATTGCGGATGGTGTAGGACACCATCACGTCCAGCCCGTTGTTGTCCGACTCACGGGAGGTGTAGACATGACCGTTGGTGCTGTTGCCGAGCTGGAGCGCCCAGCGGAACTGCTCCGGGATCTGTACCGTGACAGAGGAGCCGATGTCGCTCGTATTGAGCAGGGCATGAAAATCAAGGAAACCTCCATCCCCCTCGCCGCCATCGGATCCGGTTGCGAATCCGAACAGCGAACGACCAGCGGATTCGTGGGCGACGATCTTGGCGTTGTAGGTGCCGGGAGCCCAGTTCTGGTCATTGTTTTCAAAGGCCGCACTGTCGATGTTGCGAACAGCCGAGATGGTGCCGTTGGACAGCCCGAGTCCGTTTTCATTGAACGTCCCACCGAGGGCGCCCGCGAGGATCTCGGCATGGGTCGCCTCATTGGTCGGCGGCGACTGCACGACGGTATACCCCTCCTGAGCACCGGCGACAGCACCGATCGAGGCGGCCAACCCGGCAAGGAACACATTATTCACCTGAGACATTTTTTATCCCCTTCTTTGCAACACATCACATACACGAACCCCACCAGTCCGCGGTTGCATTGTATCCACTTTGCATGGATTTTATAGGGAAAAACAGAAAAACAGACCCCCAAACTGGAGGTCTGCACGAGGAAGCCAATCGAATCCCGGTGTCGCAATCAGGCGATGGTCCGGCGTCTGCGACCCGCTGCAACACCGCCGAGCCCGAGCAGCCCAAGCAGTGCCGCCTGAGGCGTCGGGGCGAGTGTCAGCATGACCGCGTAGTCGTTGTAGTCGTAGTCGCTGTTGCCCCCGGCCCAGTCTTCAAAGAAGAGCACTGCGCCGATGAGTGTGTTCGAATCGTCATACATCGCGTATGTGACCATGTGGTCGGCACCGCTGCCGTTGAGCATCTCGTTGGAGTTGTACTCGCGGCCGTTGCTCGTGCGGATCGCCCATGTGAAATCTTCATTGGGGTGAATCGAATTTTCGAGGGCCGAAACACCCTCGGCAACGATCGTGTGGTATTCGCCGTTGGCGCCGATGTAGCCGAACTCATGTGAGAGCGACGAGTAGCCGCCGAGCGAAGTGGCGCGGTATGAGCCATCGCGCCACATGTCGTCGTCGCCGCCGCCCATCAGGTTCTTCAGGCTGACATTGCCAGCCGAGCCACCCATGTCGGCGACACGAGTGAAGGTGTATGAGCCGTTGGTGTAGCCGATGTCTACCAAGTTCGACTGACCGGCCTTGGCATTGACACCAGTGACCTGCCCCATCGAGCTGAACGAACCCCCGAAGGCCTCAGCAAGCATCTGGGCGTGGGTGCTCTCGCCCGGCCAAGGCTGATTGACAACCGTGAGGCTTTGAGCGGCGGTGGTACCGGCTGCAAGAGCCAATGCCGTGAGTACGGTGAATCTGGTCGCGTCCATGACTGATCCTCTACTTCTCTTTGACTTATCGGGCGGAAACGTTTCTCGTAACCACATACTACGGGCAACCCGTTTCAGCCGCAATTGACTGTCTAAGCGATACTTACCCACATCATGCCCGCATTGGGGGAGTGGGTCAAGTCCATGAAGCCTACATTCAGAGTGAAAATAGGTATTCGGACGTTTTGCCGATCGGATGACAGCCGAAAGTGGGGGATTCTCGGTACCAAAGGGAAAAAAATTCACTCACTCCGGGGAAAAAATGGCCCCGACCGAGCGCAAAAAGAACGGCTGCCACGGGAAGCGCGTGTCAGCGATCGAGCTCGGCCCGGAGGTGCTCAAACCGACCACGAAGGGTCGGCACTGCCTCGATCTCACCGATCAGGGTCGGATCATTGGCGATCCGCTTGGCCTCCCGGAGCTTGCCTGCAGCATGCAGGGCCTCGGCCAAACCAAGCCTCCCCGATACCGACCCGATCTGAAGTCCGAGAATCCGCCGAAAGGCCTTCTCCGCCTCGTCTGGATGCCCCAGTGCCAGCTGTGCCCGGCCCAGCGCATCCAGGGCGTTGGTGAGCGTGAAGCGATCGTCAGAACCGGATTCTGCCAGTGTGACAGCCTTTTTCGCAGCCTTGAGTGCCGCCTGATTGTCACCGCCCGCTTCGATAATCGTCAAGGCCTGCATGCCCAGCACGATCGGGTCGTCGGGGTACGCATTGGCAAGCTCGGCTGCGTGTCTCGCTGCCGCGTCTTCACGGCCCAAAAGTCGCTCACCGGCGATCCGGAGCAGACCTGCTCCACGTTCCAGCGAGACAGGCCTGTCTGGCATGGCCTCGAGCCGATCCAGCGTTTCGATCACAGCCAAGGCGTCCGATTCGCTCCCCGTCTTGGAAGCGATGTCAAGCCGAGCCTGGGCCATCCGGAGTGTGTCCTCGCTGTCAAGCGACCGCGTTGCCTCGACACGGTCCAGCCACGCGGCGGCCGATTCGGGCGAACCCTCGCGGTTCAGCAGATCGCGGGCCACCTCGATCGCATGGGATTTCCATCTTTCGTCATGTTCGATCCGTTGTTTGAGCTGAGCCCACGCCTGATCTTCGAGCCCTTGCATGATTCGAAGTGTTGCCAGAAGCCGGACCAGGATCGGCGTCGCATCGGGGTCGGAGCTGATTCTGTCGGTCCACGGCTCCAGTGCCCGTACCGCATTTTGATAGTTGCCGAGCCGAGTCTGCAGGGCTGCGATGGTCGTGTCCGCCTCGTACGACTCGGGTCGCGAGCGCCGGCTCCACTCGACCGCGACCGCCAGCGCCAGCCGGGGCTCGCCCTGCAGGAGCAGCGCATCGACCGCCAATCTCGCCGGTCTGGGATCGCCCGGCAGGAGTCGCATCGCCGTCTGCGCCGTTTCCGCCGCTTCTTCGATTCGGCCCGCCTTCTGGAGCTGCGTTGTCAGCACCGACCACGCCGGAAAGTACGTCGGCGAATCATTCGTCACCTCGCGCAGCCGTGCGATCAGCGCATCCGGGTCGTTGCTTTCGATTGCATGCTGTCGGATTGCATCGATCACCCGCCGGGCGGCATCCGTCTGTCCGGAGGCAAGATTGGCCCCGCTCGGCGCCTCCACCAGCGAGATCGCATCTCGCAGCAGCTGCAATTCCGAGTTCTCGGGCGCCGACGCGAGCGCCGCGTTGCAAACCGCGCTCGCCTCGTCTGCCCGACCGAGCCTCGCCAGAAGCCGGACCCTGGCCGCTGCCAGTGTGGTATTCGGATTGTTCTCGTACCGATCTTTCAGCAGCCCGACGGCATCTTCTGTCCGTCCGGTCTGCAGCATCAAGGCGACCTCGGCGAGTGTGAATGCCGTCGAAGGTGGATCGGTTCGCATCCTCTCGAGCAGCGCGTAGGCATCACGCGTCCGACCCGCTTCCGCCAGCGCCTGCAGTGCCGGCCCGAGTACCGCCTCAGGGATCGCTTCCGAATCCAACAAACGATCGAGCCGATCGTTGACCGCTTGTGTATCCCCAAGCCGGCCCGCGATCCGTGCCGACACGAGCAGGTCCCGCGGATCATCCGACTGCGCGAGGATGTCAGCGTCGGGACGCGCCTGTTCAAAGAGTCCAAGCCGTTCCATGGCTGCGACACGTTCGCGCCGCGTCTGGGCGCTCACCGGCTCGACTCCTGCCAGTGAGATCGCCCGACGTCGTGCTGCATCGATGTCGCCCTGTGCCTGTCGAATGGCGATCAGGCGAAGGATTAAGCCGGGATTATTCATTCCCCCATCGATGGCGCGTGTGAGGTTGTCCGCTGCCGCCTCGCTATCGCCGAGAACGCTCATCGCGTCCGCCAGCACCAGGTTGGCCATCGGGTCCGCCATGGGTGATGACACGATCGGGTCCAACAGCGTCACGACACTCGCGGCGCTCTGCTCGGTTGGGTCGAATGTCAACCGACGTCGGGCCTCATGGATGCGCCACGCGGTCGAATCATCCCCCGTCGCCTGGCGAAGCTTGGCCACCGCGCGAGAGATCAGCTCCCGGTCCGACCACGCCGACCGCGATTCGAGCACCAGCACCTGGATCGAAGGTGTATCCGGATAGCGATCGGCCAGCGCGCGAATCGCCTCGATGGCGTCGGGATCGGCAATCCGGTCAAGATACGCCGCGCGGGCCATCTCAAGTTGGGTCACATGGGCATCCGATGCGGCTTTGGCAGCCTCCAATCGCCCGTCAATCAGTGCCAGCCCGGCCTCCGAATCTCCCGCGTCGGCCAATGCCGTCGCACGCTCAAGAAGTACATACGGATCAAGATTCGATGACCGGTCAATAATGGATTCAATCCCCTCCTCGCCTTCAAACTGGTACAGCTTCATCAGCGATCCAAGTGCCAGGAGTTGTCGCACATCAAGCGCGTCGGGATCGGCATCAAGTAAGCGGCCGATTGTGTGCCGCGCCTCGATATCGGAGCCGGAGGCCACGAGCAGCCGCGCCAGAGGAATCGTTGCCGGTGTCACGCCATCGGTCCCGTCTTCGAGCGCCCGGCACACCCGGATCGCCCCGCGGATCTCCTCCGGCTGGGCCTGGCCCGTCGACGTCATGTCCGCGACGGCAAGCACATGAGCCAGAAGCAGCGCGCCATTGCTCGGATCAAGGTTCAACCCCTCACGAACCACCGCATCGGCTTCCACCGGCTTGTGGCGGTCAAGGAGCGACTCGATATAGGCAAGACGAACCGTCGTGAACTCCGGCGCGGCGCGAAGCACCATCTGACGCTCTCGAGCCGCGTCATTCCACGCGCCCAGGCGGTCGTGCGCATCGGCCAACAGCGCCCCCGCGAGCGGGTCGTTGTGCCTCGCCGCGAGCGCCATGCGAAAGATCTCTCTGGCCGATGCCGCATCACCCGATTCCAGAGCATCAAACCCATCCACGATCGCTTTGTAGTACGCCGATTCTTCACCCGAAGCCGAGATCACCGATTCAATCGTTGCTTGGTCCAGATCAATACCGCAGGCCAGCGCCCACGGGATCAGTTCCGGATCCGGTGTGCCATCGGCTTCCAAAGCCCTCTCCGCGACCTGTTTCGCCTCTGACGGCCGACCACGCATGAACAATCGACGCACGGCAAGCACCGCCGTCGCTTTCGACATTTCCGGGTCCTGACCGTACCGATCCAGCAGATCATCGGCGTCACTGCGCATCCCGAGCAGATCGAGCGCCCGCACCGCCTCGGTCAGGTTCTCCGCGTCGAACTGGGCATCTTTCAGCGTGTCGGCGATTGTTCGGGCGTGTTCGACATCACCGATCAGAGCCGCTGCGTGGATGCGCAGGATGGTGAAGTCCGGATCAACCGGATGCATCTTGGCCAGTTCTTTGATGTAGTCCCTGATCTGCGTCTTTCCGACCGCTTCGTCTTCGCTGGCCAGCAGCGCGATCACGAGCCGGTGCGCATCAGAATTGTCAGGCATCAACTCGGCCAAATCTCGGGCCACTTCGAGCGCTTCGTCCGTCCGGCCGAGCGCCGAGAGTGCTTTGGCCTTGGCCGTCAGGGCGGCCTCATTGTTGGGGTCCAATGCCAGGAGACGATCGGCCGCCGACAATCGCTCCGTCTGTTGATTCAGCATCTCATTGAGCTCGAGTTCCAGCTCGATCGGCTTGGGATCGGTGGGGGCCAGGCTCGATGCCTGACGCGCCAGCAGAACAGCCGAACGGAGATGCTCGCGATTCGGTCTCGGCACGTGTCGGCTCGCGTCGGCGAGCTTGTATGCAATCTCCGGGTCATCACTCTGCCGGGAATGGACATATCCGAGCTTCTCGACCGCGATGTCATACTCTCCAGCATCGTATGCCGCGAGGCCGGTATTCCGCGCATCGGTCAGCATCCGCTGCTTCTGGAGTGTGTTGGCGACCACAAGCACCAGCCCGACCGCCAGCACCACTGCTGCAAGTGTGCCCAGGATCGCCAAACGTTTCAGAACACGTTGTTTGTGTGATCTCATTGGTGTCTATCCATGACTGTCAGGATCGGAACAGAATCTTTTTCGCCGTTTCAAGCATGATCCAGAGGTCAAGCCTCCATGTATTGTTCTGGACATACTCAAGGTCGTACCGGATCCATTCCTGGAAGTCCGTCTGTGGCTCGCGTTCGCTTTTCACTTGCCAAAGCCCGGTGATCCCCGGGCGGACGCTCAGCCTGGCCTCGCGCCAAGCCGGGCAATACTGGTTCTCGCGGTCCGGGCTCGGCCTCGGCCCGACGATCGACATGTGTCCCACCAGCACGTTGAAAAACTGCGGCAACTCGTCGATCTTCAGCTTCCGCATCGGCCGACCAACACGCAGAATCCGAGGGTCATTGTCCTCGCCCATGAAGAACTGCGGACCATCCGACAGATTCTCCGCCATCAGTTTGGCCTTGATCTCCTCCGCATCGCGCCGCATCGACCGGAACTTGATGCACGGGAACGTCTTGCCGTTGTACCGCTGACGCCGGTGCGTGAAGAAGATCGGTCGCCCATCTTCCAGCAGAATCAAGGCGATGATGATCGGATAAAAAGGCAGCGTCACGGCCAACGCCATCAACGCCACCACGATGTCGAATGCACGCTTGGAGATCGCACGCATCGGTCGACGCTTCAGCGTCGGGATCAGCCTCCACGACGAATGCGTCACCGTGTACCAGTCGATGTCCGCGGGCGTGGTCAGCATCCTCGCCGCATCGGGCACGATCGCGGGCCCGACGATGGTCTCGCCGCTGCCGATCGTGTGACCCGCGCCGAGCCACACCGGCCCGATGATCCGAACCGTCGGGTCCACCCGGCACGTCTCGTGCAGCCACACCCCCGGCGACGGCTGGTAGATCCCCTGAACCACCAGATTCGGAGACGCCCACGCATGCAAAAGCCAGCGACGAAAGGCCTCCGAACCCGCTGCATCATCCTGGAAAATCCGCCCCGGAATCCGCTTGGCGATCCGGTCATCCTTGTCGATCCGATCGACAAGCACACGCGAACCCGCCTTGCCCGACGCCGACCTGTTCCACAGCTCGGCATACTTCAGCTTCGGTGTCACCCAGAGCTGCGCCGAGTGCAGCTCCTTCGCGTTGTACTGACGCTCGAAACGAAGAAACCGACCCTCATCATCACTCAGCACGCGCTCGCGGTAAGGCGAGTGCTCCGTTTCCACCAGACGCACGCGGATCGCCTTGGGCTGCATCCACGCCATCGTCCGAAGGATGTGCCTCACACCGAACCCGACAAACAGGTTCTCATCCAGAAGCACAAACAGCTCAGGCCCATCCGGGTCCGGTGCCGGCCCGCCCGGGCGAACGATCTGAAATCCCCGGCTCGCCCAGTACCGATCGTGCAACTCCATGAGGCCGAAGCCCCAGAGCCTTGTTTCGGCCGGTTGCAGCACCGCGCCGGGCGAATCCTGTTCTGGTTGAGGCACACTGCTCATCACGTCCCGGTTTCATCCTCGGCCTTGAGCGTCCCGATCCGTTGTCCTTTCGGCGGCGTCGCCGGAGGCACCGGTTCCACCGGCTGCGGAATGCTTCCCGCGATCTCACCCTTCGAGAGCGAAGCATCTGCATTCAGCGATCGTTCGCGGTGCTGGCGTGCTGAATGGTGCACACTCGGCGCGCCCATCGAAGCCGCGCTCAGGCTGTGACGCAGATCCTCCGGGTCCGCCCGATTGAACACGATCCCCGTCGCGCGAACGCCAAGACGACTCAACCGATTCACCGCAGCATGCACCACGTTGTCCGCCTGCCCACGCGCCACCACCAACAAAACCTGATCCGCAACCGAGGCCACAAGGCCCGACTCAAGACTCCCCATCACCGGCCCCGTGTCGATCAGGATCACATCGAACCGTTCACGAAGCCAGTCGATGATCTGCTGGATCGGTCGGCTGGCGAGCTGCTCGGGGCCGCACTTGGTCGTGTCGCCGATCGGAAGGGCGTACAGCTTCTCCGTCGCCGTGTGTTTGATGCACTTGGTCGGCTCCAGCCCGGTCAGCAGATCCGCCACGCCACGCTTGCCCGTCAGTCCGAGCCGGGCGGTCATCCCGCCGCCGACAAGATCAAGATCAACCAGAATCGTGCGCAGCCCCGTCAGTGCATACGACGCTCCGAGCGACTGGATCAGCGTTGTCTTTCCATCGCCCGGCTCGGCGCTCGTGCACGCGATCACCACCGAGTGTGCATTGTCGTACCCTTGGATCGCCTGCAGCGTGTTGCGAAGATTGTGCACACTCACCGCCGCGACCCGCTCGTTCTCGCTGTCGTTCTTCTCAAGTTCTGGCAGCGTTCCCAGCAGCGGCGGAAGGCTCGTTGTTGATTCCAGATCATCCACGTACCGGAACGAACGCTTGTATGTCCCGTACGCAATTACCCCGGCCAGGCCGAAGAAGCTCCCCGCGATGAATCCCATCCCGGCCAGAATCGGCCTCTTGTCCTTGGCCTGTTTCGGGGTTGTGGGTGCGGTGATGATCTCGATCCGGCCCTTGCGAATCCGATCCTGCTCAAGATTCAGCTCGGCCTTGCGCTTGGCCAGGTTCGACCGCTCGTTGCGCAGCCGCTCGAGGTCTTCCTTATCCTGACTGATTGTCTCATTGGCCGAGCGAAGCTCACGCAGGCGCTGGTCGGAGAGCGCCTTCTTCTCCTGTTTGATGTCCCGCTGATGCTGGAGTTCCTGGAGACTCAGCTTGCTCTTGTCGATCTCGGGTACCATCTCGGCAAGGTTGTTTCTCACCGTATTGGCGCGGGCCTCGATCTGGTAGGTCAGCGTCTGCTCCTGATCCCGGAGCTGACGCACCTGCGGATGCCGGGACCCCTGCCGCTCGAGCGTTGTTTTGATCGTCGCCCGCAGGATCTCACGTTGGCGGATCAGTTCCGCGATCTGCCCATCGTGCTCGGCGAGCTGCTCGGCTGTCAATTCCTCCGGGTCGACCACCTCGGAATGGTTTGCTGAACCAAGCCCCTGTCGATATTTGATCTCAATATTCAGATTTTCGATATCGCTCTGGAGCTCGTTTCGGTTGCTCTCGGCATTCTCGATCAGTGAAGACAGGTCGTCGGTACCGTACTCCGCCGTCGCCGCCGCGATCGCCGAGCGCAGGTTGCTGATCGCCGCGTCCCTCTGGCGGATCAGCTTGTCCAGTTCCCGTGTTTCTCGATCGATCCCGTTTTGTTCATTCTGGAATCGCAGGAACGAGTCGATGGTTGCTTCCAGTGCGACTTGGGGTGTGTCCTCGCTGTCCGTCGTGCAAACAACCGTGAAGTATTGCTTTCGGCGTTTGTATTCCGTCGCAATCGCATTGCGCAGAGCCCGGGCACCCACCTCGCCCGTGGGCCAGCCGACTTCCCGCAGACGGGTATCCTCGGCTGCCATCAACAAAACACGGTCATTCTCGAACTCGATCGTCTTGCGTTCCACAAGGTCGTCAATCTTGTCCACCTTGTCGATGCTTTCATTGAGGATGCCCTCGATATCCGCGCTCACGTGGATCGTCGCCGAGCTCTCATACGTCTTGCCCGATCGCGAATACCCGGCGATCGCGCCGAGCAGTCCCAGGCTGCCCGCAACGATAAGTGTCAGCTTGACCCGACCGCGAATCGCCCGCTTGGCCAGACCCACAACGTCGAATGCCTGATCCACGTCGCCACCGGGAACAAACTCCTCGGGCACAGCCTTGGACACAGGCCGATTCGATTCCATGAATGGATTGCTCACTCCAGTCCCTCCGCGACGGTTTGGATCACCGGCTCAAGCGCCGGTGCAAAGGTCTTGACGACCTCGATGATGGCTTCGTCGGATCGCACACCGTCGAAGATGATTTGCAACTGGGCAGACCCAAGAAGGTTCCGCCGCCGATTTTCTGACGCACGACGAACACTCGAAAGATCCGCATACACCTCACGATCCGTGCCCGGCATCGCAAAGAACACCGCAACCGTGACGATCTGGGTCGTCCCCCGCTCGCCCGATCGGCTGAACGAATACACCGAAATATCCTCCGGACCATCGGGAAAGGGCACGCTCAGCGTCCGGTGGTCCACCGGCATCCAGCCCGTCGCCGGATAACAGTTCGGCGGATAGTGCCCTCGCATGTCCCGCACATCCGGGCAGTGCACGATCACCAGCCTCACCCGCTCGCTCGCCCGGTCGTTGACATACCCGCGGTGCAGAATCCGGTTCGGCTTGAGCATGCTCTCCACCTGAGGCGGGGCCGAATCAAGATCCGAACCCGTCCAGTGCCCGATCCGGTATGGCATCTTGTCGATTGCGTGCGCCACGTCCTCAAAGTACGAATCGACATTCTGTGGCGGCGAGGGATTCAAATCACCCATCGCCACCAAGACCACGAGCAAACACCCCGACAGCACCGGCGCCAGCACACTCCGAACAGGATTGATCCGTTTGATCGGCATGATCTACTCGCGCATCGCCCCATAGTTCAGCACCGGAAGTTCCATCCAGCGCAAAAGCCTGATCGTCGCCCACATCACTCCAAGAGCCGCCACCATCATGAACCACCCTGAAAACGCATGGAATGCGTCGGCCGTCGGCTTCGACGCATACCCGTAGAACAACACCGTCGGCATCAACCTGAGTATGTTCACCACCACCGCCAGCAGCGGGCTCAGCACCAGCAACAGCACACGCACCAACCGCCTCGCCGGGATCGAGAACGCAAACGTGTACGCCACCAATCCCAGGGCTGCGACCATGCGCATTCCGTTGCACGCCTCCGCGATCGCCACCGATTCACCGTTGATGATCAGCACATTCCCCGTGCGCACAACCGGGATCCCCACGATGTCAAGCAGAAACTGCGAACACCTCGCGCTGATGTCCTGAAGAGGCTGGGCGATCTCCATCCGAATCGACGCCGGCACCGGCAGCAACGCAAGCAACGCCACCGCGGGCACCGCGAAGCGGATCCAGAGCTTCGGCCCCGTCACCGTCAGAATCGCGCCCGCCGCCAGCAGAATCGCCGAAAGGTGCCAGAAAAGATCGATCGATCGGCTGAGCCCGATGTTGCCCAGCACCCACGCGCCCGCGATCACCACCGGCCCGAGCAGCGAATGCTCCGGCTGGCACCGCGCCAAACGTCCACGTCTGAGCCACCCAAGCCACAGCGCCACCGGGATCGCCAGCAGAATGTGCGATTGCTCGGGATTGTGCCACGCCTGTGAAAAAATGTCGCGCCACGCCGACCATGACGCAGCGATCGCGCCGGTGAGCAGCACCGCCAACGCGATCACATCAAACTGGCGCCATCCGCGGATCAGAACCATGACCCTCTCGTCTCTTGCTTCAGTCGGCAGCGACCACCATGTCAACAACCTCCGCGCCCGCAGGCACGATCGCCCCGGGACACACCAGCGACCGCACGACGATCGCCCCGGTCTCCACCTTGGCCCCCGGCATAATGATTGCATCGGCGACGACGGCGTCTCGCGCCACCTCGGCATCGTCCGCGATGCGTGATTTCTCCAATTGCCTCGGCAACGGCTTCAACGGTCCGAGAACCGGGCCCATCTCCTCGATCGGGCACGTCTTCCCAACCGACGCCGCCGAGGCCGAGAGATACTGCTCCAGTGTCCGCAGAGGATAGGGCCGGAAGTGCGTCGTTTCCGACGTCCACACCTCGAGTCCGGCCTCGACGCACTTGGGGAGCCACTGCTCCTTGATATCCATAAACCCCGTGTCTTGAACGAGTTTCAGGGCCGACGCCCGCATCATCATCAGACCCGCCGGAGAACCGTCTGGATGCTTGGCCACCAGCACGTCCGGTTTGAGGCGAACCCAGTCCTCATACAGGGTGTCAAGCCCGCCTGCGATGTACCGGGCCGCCTCGGCGACCAGAATGGTCGTGTCCGGCGGATCATTCTGCATCACATCGCGCAGCACCCCGGCCGGACCTCGGTATCCGTCCGGCTCGGCCATCGTCTGGATATCAAATCGCTCATCCGCAAGCCGGTAACTCGGCTCAAATGGGGGACCGCTGTGAACCACCCGGATTGAGGGTTTCGGTATCTCCGCATGCTCAGCCAGCTCCGCGAGCACATCACACCAGCGGCCAAAGACCGTCTCATGCGCCGAGAGCCAGAGTTCCAGTGTCAGCCGATGCGTCATCTTCACCAGCGGCGAAGGCACCAAGCCGCCCGCCAGCAGGATGCACACATCCAGCCCGATGTGGTCGCCCGGCGGATCCTCAACGGGCATGATCTTCATGTGCGGCCCCGGCTCGGTCATCACTCGGCACTTCCACCCGCCCGGTCCCCCACAAGGGCACCGGTACCCACACCATCAACCATCGCCAGATTGGACGATCAACTGAGTTTATGCCCTCACCACGTCCAGCCCAACGTTAGAACAGAGAGGCAGACCCCCGAATCCGGGTGCCGGCCGCGCCGACAAGCACGCGCAGCGCGAACGGAATCCCGACGATGATGTATCGCCGACCGAGCCGGCCGGGTTCTTGAATCAGTCTGTGAATCCACTCCATCCCCAGTTTTTGGGCCCAGCGAGGGGCCCGCTGGACATCGCCCGTCACGAAGCTCAGGCTGATTCCGATCCCAAGAAACCAGGCCTTCGGAAAATCGGTGAGGAGCGAGGCGATGAGCTTTTCCTGCTTCGGACAGCCGAGCGCGACCAGCACGATGTCGGGGTTCGCCTCTCGAAGCCGGGTGATGATCTCCGCGCGCTGCCCGGCATCGCGCTCGAAGCCGAAGGGCGGACAATGTGTTCCGACAACCCGAAGCCCGGGATACCGATCCTCGAAGACCTCGGCCGCCTTCGGCGCGATGCCTTCGTCGCCGCCGAGCAGAAAGACGCTCCGATCGTCACGGGCCGCCCGCTCGCAGATCGCCCAGACCAGATCCGAGCCGGCGACGCGCTCGGGCAGCGGGGTGCCCGCGAGTCTGCTCGCCCAGATCAGCGGCATCCCGTCCGCCAGCCGAAGCGAGGCCGGTTCAACAAGCGATGCAAACGACCGGTCATGCGTCAGTTTGTGCAGGATGTCCAGATTCGGAGTGACGACCCAACCGCCACGACCATCATCCAGAGCGTGCGCGATGACGTCGACCGCGCCATCCATCGTGATCGAGTGGACCCACGCGCCAGCGATCATCACCCGCTTGGGTTCGGTGGTGCTCATGCGGCGGAAGGATGCGAGGGGTGATGCCGATCCCAACTCTCTTTGATCTTTTCGTTGGCCTCGCGGGCTGCAGCAGCCTTGCCCTTGATCAGTGAGCGGTGCTCGAACCGACGGAGCGCCCGGCGAAACTCGGGTGTGCCGTGACGCGGGTAGCCCGTCAGCCAGGATTTGATGTAGCCGACCATGATCCCGAGCCCGCCGATGATGAATGGGCGTTGCGCCATGCGGTACGCCGTCACGACGAGCATGTAGACCGGGCCGGTGCCCATGTACCACTTGGCGCGTCCCCAGCGTTGCCGGCCATGGAAAATGCCCTTGAACGATGAGCCCATCATTCTTCGGTGGATGATGTGCAGGTCCGGGTGCTCCTCGGACTGGGCAATCCAGTTTTTGAGTCGGCACATGTGCCCGTCGATACCGTCCCACCCGACTTCCTTGGCAAAGCCCCCGATGTCCTCGAAACACTCGACCCGGAAAAACTTGGCGTTGCCGACCGCATTCTCGTCGCCGGTCGGCTCGGGCACGAGGCGCCCATCGTCAAGCCGAAGATAGAGCTTGCCCGAATAATTTCCAAACCTCGGGTGCGACTCCATCTTGTCCATCACCAGCTCGAAGTATCTCGGCGGGAACTCCAAGTCCGCGTCGATCTTGCACACATAGTCAAACTCGGCCATGTCCAGCGAGTTGTACCCCTCGTAGAAGGCTTCGATCACGCCCGGCCCGACCCGGCGGGCGCCGGTGTTCTTGCGGTGCAGCACCCTGAACCACGGATATTTCTCGGCTGCCCGGTCCAGAATCTCCGGCGTCTCGTCCGTGGACCCGTCATCCACGAAGAGGCACAGCGCCGGCAACTCCGATTGGGCCGCCAACGAGTCGATCGTGGCTTGGGCGTGCTCCGCCTCATCCTTGCAGGGGCAGATCAGCACATACCGCCGGCCCGGCTTCGGTGATTCGGGCATGGGATGGGTGCTCGGCATAGCGTTGGTCTCGTCGAGTGGGCTGTGACCACACGGTATCGGCCGATCGACGGCGTGTCATCGGCTCACCCACGGACCGAGAACCGCGCCTGGCGAAGAAATCATCCGGCCACTGAAACAGGGTGGGAACGAACGGATAATCGGACGTCTCGGGCTCGGTGGCACCTTAGCGAACTCGGATCGGCTGTGCGTGGGGGGCTGTGCGGTTCGTGCGATCTTGAAGTATTGGAATCGCTGTACACATCGTGCCGAGTCGGGATTTGGGCGAACCCGTCTGGGTCTCACGGCGTACTTCGACGACGCCGATCCTTGCCGTAAGCCTTGATGTACCAAGGTGTTTCGGAGGTTGAGCATGAATCTCACAGGCAAGTGGCGATCCGCGACGTACGCATTGGCAATCTGTTCAGGAACCCTGGTGGCCCCGGCGGCTGCCCAGTCAGGTGGTGATGACGACGTTCAGATGCAGAAGATCGTGATCGCGCTGCCCAACGGCAAGCGGATCGTCCGGTATGTCCCCCGTCCAAAGAAAGCGTCGGTTCCTCTGCCCGGTACCGGCTCGGGCTCGAATCCCACGCCCACCCCGCCGAAGGTGACGCCTCCACCTCCGCCGAATCCGCCCAGTGGCGGCGGGGGGGATTCCGGCGATGGTTCCGGTGGCGGCGGCCAGAACAAGGATGATTTCACACCCCCGGACGCGCCGGACGACCTTGCCCGGCAGATCGCCCAGTGGCTCGAGTGGTACCGCGCCGGCGACATGCGCGCCGATGAGAACGGCGATGGCAAGCTCAACATCGCGGATTACACCGATCTGGTGTCCCGGCTCCGCGGCACGACCCCCCCAACGGATCCCGGTGCCGGTCAGGATGCACCCGGCGATGATGCGGGCGATCCCGGCACGCCCCCGACCGATGAATCCGGCTGGACCGATCTCGCCCCCTCGCCCGGCAGCCGGGTGATCTATGTCTCCAACTCTCGCGGCAATGACTCCAACGACGGCCTCTCCGAGCAGACCCCGGTCCGCTCGATCTCCCGCGGAATCAGCAAGCTCCGCGATGGCCACCCGGACTGGCTTCTTCTGCGCCGAGGCGACACCTTCACCGAAACATTCGGACGGTTCGCATTCAGTGGCAAGAGCGAGTCCGAACCCATGGTCATCAGCGCCTACGGCGAAGGACCCCGGCCCAAGATCATCTCAGGCGCCAGCCCCGCGGTGAACTTTGCCGGTTCGGACATGCGACAGCACCTCGCCTTCGTCAGCCTCGAGTTCCGCCCCGGCACCGGGCACCCGGCGGCCGGCTTCCGCATCGTCACCGGCGCGGTCGAGGATCTTCTCATCGAGGACTGCTTCATCAAGGACTACAAGGACAATATCGTCGTGCAGGGCGAGCTCGGCGACACGATCAAGAATGTCCGGATCCGCCGGAATCTCATCCTCGATGCCCGCGGAAACACCCACGCCCAGGGCATCTACGCCTCCCACACCGATGGCCTGCTCGTCGAGGGCAACATTATCGACCGCAACGGCTGGGACTACGAACGGGGCAGAGACGCCAGCGCAACGATTTTCGCACACAACTGCTACATGCAGCGCACGGCTGCAGGCCTTGTCTTCAAAGACAACATTGTCATGCGCGGTGGCTCGCACGGCATCCAGGCCCGCCACGGCGGCATCATTGAAGACAACATCTTCTTCCGCAACCCGATGTCCATCATGTTCGGCAACGAGGGCAACAAGGCCACCGCGGTGCCCGTCGAAGGAACCGTCAAACGCAATGTCATCCTTGAGGGCACCGACATCAGCAGCGATCTCATCCGAGGCGATGCCATCATCCTTCAGAACACCGCGAGTGTTGAAGTCACCGACAACATCATCAGCCACAACATCAACGAACCAAGCAGCGCCTACGGCATCTCGATTGACGGCCCGACCACGGCCCCGGTCCGAAACGCGCTGATCGCCGACAACATCATCAGCAACTGGGACCTTCCCTTCCGCGTCCATGGCCACAACGCCGAGAGCGCCGTCTTCCGTGACAACGTCCTGTATGACTCCGACGACAACAAGCCCCTGATCAAGCACCGCTACCGCGATACCGTGGGTGCGGTGACGTACCTGAATAACCACTACCTCAGCGGCCGGGACAACGGGCAGTGGTTCACGCTCGGCTCGACGCAGCTCGATCTGCAGGATTGGCAGCAGGATTATGACGGCCGGGCACAGGAGTGGAATGGCGCATTTGCCGATGAAAACAGGTCACTGGATACCTACGCCCAGTCGCTGGGCATGAGCGGAGTGGATGAGTTGATCCAAGCCATGCGAGCGATGCGCAAGGGCGCCTGGGACGAGAGGCTGACCGCCGGGGCCATCGAGGCCTACTTCCGCGAGGGGTTCGAGGTGGTCGGTTCGCGCTGATCCTGATCTCGCGAGCGAGTCGGGAGGAGAGAGCACGCGTCCGCTCGGGAAACCGGGCGGACGTGATTCAGGGCGGGCGGGGGCTCGCCGAGGTCTGGCCCGATGTTCGGGCCGTCTATGCTGGGCGGGTATGCCGATTGAACATGACAATCCGGCGCGGTTCACCACGACCCGTTTCACGGGTCGGTGTGGCGAGGCTTTGGTGGTCCCGGCATGAGTGCGCTCAAGATGCCCACTCCTTTGCCGGGCGACGCCGATTCTGATGTCATGGACAAAGAGGAGCCCTCGCTCAAATCGACGACAATGCGCGCCGGCGCGTGGTCGATGGGCGGCTTTGCGGTGGGCAATGTCCTTCGGCTCGCCTCGAACATCATCCTCGCATGGCTTCTGGTTGATGACATCGGTGCCCTTGGATTGATGGCGCTGGTCAACACCTTCCTCCAGGGCCTGCGCATGTTCTCGGATGTCGGGTTGAACTTCGGCGTCATCCAGCACAAGCGCGGCGGCGAACGGGTCTTTGTCGATACCGCGTGGTCGCTTCAGGTGATCAGAGGCATCGTGCTCTGGATGGCCTGCTGGGCTTTCGCGGTGCCCTTCGCCCGGTTTTATGGCGAGCCCATTCTGGCCACGCTCATCCCGCTCACGGGGCTCATGACGGTCATGAATGGCTTTGGGTCGCCCGGCTTGCTGTTGGCCCGGCGGAACATGGACCTGAAAAAACTGACCTTTGTCGAGCTCGGCTCGCAGATCGCGGGGCTGGTGGTCATGCTCACGTGGGCGTTCAACAGCCCATCGGTCTGGGCACTCGTCGCGGGGAACCTGACAGGCTCGGCATTCCGGCTTGTGTCGTCGCACATTGTTTTCCGCGAGTATCGCGCCAGGTTTGGGTGGAACAAGGCAGCCGCTTCGGCGCTGCTGCGATTTGGCGGGTGGATCTTTGTCGCCACGACGCTGACCTTCGCCTCGACCCAGATCGACAAGCTCGCCTTCGGCAAGGTTTTCGATGTCTGGTCGCTCGGCATCTTCGCTGTGGCGGCGACGTTTTCGATGGTGCCGACGCAGGCCGTGCTCAGGCTCGGCAATCAGGTCGTCTTCCCGGCGTACGCCAAGGTCGTCAACCGGGGCGATGACCTCTCACGGGTGCTCGATCGGGTTCGGCTTCCGATCCTGACCGGCACCGGGCTCGCGGCGAGCGGGCTCTATGCCACGGGGCCCTGGCTTGTGGGGTTGTTGTACCTGCCCCAGTTTCAGGCGGCCGGGTGGATGCTCAGATTGCTTGCGGTCGGGATGCTGGCACGGGTGCTCAGCGAAACGTCCAAGGCGGCCCTGCTGGCGATCGGGCACTCGCGCGAGGTGGCCCTCGGGCAGGCGATGAAGATTGTGGGCTTTACGATCGCGGCCCCGATCGGGTACCACCTCGGGGGAATGGTGGGGTTCGTCGCGGCGATCCCGATCGCCGAGGCCTGCCGATACCTGTCCATCTCGCTTCTGGCAACGTGGCGGGGCTTGCGCGTGCTGCCCGGTGATCTCGAGACATGCTGGTTGACCGTGCTCGGGGGCGTGCTCGGGTTGGGTGCGGGCGACGCCGTCGCCGGGGCGATGGGGGCGGGCAAGCCGGCCACGCTGGTCGCCTTTGTCGCGGCCGGTCTGGTCAGCGCCCTGCCTTGGATTCCACATCTTCGGCGAAGCGTCCGAGAATTCCGACGCGATACCCGGAGCGGATGACCCGTGTTCTCATGGTCAGACCCGACTCGGCCGATCTTTGAAGTGGTGCCCCTTGGTCCATTTGGTCCGAGAATCGAATTGTCTACGATGGGTTGACCCTGCCAGAGCGAGAACTGACCACCATGTACATGACACCGCTTGGCTACGTGATGATGTACGGCTGGTTTCTCGTGGTCGTGCCCGGGTTGTTTCTTGTTCTACCCAAACGAACAGCAGCTTTCAGCGGGCTGATCTTCGGCTGGCTCTTTCTGCCCTTCGGCGCCAAGGTTGGTCTTGGACCGATGGACATCACGCGCGACTCGGCGGTCTGCCTGAGTGTGGTCGCCTGCATGCTGGTGCTGGATCTGCCCCGGGTGATGCGGGTTCGGTTGTCGTGGATTGACATCCCGATCTTCATATGGGTGATTTCGCCGTTCTTTACGTCGATGACGAACGGGCTCGGGGCGTACGACGGCGGCGCCGAGGTGAAGGACCACCTGATGGTGTGGGGCCTGCCGTACTTCATCGGCCGGGTCTATGTCACCGATGCCAAGGCGGCCAAGCATCTTGCGATGATCCTGATCGTCGCGGCCCTGGTCTATGTCCCGTTTGTCCTTTGGGAGATCAGGTTCAGCCCACGGCTTCACAAAGCGTGGTACGGGTATACGACCTATGACCACGGCGGGACAGCGCTGCGCCGGCTCGGCGGGTGGAGGCCGCTGGTGTTTATGCGTCACGGCCTGATGCTCGGTGTTTTTATGGCGGTTGCGGCGCTGTTGGCATCGTGGCTCTGGTTCACCAGATCAGTCCGACAGTTACCGTTGTTGCCACCCGGTTGGCGTGGGCCGAGCCTGAAGGATGGGCAAGGCATGAGCAACGCGGTGCCCTTTCTGCCGATTGTGTTGGTGTTGGTCTTCATTGCATTGGCGTGTCGGGCGCTCAACGGTCTGGGGTTGATGCTGATGGGTGGGGCGGTGCTGGCAGCGCTGTTCTACGCCAAGACCCGGGTGCCGTTGGCGCTCATGGCCCTGATCCCGATTCTCTATGTCGGGATGAGGCTCAGCGAGCATGCCACGGGGTTTGCCATCGACCAGCCGGCGGTGAGCATCGTCAGCAAAATCTCACAGAACCGGGCGGATTCGCTCGAGTTTCGGTTCGACAACGAGCGGCTGCTGCTGACCAAGGCGATGCAGCGCCCCATGCTCGGCTGGGGCGGGTGGGGTCGCAACCGCGTCTACGACGAGGATGGCAATGATCTGACCGTCACCGACGGCTACTGGATCATCACACTCGGGCAGACGGGCTTGATCGGTCTGGCGGGGATGTACATGACACTGCTCGGACCCGTATTCGTTCTGATCTGGCGGTACGACGCCAAAGTGCTCAGCTCGGCCGAGGGAGCCGCGGCCACGGGGCTCGCCGTTGCGATCGTGATGTATTCGATCGACAGCCTACCCAATGCCATGCTCAACCCGATGTTTCCAATGGCGGCCGGCGGACTCGCGGCGCTGATGGTGACGCTGAAGCGTCCCCGGAAGGGGCGTGCACGCGCGAGGGTTCCGCTTGTGAGCCGGAGCATGGGCTCGATCGGAGCGGTCGGACGATGACCGCCGACGACTCATGGCCACACCACCGGGACCGGACGCGGCGGCTGGCGGTGGTGATCCTGAACTACAAGACGCCGAAGCTGGTCCGGGATTGCCTGGCCACGCTCCAAGGCCAGCTCGATCCAGCGCGCGATGTCGCGATTGTCGTCGACAACGACTCGGGCGATGGTTCGGACGATGTGATCGAATCGGAGATCGCCGAGCAAGGCTGGAGCGATTGGGTTCGCCTTGTGCGCAGCGGAGTCAATGGTGGATTCAGCGCCGGCAACAACGTCGGCATCAAGGCCGAGCGGGCTGATTTCTATCTCCTGCTCAACAGCGACACGCTCGTGCGAACCGGCACGATCGAGGAGATGTTGCGGGCTGCCGAGCAGAATCAATCCGCCGGACTGATCGGGCCGAGGCTGGAATGGCCGGATGGCGAGCCCCAGAACAGTTGCTTCCGGGACATGGGCGTGTTCAGCGAACTCATCGCGGGGGCGCAGTCCGGCCCGATCACGAAGCTCTTTGCCAAACACGATGTCACGATGGGTGTCTTTGAAGACCCGACACGGGTGGAGTGGGTGAGCTTTGCCTGTGTGCTGATCCGGCGATCGGTGATCGATCGAATCGGTCTGATGGATGAAGGATTCTTCATGTACTTTGAGGATGCCGAGTATTGTCGGCGGGCGAGGCGGGCCGGGTTCGAGGTGCTCTACTGGCCCGAGGCGCATGTTGTGCATCTTCGGGGCGGGTCGTCGCCGGTCAAATCGGCCGCGGCGGCGCGCAAGAGATTGCCCGCCTATTTCTATGCCTCACGCAGCCGATATTTTTCCGGCGCGGGCGGTCGGCTGAATCTTGTGCTTGTGAACATCGCCTGGACCCTTGGCTGGCTTGTGGCACTGGGGCGTCGGGTGGTGCAGGGCCGGCGCATCGGCACGCCCGAGCGGGCGCTGCGCGACAACTGGACCGCCTTCTGGTCATCGCACAAGCCCAAGCGTTCGCGCCGGAGCACTGTTGGTCGGGGCGTTCAGGCATGACGCTGCCGAACGTTGTCATCATCGGCGCGATGAAGTGTGCCACGAGCACGCTGGCCAAGCAGCTCGGCTCCCAGCCGGGCGTGTTCATGTGCGAGCCCAAGGAGCCGAACTACTTTTCCAATGATGAGATTTTCGCCAACGGGCCGGACTGGTATGAGTCCTTGTTCGAGCCGGGCCGGGAGGCGAAAATCATCGGCGAGGCGAGCACGCACTACACCAAGCTGCCGACGTATCCACAGACCGTCGATCGGTTCCGTGCCGTGCTGCCCGATGCCAAGCTGATTTACGTGATGCGCCACCCGATCGATCGGCTGGTGTCGCAGTATGTCCACGAGTGGACGCAGCGCGTCGTCACCGGTCCGATCGAGGATGAACTCGATGCGAATCCGTGGATGCTCGAGTATGGCCGATACGCCATGCAGCTCGAACCCTGGCTCGAGGCCTTCGGTCCGGACCGCATCCTGCCCGTCTTCAGCGAGAGACTGCGCGAGGATCCGCAGTCGGAGCTGAGCCGAGTCGGGGCGTTTCTCGGCTATGAGGGCGAGATGCGGTGGGTCGATGCCGGGGCGCAGAATGTGTCCGCCGAGCGGATGCGCAAGAGTCCGGTTCGCGATGCGGTGCTCGATCTGCCCGGGCTGAAGCAGATCCGCCGGCGCTTGGTGCCTCAGGGCTGGCGTGACCGGATCAAGGGGTTGTGGCGGCTGGACTCGAAACCCGAGCTCTCGCCGGCGCGGGCGCAATCGCTGGAAATGTTTTACGATGCCGACCTGAAGAGGCTCGGTGAACTACTCGGCGTCGAGTTGAACTGCGCCAACTTCAAATCGATCGTGCGGGAGCGTCCGCTGGACTGGGCATCATCAGGGAGCAGTGCGTGACAGCGAAGGTTGGGGCCATCGCGATCGGAAGGAACGAGGGCGAGCGGCTCGGTGCGTGCCTGCGCGCTCTCGTGGCGCATGCGGACCATGTGGTGTATGTCGATTCCGGTTCAACGGATGGAAGCCGGGACCTGGCGCGCGGGCTCGGCGTGGAGGTCGTCGAGCTGGACCTGTCGATCCCGTTCACCGCAGCCAGGGCGCGCAATGAAGGATTCGAGGCGTTGGGCGCCATCATGCCCGATCTCGAGTTTGTCCAGTTTGTCGATGGAGATTGCGAACTCCGATCAGGATGGATGCCCGCGGCTCTGGAGGCCATGCAATCGGATGAGCGGCTCGCGGCGGTTTGCGGACGACGCCGGGAACGATTCCCCAAAGCCTCACGATACAACAGGCTCACCGATATGGAATGGGATACCCCGATCGGGCCGGCGATGAGTTGCGGCGGCGATGCGCTGTTTCGTGCAGCCGCCTTGCGAGAGGTGGGGGGATACGACCCCTCGGTCATCGCGGGTGAAGAGCCCGAGCTGTGTTTCCGGCTGCGCGCCCGTGGCTGGAAGATTCGCCGGATCGATCAGGAAATGACGTGGCACGACGCAGCGATGACCTCGTTCTGGCAGTGGTGGAAGCGCTCGGTCCGCGCGGGACATGCCGCGGCCGAGGGTGCGTGGATGCACGGCCGATCCCCTGAACACTTCAATGTCAGACGGGTGCTGCGACCGCTCTTCTGGGGTTTCGCCTTCCCTCTGGCCGCCCTGGCGATGTCGTGGTTCCTGTACGGACTGAGCATCGGACTGGCATTGCTGATTTACGGCCTGCAGTGGCTCCGCATCAGGCAACGCGCCCGCAATCAGGGCAGGACCGGTTCGGCATCCTCACTTCTGGCTACCTACACACTCATCGGTCAGTTCGCCATGGTCATCGGGATCGCCACCTTCGTGCTGAACAGAATACGAGGCCGAAGGACCCGGATCATCGAATACAAGGGGGCTCAGCCCGGGGCGCACGCCAATGGCTAGTCCCGGCCCGATCGTCTATCTCGCGGGTGAGCTGCCCAAGCTCTCGGAAACATTCGTGTATCGCGAGATCCTGACACTCCGCAGCATGGGCGTCCGAGTGATGCCCGCGAGTGTGCATCATCCGAAGATGCACGCGGGGACGCCGGAGCTTGACGCGTTGGCCGCCGAGGCCATCGGTGTGTATGGGCCCGGGGCCGGTGCGATGATTCGCGATGTCGGCGCCGAGTTGATCCGTCATCCCGTGCGCACGCTCTCGGTCATGCTTTGCGGCGGTGTCGATGCGCTGGCCGCACGTGACGTCAGGATGGCCAGCCGACCCAAGGTGCTGGTGCAGATGCTCGGCGGGATCGCTCTGGCGCATCGGCTTCGAGCGCATCGGCCGGCGCACATTCATGCGCACTTTGCGCATGTCCCGACGACCATCGCGATGTACGCCGCCACGCAGCTCGGCATCGGGTTCAGTTTCACGGGTCACGCCAACGATCTCTTTCAGCAGCGGACGATGCTTACGCGCAAACTCCGGCGAGCGAGGTTTGTCTCGTGCATCAGCCAGTGGCATCGGCAGTGGTACCGGTCGATCACACCGATCGGGGAGGATCGTTTGCCGGTGATCCGCTGCGGCGTGGATATCGACGATTTCACGCCGGGCACCCCCACGCCGCGCACGGTTGTGTCCGTTGCCCGTCTGGTTGAGAAAAAAGGGTTGGATACACTCATCGAGGCGATCGGATTGCTCCGCGATCGAGCCTTGGACTGCACATGCGTGATCGGGGGCGACGGGCCGATGATGGATGAGCTGCGGGCGATGGTCGATCGGCTGAATCTTTCGGATCGGGTCGAGCTTCCGGGGGCGATGCCGAACGACCGGGTTCGGGCGCTCGTATCGGGTGCATCGGTCTTCTGCCTGCCCTGCCGGGATGACCAGTCGGGCGATCGCGACGGCATCCCGGTGGCGCTGATGGAGGCTATGGCGTGCGGCGTGGCGACCGTCTCGGGCGATCTGCCGGCGATCCGCGAGTTGATCGAGGATGGCATCAGCGGTCGGCTGGTGCCCGGCGGCGATGCGGGGGCGTGCGCGGATGCGCTCGAGGAGCTTCTGACGGATGAGTCCAAACGGACCGAGCTGGGCAAGGGAGGTCGGAAGCGGGTTGAGCAGGAGTTTTCATCAACGATCACCGGCGATCGGCTCATCGCAGCGTTTCGCTCGTGCGGCGCTCTGGAATCATGAATGATGCGCGTGACCATCTCGAAGCTTTGATCGCCTCGCGTGAGGTGCGCATCGCGGTGATCGGGCTTGGATACGTCGGCTTGCCGTTGGCGCACGCGCTGTACGCGGGTGGCGCCCGGGTGCTCGGTGTGGATAACGATCCGGCCAAGATCGAATCGCTCAATGCGGGGCGGAATTATCTGAAGCATCTCGGCGATGCGATGGCAGCCGAACTCGCAGCCAGCGATCGGTTCGACGTGACGACGGATTTCGAGCGACTGGCCGAGGTTGATGTGGTGCTGGTGTGCGTGCCGACGCCTCTGCGCGCCGGGCGCGTGCCGGATTTGTCCTATGTCGAGCGCACGGGCGTGGAAATCGGGCGCCGGCTCCACGCGGGCCAGCTCGTCGTGCTGGAATCAACGACGTATCCGGGGACGACGAGGCGGGAGTTCGCCGGCGCGATCGAGGCCGGCGCGAGTGATCGCCGGATCTCGCTCCGGCTTGGGCAGGAGTACTGGATCGCGTTCAGCCCGGAGCGCGAGGACCCCGGCCGAAAATCGCACACCACCGCGAGCATCCCCAAACTCGTCGGCGGGCTCGATACCGAGGCGACCCGGCTCGCGGCCGGTGTCTATCGCCTCGGCATCAAGGAGGTGATCGAGGTCGAGAGCGCCGAGGTCGCCGAGGCTGCCAAGATTCTGGAGAACGTCTACCGGGCGGTCAACATCGCGATGGTCAACGAGATGAAGACCATCCTGACCGACATGGGCATCAATATCTTCGATGTGATCCGTGCAGCGGCGACCAAGCCTTTCGGATTCGAGGCCTTCTGGCCCGGGCCGGGGCTTGGCGGGCACTGCATCCCGATCGACCCGTACTACCTGAGTTGGCGAGCAAAGCAGATCGGCCACGAGGCGCGGTTCATCGAGCTTGCCGGCGAGATCAACCACGCGATGCCGGGCTACGTTGTCGAGCGCACAATCGCGGCCCTGTCCAAGCGGGGCCGGCTGAT
>DRKT01000156.1 GCA_011053195.1 Phycisphaerales bacterium | reverse complement strand
TTCTCCGGCCCGTGCCGGGGTTCGGGCCGTTGAGATCGACCGGCTCACCTTCCAAGGTAAGCGAGAGCGTGCCGGTTGTACCCGTGACGGAAACGATGACAACTCGGACGGTGACGGTTGATGCGGGCGGCGCGTTGGCGGGCGCGATGACCGACTCGATGAGTGTTTCCTCGGCGATGCTGTAGTCAACGGGGATGACGTCAATCCCCGAAAGTTCGCCGGTTTTGGAAGATGCCAATTCTTCAGCGGTCGCGATCGCATCGCCTGAGGTTTCGTTTCCATCGCTGATCAGCACAAGGCGGCCCGTGGCATCCGGCGGGATCATGGCCGAGGCGAGTCGGATCGCGCCGGCGATATCGGTTCCGTCGGTCAACCGAATGTCGAGATCGCGGTCCTGAACATTCGCCGGTGTCGGCATGACGGCCGCAACCGCATCGCCGGCAAAGACGACCACGCCGAGCAAGTCCTCCGGGCCCCGACCGGCATCCAGCCTTCTGAAGAACTGCGCTGCAGCATCGACGATGCCAATCGGTCGCCCCTGCCCATCCATCCCGAGTGAACCGAACCGTCTGACCGATTCCGACACATCGACCACACCGATGACCGCGACGCGGCTGGTTTCGCGGGTCGAACTCGCGCCGGCCAGCATCGCGGCAAGCAACGACAACAGCACAAGCCGAGCGGCCACCGCGGTCCATCGCCGGATGCGGGCCATCGCCACACACCACCGAATCGCGAGCCAGCCGAGTGGGAAGATAAGCAGCACAAGCACGAACCAAAGTGGCTGGGCGAACGCGATGCTCACGGCGCATCCTCGGCATCCACAGCGGGTGATGGCCGATCTCTGCTTACTGTCTCGGCCCGCTCGGCGAGGCGATCGAAGATCCTCTTGACGAGCTCGGCGCGGCGTTTCGGAACAGCCTGCTGTTCGAGGGCACGCTGGGCCTGACGCCGGGCGAGGTCCACGATCTTGCTGGCATCACCGCCGGCCCCGACCTCACCGATCGAATCGCCTGGCCTGGCGTCGGGGTTGTACCATTCAGATATCACCTGTTCCTGAATATTTTGATCGGTGGGTTCACGCCGGGCATCGACGACCTCGGTCTGCCCATCCCACGGAGAATCGAGCGTCATCGGCGGCGGGGTCTGCCTCTGCGTCGAAGGCGGCGACGGGAGTCCTGCCAACCGATCGGATTGGTGCTCGAGCCGATCCGCCAGCCGTTCCACCTGCTCGGCGGTGTCCTGCTGATCGGCCAGATCACGCAGCATATCCGTCAGACCAGTGGCGTTGTCGTCGCCCTGACCGGAGCCGGTGCCGCCGCCCGGGCCTGTGCCATTGGGGTCCGGCTTTTCGCCTGTTTTTGGCTGGGCATCGGGTGTGGGCTGCCCCGTCGGCTGGCCCGGCATGCCCGGAGCCGGCTTCGATGCGTCCGGCGATCCAGGGTCTTGTCCCGTCTTGGGAGGCGATTCCTCGGACGGCGTGCCATCGGGCGAGGGCTCCCCACCCGGCTTGGGTTGGCCATCCTTTCCGGGCTGGGAAGGCGCATCCTGTTGCTCACCCTCAGGGTTGGCTTCTTCGCCGGGGCTGGGGTCCGGTTCCTGCCCGTACGTGGATTCGGGCGATGCGGAACTCTCGGGCTCATTTTGCTCCTGTTGCTGGCCGGGTTGAGGCTGGGTGGCATTCGGCGACGGCTCCTTGTCCGGGCTTGGGGCCGGCATGCCGGGCGGGTTTGGTGGCGGAGAATCGGCATCAGGCTGGTCTTTGGGATCATCTTCCGGTGGCTGTGAACCTGCGGGTTCGGGCTGAGGTTCGCCGGGCTCATCGGCGAGCGGATCAGGAGCGATCTCATCGGCATCGCGACGGAGTTGCTCGGCGATCTCGCGGGCTTGCTCGTCTGCCTGCCTCTCGGCTTCACGCTCGGCGGCCCGCTGCTGTTGCCGCTGGGCCTCCTGCTCGGCCAGACGTTCCGCCTCATCCTCGGGCACGCCCTGACGTTCGAGTTCTTCCTGGATCTGCTCTTTCGATTGCGGCTCTGTCACAGCCGGCTCATCGGCGGACTCACTGGCTGGCTGGGGTTCGACAGCCTCGGCGAGTTGGCGCAGTTCCTCGGCGATCGACTCCGGGTCGTTCTGGGCCGCCATGTCTCGCAGATGTTCGACCGATTCCGCCGCAGCATCGAAATCACCCGCCGACAGTGCCCCGGCCAGTGGTTTGGTGACATCAAATGATTCCGGGTCAATCTCGGCCAACCGTTCACGGAGCGCTTCTGTCTTTGCTCTGGCCTGCTCTGCTTCTTGTCTCGCGGCTTGGGCTGCACGTTCAAGCGTCGCGGCGGCTGCGGACTTTGCATCCTCAGGATCACGCCGACCGTCGAGCAGTTCCTGCTCCAGCTCCTCCAACGCCTTGAGATCTGATTCCGAGGCGGCACCCATGTCGACCGCCTCTTCTAAGTCTTTCTTGATTGAGGTAATCTCTTCGGTTGCATGCTGAATCTCAACCGGTGCCGGGGTGCGCACGATTCGGGTTGGCCGGATGGCCGGCGGTGGCATGGCCGGCACATATGCGGCGCCCAAACCGGCCAATCCCAGCCCGATCGCCGCCCACGACCAGGGCTTGGTCAGTCGCAGCGGCGCGACCTCACGGATGTTGACCTTCGAGAGATCGGAATCGGCCTGTTGGAGCGTGATCGCTTCAAAGCCAACGATCTGTCGACGATGCGAAAAGATCAATGCCGACCCGAGCAGATCGGCCAAGCCTGATACCGCATCGAGCCTCGAAGCCGCGGCCACCTCGCTCGGCCAGTTCCGTCTGGCCTTCAGGATCGCCCAGACAGCCCCCACCGCGACTGGTGCCGCGATCAGAGCGACCCACGACCAGACGCCTGAGGGAACAAGACCAACCCGACTTCCAAACAGCTTGATGGCCAACACAAGGAGGAGTGAAACTGAGGCCCCGGCTGCCAACGATGGGCCGAGCCGGATCAACAGTCCGGACAGCCCCATCCGCCGGCGGGCGGCCCTGACCGCATCCGCCACGGAACGCGGCCGGTTCGGATTCGTCATTCTTCGGCCCATCCTGACAGTGTATATCGTCCCGGGCGGCTGTCGGTTCGCACAAACCGATACCCTGTGGTCATGGAAATCATCACCCGTCTCGTCACCGGCGAGACCATGAGCGAACAGGACGCCGAGACGCTGTTTCTTGGCCTGCTCGGGGGCGAGCTTGACGAAGCCCAGATCGGGGCTGTGCTGGCCTTGATCGAGGTCCGCGGGGCCACGGTCGAGGAGCTCGTCGGCGGCGCCCGGGCCATGCGGGCCAACGTCCAGAATGTCCCCTTTGAATGCCCGCCGGGGCAGACGCTGATCGACACCTGCGGTACGGGCGGCACGCCCAAAGCATTCAATGTCTCGACCGCGGCGGCGATTGTCGCGGCGGCGTGCAAGCCCGGCGCCAATGCAGAGACGGAGCGTGTCAACGTCGCCAAGCACGGCAGTCGGAGCCGAACGGGTCGGGGGTCGGCCGAGGTGCTTGGAGAACTCGGTGTCAATGTTGATGCCTCGCCCGAAGCTCAGGCGCGGTGTCTCCGTGAGATCGGCGTGTGCTTCTGCTTTGCGATCCACCACCACCCGGCGATGCGATTTGCAGCGGGTCCACGGAAATCGCTCGGCGTGCCGACGGTTTTCAACCTGCTTGGGCCATTGACCAACCCGGCCCGGGCATCGCGACAGCTCATCGGCGTCTACGAACCTCGCTGGGTCGAACAGATCGCCAGCGCATTGGCCAGACTCGGCGCCGATCGCGCGATGGTCGTTCACAGCCACGAGGGGCTGGATGAGATTTCACTCAATGGCACAACACTCGCTGCAACCGTGCGCGATGGCAAGGTCCGACTCAGCGAGATCGACCCGGGTTCTCTCGGGCTCAGCGCGACACGCCGGGAAGATCTGATCGCTCAGGACGTTGCGGATGCAGCCCGGATTGTCAGGGATATCCTCGCGGGCTCGTCCGGCCCTCATCGAGAGATCGTCATGCTCAACACGGCTGCGGCTCTGGTCGTCGCCGGGGCAGCGGGTACCATCGCCGAGGGTCTGGAACTGGCACGCGAGTCGCTCGATTCGGGACGGGCACAGCAGACGCTGGACGATCTGGCCAGACTTTCACACGAGGTTTAGCGGGTGTTTGAGGTCAGTTGCACCGCGGTGCGCACAATCTCAGGGGCCCAGACATTGTGACCAAAGGACGCCTTGTCCCGACTGGCCATCAGCACGAGATCCTGCTGGTCGCCGCGTGCCGCGGCATCGGGGTCCGGTCCGATGACAAGCACGAGAGAAACCGTGTCCGCAGAGGATTCAGCCCAGTCCCGAAGCGACTCGGCCGCCTGTTCAGGGTCGGCCGGCGCCAGATCGCGCGTGGCGCGTACGCGGGCCAGCAG
>DRKT01000155.1 GCA_011053195.1 Phycisphaerales bacterium | reverse complement strand
TCCCGTCGCCTGTGATGCCCTGCCCGCCGTTGAGCGATTTGGACAGGACCGAGTTGAGTCCGCCGAAGATGCGCGAGCCCGTGATCGACCCTGTGCCCGACCCCGCGATGCCGAGATCCCGCGCCGTGGTTTGGACTGCAGTTCCCCCGGTTTCCTCGCCGCGGTCGAGCACAGCGATCACCGCGGTTCCCGCCGAGTCCACGATCTGAAGCCCGGTCCCGTCCGACTTGAGTGATGCCGAGAGGGTCGTCGTTGCACCGAGCGTTTCGGTCAGAGCATCGTTGATCCGAGTGAGTACCTCGTTGATTGTTGATGCCGCCGGTGTCGTCACCGTGGTTTCTTCGCCGGTGTTCGGATCGGTCGTCGTTTCGGTGGTCTGTCCTAGAAAGACCTTGACATCCACACCATCGACTCGGACGGTGAAATCAAAGGCCCCCGTACCGACGGTGCTTGTTCTGGCAATGCCGGTGCCGTCGTTGAGCTGTGCAATCGCGGTCGATCCGGTGGCGTAATAGACCCGCTTGCCGGTGATCTTTCCGCCCGCCGCGACGCCGTCGATGCCGAGTTCCGACGCCGTGGTCGAGCCTGCGATGTCCGAGACCGTCAGGACCGACGCGCCTCCCGCGGTGTCGGTCAGCACGATCCGGTCCTCCAGGGTCTTGGCCGTGACCCCGATCCCTGCACCATTGATCGCATCAAGGGCTTCGCCGACGGTTGCGGTTCGGCTGAGGTCAATCGTGGCCGAGGCTCCCGCGGAATCGGTGATCTGAAAGGTGCCCCGCTTGATGCCGGCGCCGCCGTTGAGGTCTGCAAGACCGACATCGCTTTCGAGCTTGGCCTCGGCTCCCTCGAAGGTAAACGACGTTGCGCCGAAGGACGACGTGTCCTGATCCGCGAATCCCTTGCTCAACAGCTGCTGGGTGCTGACCAGTCGGTCGACAATAAACGAGTACGTGCCCGGCTGGGCGCTGGTGCTGGCCGTCGCGGTCAGCGCGTTCTCATCCGAGCTCGACGCCTTGGCGGAATCGAAGATGTTGCTGACATGAAACGTCGAAGCCGCCGACTTCAGCGACGAAAGCCTCGTGTTGAGATCGAGAAACGCTGCCTGCTGGGTCTGGAGTTGCACCAGCCGTTGGGACGCCAGTTCGCGTGGCCTGGCCTCGATCTGGAGGAGTTGCTGGATCAGCGCCCCTGTGTCGATGCCGCTGATCAGTCCGACGCTGGAAGAAATGCCGCCCATTCTGAGTCTCCATCAGGCCGTTCAGGCCGCCCGCCGCACCTCAGAGCGGTTCATCGGCGGACCGACGGGCCCCCCGGTGCGATCCGCCCTCGGTCCCGGTTGATCGAGCCCGAGCGATCTCAGACGCACCAGATCCATGGTCCAGGTCGAGAGCACCCGCTGGAACATCGCCCGGCTTGTGCGCACCGCACCCTCGCCGATTCCCGGCCAGACCGCAGCCGTCCTGTTGGTGTCCAACTCGAAACCCACGATTGACTCCGATCGCCCAGAGGCCGATGACTGCCTAAGAATCGGCATTGTGCAGGGGGTGTCTGCACTCCAGCGGACCGATGCCCGGAAGAAGATGTATGGACCTGTCGAGCCCGATAACCTTGCCGGATATCTGCCGCTCGACTCAACCTGGGTCCTGAAAGGATCGCCCGCGTGCCGAACGACGTACCGATTACCAGATTGGCCCAACGAGCCACCGCAGTGCTTGGTGTCTTCATTGCGCTGTCCGCGCTGCCGGGCCTGTGGCTCGGTTTGAGGGGAAGCGAGGCTTGGGAACTCCGCTGGCTCCCGCTGCTGGCGGCCTTTGAGTTCTTGGTCATGCTCTCGGCCGGATTTGCGATCGTCTATGGAATTCGCCCTCGTCGAGCGGGATATGGACTGGCCATACTTTGCGCCGCGGGTGGCATCCTGACCGCTTCCGTGCTCGGGGCGATCGTGCTGAAGAACTCGAGCAGCAAGGTGCCGCCGCTGACCAACGTCGTGTTGGCCCGCGCCGCCGCGTCTGCCGGGCTTGCCGTTCTGACTGCTGTGGTGATGCTCGGGCGATCAGCCGCGAGCTGGCGCTTCATCGCCATCGGTGGCGCGATGCTGCTGCCGACCGCCATACTCGGGGGGCTGGTGGTGACGAAACGGGTGGATGCGTTCATGGAGCGGTTCATTTCCATTGGTCAGCCGTGGACCCTGATTCTGGGGCTTGCAGGCGTGATCCTTTGGGGGGTCCTCACCGTTATCGGGGGGCATCTGGTCATCCGCGCCTTCGAATTGACGGATCAGGAGAGCCCGAAAGAGGCCTGAGTTGTTTCCCAAGAACCAGATACCATGTTCCTGAACGAAACCCTTATTGTTGCCGTGCTCGGTCTGTGTATCGGCCTGCTTTTGATGGCTGTCGTTGTGCTGGTCGTGCGTCGGTTCCGCCGGTCGGACACGATCAAGGGGGCGTCCGTCACAACGGAAATCATCGCCGAGCGTGTCCGGGCCTCGGGCAGGCTTGTCGGCCTTGAGGTGGCTGCGAAGGAGATCGCCACCGCGAAGAAGGGGTGGGACTGGCTCCCGCCGCTGCTGATGTCGCCGGCGAGGTTGGCCATGATCTTCCATTTCGAGAAGCAGTATTCGATCGACTTGGGCCGGATCACCGCGCGCGACGTCACCGACTTCGGCGATGGTCGCTACCAGATCGTCGTGCCCCCCATCGAGGGACAGCTCCGACTCGCTGACGTCACGCCCTACGACATCCAAGATGGCAAGGTCCTCGGCCTGCTCGATGTCATCCAGATGAAAGCCCAGGCCCAGGGCGAGCTCATGCAGCGGGCCCAGGAGCAGGCGGCCCAACTCTTTGAAACCTCGGACCAGCGCTACGCCGTCGAAGCCCGGCACTCTATCAAGCGCCACCTCGAAGCACTCTTTCACCTGATCGACGCCGAGGTTGATATCGAATGGACCGAACCCTCGACTGTTGAGAATGATGACCGGGCGATTCCGGAGCCCGAACCCGCAGACGGCGGGGGGGCCACGCTGATCCGATCGTTCACACGTCGGCTTTTGCCGGTGTAAACCTGCTCAGGCTGAGCTTGGGTGCCAGATCGTTTTGAACTCGAGTGTGCGCTCGATCGCGCCGGGACCGATGCCGGCTCTCCAGCGTTCGACCGAAACCGGTTCGTCGATGACACTGACTCGCTTGAGGTTCTCAGCGGCCCCGAGTTCGAGCACTCGTCGTGTTTCACGGTCGACACCAGCCGCAACCAGGCCGGCAATCTCCCTGTGCGAGGCGAAGTGGGGCGACAGTTCCGCGAGATCGCCGGTCAGGATGTTGACCACGCCCGCGGGGATATCGCTGGTTGCGATGACCTCGGCGAACTCGACCGCAGCCGCCGGCGACGAACGAGAGGCCAGCACGACCACCGCATTGCCCGCGACAATTGCCGGCGCGATCAGAGATACGAACCCGAGCAGTGGGGGCGCATCCGGGCAGACCACGCCGACCACGCCCACGGGTTCGGAGACGGTGAAGTTGTGATACGGGCCGGCGACCGGGTTGGCGGTGCCGAGGATCTGCTGGTGCTTGTCCGACCAGCCGGCGCATGACACGAGCAGGTCCACAGCGGCCGCGACCTCGGCTTTGCCAGTCTCGCCGAGCAGCGAGGCAAACGCAGCGCTGCGGCCTTCGAGCATTTCGGCCATGCGATACATGATCTGGCCTCGCAGATACCCTGTGGCGCTTGACCATCCGGGTTGAGCTTTGGAAGCCGCCTCGACCGCGGAGCGCAGATCCTTTCGAGAGCCCCTGCAGACTCGGAGCCGATTCCCGATGGCCTCGCTCCGGCCGGATTCGCTCCGAACGAATGCACCACCGATGAACATTTTCAGCGTTTTGTCGATTGACTCTCGGACCATGCAAAGAGCCTAGTCTACCAAACGGGACCAGAATGGCCAAACATAAACCGAAATCGGTGGAAAAGTCCTGAGAAGTCCTGTCCACACCCCTTTCGGTATCGGGTTCTGGGCCGTACACTGTGCGCAAGAGAAGACATGGGCATTGAGCCCGTACATGGACAGAGAGTTTTCAACTACTCGAGAGAGGGAGACAAGACATGCGCAGTAGCTTTTTGATTGCCGCGATCGCGGCGGGTGTTGCCGGCACGGCTTCAGCCGATGTTGTCATCAACGAATTCATGCCGAACCCCCCCGGCGCCGATCCGTCCATGACGGACATCGAGTTGCTCGGCGTCCCCGGTGACTCGTTCTCCGGCTGGATCCTCAGCGTCGAGGCCGACTCGACCTCGCCCGCTGGTACCGTTGATCGTGCCGCTCAGGTCAGCGGCACATTCGATGCCAACGGTCTGCTGGTCGTCACCGTTCCGGACCTCGAGAATCCCAGCTTCGCGCTGTTCCTCGTTGACAACTTTACCGGGACCATGGGTGTCACCGACATCGATACCAACAACGACGGCATCGTCGATGACGCCTCGACGTTTGGTTTCATTTTCGACGCCATCGGCTCGCCTGACAACGTCGGCGATGAGACCTTCACCAGTTATGCCAGCCAGCTCGGCGGCACCAACATGAGCTACGTTGGTTCCGAGCCGCAGAATGTCTTCCGTGATGGCACCACCGGCGCCCTCTATGCGGTCGACTTTAACGGCATGGTGTACGACGCCGCGGCCAATGTCCTCAACAATGCGGACTTTGATGCCGATCCGACCGTCACCACCTATGGTGGCGTCAACCCATCGCTCATTCCGGCCCCGGCCTCGCTGGCGCTGATCGGCCTCGGCGGCCTCGCTGCGATCCGTCGTCGCCGATAAAACCGGCTTCGACCTACTCGGTTCTTCACGCGGCCCCCGGTTTCGACCGGGGGCCGTTCCTTTGTCAACGCAGAATGCAGGCCAATCAAGATTCAATCGAGATTGGTGTAGGCCCGAAGACCGTGCAGCCCGCCCTCTCGGCCGAAGCCCGATTCCTTGAATCCGCCGAACGGGCTGGCCGCGTCGAATTTGTTGTAGGTGTTGAGCCAGACGACCCCGGCCTTGAGCTTGCTTGCGGTATCGAAGATCTTCGAGCCCTTGTCCGTCCAGATGCCGGCCGCCAGGCCGTACGGCGTGTTGTTGGCTCGCTGGATGGCTTCCTTCGGTGTGCGGAAGGTCATGACCGCGAGCACCGGGCCGAAGATTTCTTCGCGGGCGATCACCTCGCTCGGCTGGACATTCTCAAAGAGGCATGGCTTGCACCAGTGCCCTTGCTCGGGCACCTCGCCCGGGGCCTGCCAGAAGTCGCTGCCGCCCTGCATGCCGCACTCGAGATATCGGTCGATCGTCGCGAGTTGATCCTCGGAGTTGATCGCCCCGATGTCGGTGTTCTTGTCCAGCGGGTCACCCACGCGGAGTTGGCCCATGCGTCTCTTGAGCTTGGAGACGACCTCGTCTTTGATCCCTTCCTGCACAAACACCCGGCTGCCCGCGCAGCAGACGTGCCCCTGGTTGAAATAGATCCCCTGCACGATTCCCTCAACAGCCTGATCGATGGAAGCATCTTCAAAGATGATGTTGGGGCTTTTGCCGCCGAGTTCGAGCGTGAGTTTTTTGCTGCTGCCCGCAAGAGCCGTGGCTATTTTCTTGCCGACGCTGGTTGAGCCAGTGAAGGCGATTTTGTCCACACCGGGCTGGTTGACCAGCGCTTCGCCTGTGTCGCCGGCGCCGGTCACAATGTTGACGACTCCAGCGGGCAGTTCGATCTCATCAAAGATTTCCGCGAGCATCAGCGCCGTGAGTGGCGTTGTCTCGGCGGGTTTGAGCACGCAGGTGTTGCCGCAGGCCAGCGCGGGCGCGAGTTTCCAAGCCGCCATGAGCAGCGGGAAGTTCCACGGGATGATCTGGCCGCAGACGCCGACGGGCTTTGGATTCCGACCGGCGAAGGCGTATGGGAGTTTGTCCGCCCAGCCCGCGTTGTAGAAGAAGTACTGGGCTGCAAGCGGAATATCGACATCGCGCGATTCGCGGATGGGTTTGCCGCCGTCCATCGTTTCCGCGACCGCGAGCTCCCGGCCCATTTCCTGGATGCGTCTGGCAATGCGGAAGATGTACTTGCCCCGCTCGATCGCCGGCAGGGCCGACCACGCGGGTAGTGCCTCGCGGGCCGCCTCGACCGCACGCGCCACATCGGCCGCCGATCCCTCGGCGACTTCCGTCACCGGCTCTTCGGTCGCCGGGTTGAAGGAGGTGAAGTGCTTTCCCTCGATCGGCTCGACGAACGTGCCGCCAATGTAGTGCCCATAGCGGGGTTTGATCGCGGGTCTGACGCTCTCGGGGGCTGGGGCGTACTCCCACAGTCCAGATGCGTCGATGGTCGCGGGGGCGATGACCTCGGCTCGTGATGGCGATGGTGCAGTGGTCATGGATCAGGCCTCCGAGAAGTCGTATGCCGCGGGGTATGTTCCGGTTTCGAGTTTGACGATCTGGCGCAGGATGTCGTTGGCGAGGCTGCTGGCGCCGAAGCGGAAGAGGCTGGGGCTGAGCCACGGGCAGCCGGCCGAGCCGTCGAGCCCTTCGAGGGTCTCTTTGACCATGCAGAGGTAGTGCCACGCGGGTTTGGCAGCCCGGATCCCGCCGGCGGGCTTCATGCCGACGTACACGCCGTCGCGTCGGTGCGCATCGCGGATCGCTTCGAGCATCACGAGTGTCACGGGCATTGTCGCAGCGGGGCTGATCTTGCCCGTGCTGGTCTTGATGAACCCGCCGCCCGGCTCATCGAGCAATCCAGACTCACCGAGCGCGACGATCGAGAGGTCGCTGGCGAGGCGCACATTATCGAGTGTTTCGAGTTCACCGGTTTCTAGAATCACCTTGAGGTGGACATGTTTGTCCGAAGTCCAGGCATCGCGGCAGAGCTTGGCGACCGCGAGAATCTCGTCGTACACCTCCTGCCGACGCCCGGACAGAAAGGCGCCGCGGTTGATGACCATGTCGATCTCGTCGGCGCCGTCCTGGATGGCTTCCTCCGTGTCGCGGAGCCGAACGTCGAGCGGAAACTGGCCCGAGGGAAACCCTGTCGCCACCGATGCGACCTTCACCCCGGTGCCCGCCAGAGCCTCTGCCGCGATTTTGACCATGCTCGGATAAAAGCAAACCGCTGCGACGCTCGGGATGTCGCACCGCTCCGGCATGGGCGAAACGGCCTTTCGGCAGATCGACTCGATCTTCTCCGGCGAGTCCTTCCCCTCCAGCGTGGTCAGATCGACCATCGAGAGTGCCAGCCTCAACGCCTGCCCCTTGGACTCGCGTTTGATCGAGCGGGTGGTGAATCCTTTGGCGCGCTGGGCAGCCATCACGGCATCGACGGTTGGACTCGTGGGAATCACAGGGGCGCTCATGCCCTGATTCTAAGGCCGATCACGACCGGAACACGCGGAAAGGAACGAGGTGACGGCCTGAATCGTCGATTCCCGCACCGATTCGTCCGTCCAGAGCCCATTGTGTGTGCCATGCGGGATCATAACGAAGGTTCCCTGGGGCGAAGCCGAGGCAATCTGCCGACCATCCTCGGTCGGACAGATCGGATCATCCTCGCCATGGATGACCAGCAGCGGGCATCGAAGCCGGGCCGCGAGTTTGGCCCGATCGAACCGTTCCCAATGTCCCGCCCAGTTCAACGGGCGCCGGCCGAGCAGCGCCAGGACCCACATCGCGGGCCAGAGCGTGGGCCTCCAAGGCATCGCCGACGTTTGCATCACGTTCCGGGCCGGCGTGATCGCCAGACGATACGGCGCCTCGGCAATCACGCAGCGCACTTTCTCGCCCAACTCGGCGCCCGCGGCGATCGACACGCCGCCTCCGAGCGACCAGCCGAAGAGCACCACATCCTCCGCATCACCAATCTCTCGTATCAGCGTGACGAGATCCTCAACCTCACCCACGCCGAGATCGCATCGGCCGGGTGCTTCACCATGACCGGGCATGTCCCAGGCGATGATCCGCGAGCAGTAGTCCAGCACGTCCGGGATTCGGACGAGCGCCCCGACCTTGCCGTCGCTCCAGCCGTGGGTCATGATGAGCGTCGGCCCGTCAGGATGTCGCCCCGGGATGTCCCAGACCGGCAGATCCCGACCGCGCGAACGGAAATACCAGGTCTCGTATGAACCTCGAAAGCCGGGGATCTCGCCCGGGTCGCCGGGCCGATCACGCGAGACCGCCGAGGCGTAGGTCCGGCGGGGCGGATGCGTGATGAGCCACGACGTCACCGCGACACCGAGAAGCCACGCGAGCACAAGCCCGAGCCCGAGCAGTTCAAGCAGGCCGCTCATTGGTTCATGATCCAAATAATCGAAGAATATCGTTGTACGTCACGAACAGGAATACCGAAACAATCAGGATCAGGCCCGCCAGAGTCGCGGCGTTCTGCACAGCGATGGATACGGGTTTGCCCGTCACCTGCTCCCAGATCAGAAACAGCATGTGCCCGCCATCGGTGATCGGGATCGGTAAAAAGTTGATTACCGCGAGATTGACACTCACGAGCGCGAAGAAAAACAGCAGCCACACCACGCCCCGCTCCGCGACGATCGTCCCGGAATGTACGATCCCGATCGGGCCGTTGAGATTCGTCGGCGAGATCGACCCCTCGAACAGCCGGAGAAAGGTCATGTAGGTGATTCTCATCACGCGACGCGTCTCGCGCAGCCCGAGCGCGATCGCATCGAGCGGTCCCGAAGCCTTGAGCACCGTCCACTCCTGCTCGAACACACCCGGACCAATGGGCAGGCCCCACCTCAGCGAAGCGATGCGGCTGACATCATCCGGGCCCAGCACAAGCACGGAATCGCGTTCGATCGGCTTGTCTGAAGAAGGATTCAAGGGCAGCCGGAGCCGAAGCGGGACCTCCAGCCCGGCATCGGAGACTTCGGCACTGTCGGATGCCCGTTGCAGCACACGCTGGATGTCCGCGAAATCATCGACGGGTTCACCCCCGAGTGTGAGCAGGCGAGAGCCCGGGCGGGTCACCACAGCCGAGGCCGGATATGGATCATCCGCCGGCGGCGGGAGCGCCAGCAGCACATCATCAAACCCGGAACCGATCACAAAGCCGATCCGACCTGTTCCAAGGACCTCCATGACCAGGTGAACAATCTCGGGTGGCCTGCCCTCTTCGGACCGGAGCACATCCGCCTCGATGGTGCTGCCCGCACGGGCCTTGATCTCGGCTGTACCCTGTGCGACATTCGGATAGGGTGTCGAACCGAGCCGAACGAACACGTCGCCTGTGCGCAGCCCTTGCGTGTAGCCCCGTGCACTCGGGTCCAGCGGGCCGACCGTCATCACGGGCGTCAGGCCGACAATGTGCTTCATCAGCACCGGCTCACGCTCTGACCCGATGTTGACGGTGTCCAACTCCGGCTCGGGATCGAGGTCGGCCTCGACATGACCCGTGTCGGATTCGAACACGAGATGGACCGGCGCTCCCCGGCCGCGCGTGACGATCTCGCCGATCTCAGCGGCCTGCGACACAGGCTCGCCATCGACCGAGACCAGACGCATGCCGGGCTTCACTTCCCCCAGCCCAACCGTTTCGAGCACGCTTTGCAGTTCGCTGCGGATGCTTTCGGATTTCGGATCACGGATCGTCGTCGTCACCGCCGGCGTGATGCCGAGCTCCAGTAGGCCCTGAACGCCGGTGCGCGGCGTGATTGAGAACTGCACCGGCGCATCGACCCCGGGGCGTTCCACCAGAATCTTCAGCGCATCATGTTCCTTGGCCATTGCGGTGGCGAGGATGAGATCATTGAACGAGGCCGGCGTTCGACCACCGATCTCGAGCACACGATCACCGGGCTTCAGGCCCGTTTCCGAGATACCGAGTTCATCGGCATTGACCGCGACTGCCTCGGCGGCCGGGCTTGCATCCATCACATATCCGACGACAGCCGGTTCGGTGCGCAAGCCGACCGTAAAGACGATGACATACAAAGCTGCAGCCGTGAGCAGGTTCATCACCACGCCGGCGGAGATGATCACCATCCGCTTCCAGATCGGGCATCTGTTGAAACTGTCCGGCTCGTCGCTGCGGTATTCCGGGTGGGCGTCGTCCTGACCGAGCATCTTCACATAGCCGCCGAGGGGCAGCATGTTGATTCGATATTCGGTCGGGCTGATCGTGGATGTTGAGCCCTGATCGGCGGCTCGGACCACCCGCTCGCGGTATTCGTGCTCACTCGAACCCCGGCGCCAGCCCAGCCCCTTGCGAAAGGTCACGAATGCCGGGCCGAACCCGATCGCGAAGGCAAGGACTCGAATCCCGGCCCACTTGGCCGCGACAAAGTGACCCAATTCATGCAAAAAGATCACCGCGCCAAACCCGAACAGGATCAGGGCGACATCAAAGACCTTCAACGCGATGGCGACCAGTGGATCCATAGACAGTACGGTATCGGCTCAGGGCTTGGGTCGACCCGAGTTGCATTCCCGAAAAGAGTCACGGCCCGGAATGCCCCGGGCCGCGACCGAGCGTATCGAAGATGGAGGCTTACTTCTTGTTCTTCTTGACGTACTTCACCGCGCAGCCATACGCCGGGATGGCTGGTTCAATAATGTCCGTCTCGCCCGCCAGGAGTTGATTCAATGCCGTCTCGAGGTAGTTCTCGCCAACCTTGCGCGAGCTTGAGGTTGAGTCGATCGGGCCGATGTACCGGACGGTGCCTTTGGCGTCGACAATGAAGATGTGCGGCGTGCGCTTGGCGCCGTACATGTGACCCACCGCGCTGGACTTGTCCAGCAGGATCGGATACTCGATGTGGTACTGCTCCTCGGCCTCAAGATTCCGCTTCTCGCCCCAACCCTGCTTGCCCGGAGCGCCGGCCGAGTTGATCGCCAGGAACTGCACCGGCTTGTCCTTGAACTTGGCCACGGTGTCGCGCATGGTGGTGTGCGACCAGTGAAACTTCTTGACGAACGGGCAGTCCGGATTGAACCATTCGAGGACAACGATCTTGCCCTCAGCGGTGTAATCGCTCAGCGTGTGCTCCACGCCGTGGATGTCCGTCAGTGTGAAGTCCGGGGCCTTGTCGCCGACCTTGACGCCTTCGGACTCGGGTCGAGTGCCCATGCCCGCCGCGAACGTCACGCCCAGCGCGCCGATGCCCGCCGCCACGAGCCCCATCCAATTCCGTTTCCGTGTCATACTCAGCATGGTGTCCTCCCTTTGCTGTTGTGTTCGATCTTCAATGGTATCAGCGCGGACCCTGTTCGGGTGCCGCCTCGCCTCCGGGTTGCCCGAGAAGCCGGGCCGGTCGCTCACCGCGGTGCAATCGCACCAGTGTGATCCGCTCCGGCGTCGTCAGTGGACGTTTTCCGGGCTTGTCGATGAGCTCGATCCAGCCGACCACGAGCCCCTCGGGGTGATCGTCGAAGTTGAAGGCGAGCTCGAGGCGCCCCGTGTCGGATTGTCCTCGCTCCAGCAGGTCGATCGGCTCGACACACCCCGGCCCCGGTACGAACGCCATGCCCAAGCCTTCGAGGTTCTCGGCGACCAGCGTGTCGCCTTGCCAACTGAGAATCACAGGGTCGGCTTTCGAGCCGGTGGCCAGTCGGCCCATCTTCGTACGGGCCTTGGCGATCACCCGGGCGCCCTCGCCTATTTTCGTTGCGTTGTGGACGGGGATCGTGATGCTCGTCTCGGCGAACTGAGGCACGCACGAGTTGTCGTCGCAGACCAGCCACTCGAGCGAAGCCGAGATGACCGCATCCGTTCCGACTTCGACATCCGCATCGATGGCCAGCGGAAAGAGAATGATCGCCTGATGCTCGTACACATGGTCGAGGATCCCGCCCGGCTGGATGAAGCGATGGGCCGCGGGCCAGATCGGGTCTCCGATGGTAAAGCCCTCGGGCAGGCTCCAGACCGCCGACATCGGCGCCCCGGAGTCATTCCAGGAATCCGCGTACGAGTGCCAGCCGTCATCCAGATCAAACACGAGCCCGAGCATCGCTGTCATCCCGGGCGTCACAGCCTCGAATTCCGAAACCAGATGAACCCGGGAATGCACCGGCGGTCCATCCTCGCCGCCCGGCTGAGCCCACACAGCACCGACCGGAACAGCCAGTGCACACAAAAACCCGACCACCCCGCACAACCAAGGCTTGCGCTGCGTTTGCAAAGATAAGACCTCCCTGAATCCGTCCAACCTCGCTTCACCGGATTGTACGCGGCAGGGCGGCCGGACGTTCATATTGAACCACCCAGGTGGGTTCCGGGTTTCATCCATCGGGCGGGCAGAGCCGCGAAAAAGGCCCCGCAGATCCGTATCTGCGGGGCCGGGAATGCTTGGGTCGGGCCGATTTGGTCAGACGATCGGGTTGAGCAGCCCAAGTGGGGCCCCGCCGGTGGCCCAGCCGCCACCGAGGAAGCCGTCGTAGTGCGTCAATTGGGTGACGATCGCGCTGGTGGCATCGATCCGCATCGAGTAGTAGTTCAGGTTCGGTCTGTTCTGGACCACCTCGGCGAGATTCTCAAGCTTGAGCAGGAGGAAATCATTGGCGGCGACTGTTTCCATGCGGACCCGCTCGGCCGAGCCGTCGGCGAAGTAGAACGTGATCGTCACATCCGTGTCTTCGGAATTCGGATTGTAGAACGAGAGCGATTCTGAATACAGATCGCCGGCGTGCGACGGATTCAGGAAGGCGTCGCCAAAGAAGAAGGATGTTCCGGCCTCGGTGAAGGCGCCGGTGGCATCCGCGTCGCCGCGCTGCCGTTCGAGCGTTGAGATGGCAACGTCGACGTTGGACGTGATCTCCAGCCCGATCGGAGCATTGTTGACGAACGCCAGGTCGGACCCGGTCAGCGTCAGGCTCTCGCCGGCCCCGACTGTCACCGTGCGGAATAGGTCCGGCAGGTTCTGCTCTTCAAGGTACGAGCCCTTGATCGTCACCTGGGCATCAACGCTGCCCGGGTTGAAGATCGAGAATTCGCTGGTGACATCGGTGCCGTTGGTCAGCGAGGTGACGATGTTGGTCGTGCTCCCACCATCGCGAATTCCGAGATAGCCGAAGGCAAACTTGTCGAGCAGGTTGTACCGGCTCAGGGCAGCGACAATCCCGAGATCCCGATCAGCATCGGCCGAGTCAACCGGAGCCGAGGTGATCTCGACCGCGAACGTGCCCAGAGGCAGCGATGTCGTGCTGTGGACCTCGATCCCGCCCCGCTGGTTGGCAGCAAGGGTCTGGACCGGGAGCTGGATGGTCTGGCCGCTGCCGGTGAACGCGGTGATCGTGACGTTGACATCGAATGAGTTCGGATTGAAGTAGACGAGGAATTCTTCCACGACGCCCGGGTTGCGGGTGACATCCGGGAACTCCCAGCGGTTGGTGGTCTGATCGGTGAAGACCTCGCCGATCGCACCGGAACGCACGAGATTGGCATCGTAATGGCTGAGCCCGGCGCCGAGCCTCAGCGACGACTCGACGACAATCGAGTAGGCCTCGTTGGGAATGATGCCCGGCGCGTAGTCGGCGTTGCCGTCGCCGTCGATGTCGCCACCGAACGAGAGCGTCGCGCCGCCGCGAGCGCCCGCCGCGAGCGTGCCGCTGGCGACCACGGCCGATCCCAGGTTCGTGTCCGCGTAGTACACCGTGATGTTGTACGAAACGGCTTCATCATTCGGATTGGCCAGCGAGATAAACTCGCTGATCCCGGCATTGGCGAAACCTTCCGGGTAGTACGTCCGCGTGGTGGCGGCAGCGCCGTCGACGCGGATCGTGTAGTTGCCGGTGTCGATATCATTGGTCGAATCGACCAGCAGGTAGAACGTCTGATTCGCCGAAGCAGCATCGAATGCCGTCGCGGCCGTCACGCCGGCGACACCATCGACACCCGTTGCGTTGGCCAACTCGACAATCTCTGTGCCATCGGATGAGAAGACGCGGACCGTGAAGTCCGGCGTCGGGTCATCCTCTGAGAAGACCTGGACAAAGACTTCACCGCGACCGATTGCGACGTACTTGAACAGGTCGTTGTCGATGACATTGTCGATGATGCCGGTGTCGGATGCGTCGCCGCTGATCGGGTTGACGTCAAGCACCGTGGCGTTGACCAGATCGCCGATGTTGGCGTGGTCGTCACCCGGAGCCGGCGCGACCGGAGGCCCATCGACACTGATGGTGTAGGAACCGGTCCGAATACCGGGGAACGTTGAGCCGATGGAGACGAAGTACGTTGCGTTGACGCCGCTGCTGTTGGTGAACTGGATCGTATTTGCATTGACCTGTGTCGGCGAGAGCAGGTTGAAGGACGAATCGTACAGCTTGAAGACGGGCGTCTCGATCGTGGGGGTGTCGAGCGAGACGGTGACAATTCCATCATCGAGCACGTCAAATGTGAAGAAATCCGTGTCGTCGTCGACTTCGAGTCGACCGGTCGCCGAGCCATCGCCGGTCTGGAGATCAAGCGGGATCGCCGTCGCGGTACCAAAAGCACCGTCATTGGCGTGATCATCGACGAGTCCCGTATTGACGTTGAGGGTGTAGTCGATTCGCGTTGCGGTCGGGCCGAGGACAGCGACATAGAAGATGTCCGCCGGTGCCCCGGTGAATTGATCGATCGCGAGGAAGCCGGATGAGCTCTTGAAGGTGTCGATAACGCCGTTGTTATTGACGTCGAACGGGTTGCCGTCGATGTCAAAGATGCGCAGCTCAAACTCGGCGCCGGTCTGTGGCGTCCAGACAAGCGAGATATCCACTGGGCCGTTCGCCGGCACGCCGAAGACGAACAGGTCCGAGTCGTTGACCTGTTCGAGGATGCCGGTCTCTGATCCGGCGCCGGTGCTCGGCACGATGTTCACAAACGTGGCATTGAGCAGGTCGCCCAGATCGGCGTGATCGTCCGCCGGGTCGTAATCCACCTTGAGGTCGTATCCGCCGAGCGAGCTGTTCGGATCGGATCCTTTGACCACCACGAAGTATCGCCGACCGATCTGTGTCGAGAAATCGATCACGACCGTGCCATCGTTGTTCGGGTTGCGGTCCCATGCGATAAGGTTGTTCAGCGGATTGGGCGTGGCCGCGTTGTCTTGGCCGAGTTCGTAGATCTCGACTGCGGGTGTCATGGCCGCCTGCCCGTCCCCGCGGGAAACGGTCAGGGTTGCCAGATCCGTGACGGTGGCATCGAAGTAGAACACATCCGAATCACCGCCCTGGTCAAGCGTAGCTGAGGTTTCAGCGGATCGACTGAATTCGGGGAATACGAGCTCCGTCGCCGCGAAGAACTGGCTGCCGTCGGGCAGATCATCACCGACCGGCAGGCCGGAAAGATCCATCGTGTACGTACCCGTGCCCGTCAGGCCGAAAAGCGCGATCTCGTATCGCTCCGCCTGGTTGACCGCGAAGCTCACTGTCAGCGGCTCGCCGTTGAACGCCGAGTTGTTCGGCAGGAAGATGTTGTTGTTGGCGCCATCCAGCACATTCATGACCAGCGAAAGACTCGCACTCGGATCGAGTGTGATTGTCAGCAGCCCGTCAACCGGTGCCACAAATTCAAATGTATCTGAATCATTCACGACCTCGATCGCCCCGGAGACTGAGCCCGTCCCGTTGTCCGGGCTGTTCGGGTCCGAGTTGATCGGGATCACGGTCTGCTGGAAGTTGCGGAAGATGGTGTCGGCGTGGTCGTCGGAGGCGTCCAGATTCGGAGTCGCGTTGACCACGAGCTGGTACGAGCCCGTCGCCACGCGCCAGTCGACATTGCCCGCAGCGGGATTGGTCGCGATCCGATCGGCCGGATCGGGCGCTTCGGCGTTGTTGCGCCATCGCTGCGAGCTTTCGACCAGAACGAAGTATTCCTGCCCTTCCTGAACATTGATCACGGCCCGCGGGTCCTTGCGGAATATCTGGAGGTCACCAACATTCGGATTTCCGCCGGAGCCGAACGGGATCGTCAGCCCGTCGGCCGGTGTGCCGAGGAAGTTGTCGACATACGCAAGCTGATTGCCCGCGCTGTCGAACACGCGGATGGCCGCATCGAGCGGGCTGTTGTAGGTCTTGCTGAGCGAGGCCCCGCCGGCAACGATCGAGCCGTCGCCGCTGTCGAAGAAGATTTCGTTGAACACATCCTGGATCTGCGTGGTGCTGATGACGATCTCGGCGGTGCCGTCGTTCGGCGCGACGAACTTGTACAGGTCCGTATCATCAAGCCGCGAGATGTTGCCGAGCTCGCCGGACTGGATGATCGTGTCGAAGAAGTTGGCATCGAGCGGGTCGTCGACGCCGACCTTCACATCGGTAAACGTGCGGCGTTCGGCGGTGAACGACGGGTTGCCGCTGGTGGTTGCCAGACCTGTGTTGATGTCAAAGAACAATTCCTCTGCGTCGCCGAAGTTGCCTTCCTCGGGCGCTTCGAGCGTCGTGGCGAATGGCGTGTCCCCGTTCAGTCCACGGTCCTCGGAGTCGCCTTGGAGGACGAGGTTGTAGCGAGTGCGCGTGCCCGGTGCGGAAATCACGATGTAGTAGGCCTCGCCGCCCCAGTAGAGGTTCTCAAGCGTCACTGCAACCTCACGCTTCTGCTTCGTTTCAGGGTCGGGGCCGAGAAGTGACGGGCTCTCAACGCCGGCCGGTGACTGGCTCGGCGGGACATTCACCGATTGGATCGGTGTCATCATCTCTTCATTGATCAGCTCGAAGTTCGAATCGTAGATTTGAACCGCGGTAGTGCCGAGCGCCAGCCACTCGAGTTCGAAGTTGACCGAGAGCGAGATGCGCGACGCCGGCCGACCGTTGAGGTCCCATACCGGCGGGTCGACTTCCTGACCATCCATGTCGAGCAGCCGGCCGCCCTCGAAGGCGCCGAGATGATCGATCTGGGGTGTGAACATGAAGACATCGGTGTCGTTGAAGGTGTCCAGCCGACCCGAGGCGAACGCCTGAACGACCTGAACGTGATCGACTGCCTCGTTCGGGAAATCGAAGACGGATGGGTAGACCACGGGCACGAAGCCGCCGCCATCGCCGAAGGCATCCGGATTGCCGTCGCCATTGGTGTCGACGTAATCGCTGTCATCGACAAATCCGACGGGTGTGATCGGGTCTCCCCAGATCAGCGGCGTGGCCAGATCCCTCACGATCGATCGGTCGGCGAGGAAATCCACATGGTCATCGATCGGTTGGTCCGCATCGCTGCGGTCGAGTGTTGCATTCGATTCGATCACGAACTGATAGAAAATCTCGCTGTTGGCGATATCGCGGGGTGGGGCACCAACGTTCAGGAACGGACCATCAAAGGAATCAACCAAGACGTAATATGTGTCGCCGCCCTGGAGCTGGGTCTGGATTTCGGCCCGGTCAAAACCGTCGAAGTTGACAGCGGTGTCATTGGCTTCGATAGGCGTTGTGGATGAGTCGTTGAAGAGTTGGATCTTGGGATCGGCTCCGGGGATGATGAAACCGATGTTGGCGTAGGAGAAGAAGTTGATGATGGTGTCGCCCGAGCCGAGCGCGTCGAACGTGAAGAGTTGGGCCGAGTGCTGGTCTCGCAGCAGGCCGACACCGTCGGCGACGTTGTCACGGGCGAGCACGCCTGTGCGTGTGGTCGGGTCCAGCGAGAAGTCTGTCGCAGCCGCCTGGATGCGAAGCTCGAAGTCGCCGATGGCCACATTGTCCGGAAGCCCGGACTGCGGGTTGGTCACGTTGGTGTTCTCGAACGCATCCGAACGCACGCGCACGAAATACTGTGTGTCCCGTTCGAAACGTGTGACCAGGAACCCGTCCGTCTGGTGGCCGGCGGACGAGTCCGCCCCGATCAGGTTCCCGGCCGAGTCGTACAACTCGACGCGCGTGTCTACAAGGTCGCGTACATCATCCGGCGTGTTGACGAATCCATTGCTGTCATTGCCGAAGACAATGTCGCCCGCCATGATCGTGCCGAGCCCGGTGAACCGCGCAAGATCAGGCGTCGTGAACTCATAGAGAACATCTTCTTGCAGGCCGCTGATGGTCTGCTCCTGGCCTGTGGCACTGCCGGTGCGCACGAAACCGGTGCTCTGGTCGATGGTCAGCGAGTTGACCTTGGCGTTGATCTGAAGGGCATACGCCCCGGTCGTGGACGATTCGCCCATGACACGGATGTAATACTCCTGCCCGGCCTGGGCGACAAACCCGAGCCACCCATCGGTGGCCAAGCCGCGAGCGGTCGTGCCGTTGTCGAAGCCTTCGGTGTCATCGGAGAGCTTGGTCCCGTCCGGCAGGTACAGCTCGAGCGCGCTGTCGAGCGTTCCGCCGACGGTGTTGGCCAGGATTGAGACAAAGCCGTTGACATCGGCCGTGAATCGGAAGAAGTCGCCCGTGTCGTTCGCGACATCGCCGATGATGCCCGAGCCGAGCCCGATTTCATTGACCAGCACGATTTCGGTCGGGACGGCGGTCGGCGGGTCGGCAAAGACCTCGTCGATGCCAGGGTGATCGCCCGAGAGCAGGATGCGAGGTTCAAGCGCTTCAAAGGCATCCGCCATCGGCGAGCTCGCGCGACCGGCATTTCGCGAGAGCTGGGCCGCTCGGTTCGAGCCCAATCCAAACTTGCGTGTGATGCGCGAGACGAGATCCTGCCTGGTCATGATTCGCTCCGTCTTTGAGATGCACCGCAAGCCGGCTCGGCACGCGGGATCAAAACTACCGGCCGATCCGGCGCGTCGCCGGCGTATGGCCCAACAAACTCATCCTTGTGAATGTCCGCGGTGGGGATGCATGCAGTCCTTTGCACGCTTGTTGCTCTGCCGTGACACAAGCCGGGGACGAACACCGTCCCATACCAACTCCCGACACAAGCCCATGCGAACCGCCAGTGACCGCTGTTCCCGACAACGATCGGCCGGCCCCCGCCCGGCGCCGGGCCGGGGAACACACGGAGAATACCACGGATTCGCTCCGCGCGTCCACCGGGAGCGGGTTTCGAGGACCAGAATCTTCCAGATCGTGCTGCCAAAGGCAATGATCCCGCTGACGAATCAGCCAGGGACGGCTCGGCGTATCGCACCGAACGCCAACAGATCAACTGCATCGAAGGTCGGCAATGATGCAGTCGCCTCATCCAGAAGCAGCGGCGCCTCGCTCAAGGCGACCACCAATGCCTCGCAGCCCCGTTCGCGCAGGCGATCGATGATCTCCAAAATGGCACGCCGGGAGTCCGGTTTGGCATGGCCGTAGATCAGTTCCCTGAAAATGATCTCATCGAGTCGGTCCACATCCTCCGGACTGGGTGCCTGGAGTTTGATGCCACGAAGCCCGAGGGCGGTCTGGTACGCCGAACCTTGGGTGACGTAGCGCGTCCCCAGGATCCCGACTGTTCTGTGGTTGTTCGATTCGAGTGCCTCGGCGACAAGGTCCGTCATCGTCAGCCACGGGACCTTGGACTGGTGTTCTGCGATCATGACACCGTGCTGAACCGCGTTGTCCGGCGTCAGCACGAAGTCCACCCCGACCCGGTGCAGAATGTTCGCCGATCGGATCAGCAACTCCGCAACGCCGGTCCAGTCGTCCCGGCGAACACAGTCCAAATAGTCCGGGAACGGTTCGTTGTGAACCGTGACGCGAGGTGGCTTAGAATTTGGGAAATGTTTGGAAATGTTGCGGAAGATCTGCCGATAGCACAGCGCCGCCCCCTCGGGGCTGACGGCCACGATCCCGATGTGTCCCGGCTGTGTCACCGTATCCATCCTCGATTCCGCGATATCCCGTGTCAATGCCGATGGTCACACCCGAAGATCGCTATCCTCAGCATACCCATGGCCGACGACCCATTCGATTGTCTCTTATGCCCAGCACGTTTCGATCTGGATCCGGACGAGGTCGAGCGAAATTTTTTGCTGCAGATGGCAAGGATCCACCCTGATCTGGGTACGAACGATCCGGAGGCAGCGACCCGAGCCGCCCGACTCACCGATGCCCGAAACAGACTGCTCAATCCGGAGTCCCGGGCTTCGGCCTTGCTGGGCCGGCTCGGCGGGCCCTCCGGCGAACAGCTCAACGACCTGCCTGATGGCTTTCTCATGGACATCATGGAGGCCCGGCTCGAACTGGAACAAGCCGTCGAATCCAAAGACGCTGAGGCACTGGCCAGATCGCGGCAGTGGGCAGAGCGCCAGCGGGAAACATTCATCCAGCGTGTCGGCGATCTCTTGGCGTCGGCAGAACGATCATCCGATGATGGTGTGCTTCGAGAGATCCGGACCCAGCTCAACGCCTGGCGATACATCGAGCGGATGATCGAGCAGGCTCGCCCCACGTGACCATGATCGAATCCTCACCATGACGCTCGGCGACCTCATCCTGCTGTTTGTCGTGATGCCCGCAATCCTGCTGCTTTCGGGTTTGGTCAGTGGCTCGGAAACCGCACTGTTTGGGTTCGGCCAGTCCGACCGCATGGCGCTTCGCCGACGGAATCCTCGGACATTGGCTTCAGTCGAAGCGCTGTTGAACAAGCCCCGGCCTCTGCTCACCGCGATCCTGCTGGCCAACATGCTGATCAATGTGTTCTACTTCACGCTGTCCTCGATTGTCGTGCTGCATCTTGAGACCAAGGGGCACACCGGTTTGGGCGTGGCGGTGGCGGGCGGGTCGCTTTTGGCGCTGATCCTGTTCGGCGAAGTGATTGCCAAGATGGTCGCGGCTTCACACCGGGTGCTTTTCTGTCGGCTGAGCGCCGGTGTCTGGCTGCTCTTGCTCCGTTCGCTGTGGCCGGTCTGGTCGGTGATGGACAGGGGTGTCATCGCACCACTGGCTCGGCTGTTCTCACCGACGGGAGAAGGAAAAACCCCGATCAGTGCGCTGGAACTGGAACATCTCATCCAGTCGCCGACGGATGGTCAGAGCATCGATCCCTATGAGCAAAGGCTGTTGGTCGATGTTCTTCGTCTGGGATCGCTGCGAGCTCGCGATGTGCAAACGCCTCGCGTTGAATTGGACACCCTTCCGGCGGACAGCGACCACGGGCGGCTGGTGTCGTACATCCGTGAGCATGATCCGGAGCAGATTCTGCTGATGAATCCCGACGGCTCGCCGATGGGCTTTCTCAACCCGACGCGGTACCTGGCGCAGGCGCATCTGTCACCAGCGGATGCTGTGCAGCGCACGGTCGAATCTCCCCTTTTTGTGCCCGAGCAGGCCCGGCTCGATGCGTTGCTTGAGCTGCTGCGCGAGCGGGGTTCGGATCGTGCTGCGGTGGTTGATGAGCGTGGCGAACTTGTCGGAGTGGTTCGTGTCGAGGATGTGGTCGCGGAACTGATTGACGAGGCCGCCGACCCGGAGGAGCCTGAAGGCGAGGTGCGGCTGATCGGGCTCGGGCGGTTCAGCGTACCGGGGCGATTTCCGGCCAGGACGTTGGTTGAGGGCTTCGACCCGCACATCGCGGACGATGTCCTCGGTCGGGTGACGACGATCGGTGGCGTGGTGTTGGCGCTGCTCGGGCGGTTGCCGGAGGTCGGTGATGCGGTGCATCTCGGCCGGCTTCGATTGAGGGTTGCCGAGCTTGAGGGACGGGCGATCGAACGGGTCGAGATCGAGCTTGTAGATGACGGGCATGGGTCGGGTGGTGATGCATGACCAGGATCGAGCTCACATTCTGGGTGGTGCTCTTTGTGCTGGGGATCGGGCTGTCGGCTCTGTGGAGCGGGCTGGAGACGGCGATGTATGTGGTCGGTCGTCCTCGGCTTGAGGCCCGTGTTCGAAAGCCCGAGCCGGATCAGCTGGCTCGGGTGCTCAAGGCCGAACTGGACAGGCCCGAGCAGATGCTCGCAAGTCTTTTGATTCTCAACAATGCGAGCAATTACATCGGGATTCTGGCCATAGCGCGTGTATTGGATGGCTTTGGATTGGTGTCCTGGCAGATCTCGGCGGTCAATACGTTGCTGCTGACGCCGGTGTTGTTTGTGTTTGCGGAGACGTTGCCGAAAGAACTGTTCCGGATGTCGGCGGAACGGCTGGCGTACGTGTTTGCCCCGGTGATGCGTGCGGCCCGGTATGTGCTCACGGCGACGCTGACACTGCCGCTGGTCGTGTTGATGGGCAAACTGGCGCAGCGCATGGTGGGGGCGCCGGGCTCGGCGATCCCTTCGGAAGATCGGGAACACATGGTCTGGCTTGTGCGCGAGGCTGTTGGGCAGGGGATTGTGTCCGAAGCACAGGCGGATCTTGTGCGTCGTGCGATCGCGTTTCGTGATGCGAGGCTTCACGATGAGATGATTCCCTGGGCGCGTGTGAGCAGGCTCCGTGTTGATATCTCGCCGGAGGCCGGACGTCGTCGGGCAGCCGAGTCGGGCAAGGGCCGATACCCGGTGGTTGATCGTCGGGGCGCGGTGCTCGGCGTGGTGCGTGCCAGGGATCTTTTTCTCGATCCCGATGTCCCAATTCGTCGGCTGATGAAACCGGTGATGATGCTGGATGTCGATTTGTCGGCGCGTGAAGCGTTGCAGACGATGAGGTCCGAGAATGCGACACTCGCGGTGGTCCATGCCAAGGGACGCCCGATCGGGCTCGTGACGATCAAGGATCTGGTCGAACCAGTGACGGGCGAGCTGGCGGTGTGGTAGAGGCCGGAATAGTCGGGCGGGGCAGCGGTGTTTGGCTTTGCGGGTCTCGGGTGGTCTGTGGTTTGAGTTGGAGCTGGGCGATGCAAAGCGGGAAGGCAACGAGGCGAACACGTACCGCGGTCCGGGTGTTTGATCGGGGTTGGTCGAAAGCGGATCTGATTTTCGGGCTGATCATTCTTGCAAGCTTTGCAGCGATCGTGGTTTTCAAGATGAACGGCCGACCGGCGCAGACTCCGCAAGCCTTCGCCAATCACACCACGATGTCAGCAGCATCGCAACGTTCGGACAAGAGCGGCAAGCCGTTGCTTATTCTGGCGACCGCCTCGTGGTGCGGGCCCTGCCAGTCGTTCAAACGCGGGGCGTTGAGTGATGAGTCGGTCGGCCAGCTGATTACCGAAACCACGGAGCCGGTGTATCTCGATATCGACGAGCACCCGGATGAGGCCCGGTCACTGGGGATCAACTCGATCCCGACACTGATTCTGGTGCGCGATGGGCAGGTCGTGTCGCGCACCACCGGTGTGATGAATGTCCGGCAAACAAAGAGCTGGATTCAGGACGCCTTGGCCAAGGCCAAGATCAGCCAAGCGGGTTGATGAACAGTCCAGTCGCGAGCTTCGGGTAGAAGAAGGTTGATTTCTGCGGCATCAACTCGCCCGCGAGGCAGATGTCGCGGACGGCTTCGAGCGGGGTCGGGCGGACGATCAGCGCGAGCTGCGCGAAGCCTGAGCCGCCGCCGGCGCCGGTTTGCTTGCCCGAACCGATGGCCATGACTTCTTCGATGGTGTGTGGAAAAGCCCAGGTGATGGGTTCGCCGCCGTTGAGTTCGGGCTCGCAGATCTCTTCGACGATGACATGCTGGAGTATGGCGACGTCGAGCTCCCGCCAGGCCTCTGGTTTGTCGGGGAATCGTTCGCTGAGCGGGTCCTCGTCGACACAGTGTGCCACCCAGCAGAGCCCGGTGGCGAAGTCGATGACGCCGAAGACTTCCTTGGCGGTGGTGGCGGCCTTGTCCATCTCGCCCTCGATGAGGTGCGGGTCGTTAACGACGGGGTCGATCTGGAGGATGCCGCCCGAGGCCTCGATGAATTTCTCGTGGGAATAGTCCTTCATTCCGCCGAGCACCCTGTGCGTTGGGCCGATCGCGAGCCCCGGATCGGACATGCTGACCAGAACGATCATGCACCGCCTTGCGGGGTGGTCTTCGGGGACTTCGCCCTGGGATTCGAGGTGCTGAAGGTAGTTGACACCGGTGGTGTATCGGTGGTGCCCATCGGCGATGAAGACATCTTCGCTGGCCAGGGCTTCGCGGTAGGCGGCGATGGTCGGTTCATCTTCGATGGTCCAGACCTCGTGCAGGACATCCTGACCGTCGGTTTCGGTGACGGTGGCGGTCATGTCGGGGTCGCGGGATTCCATGATGGAGCGCACGAGTTCGCTGGCGATACCTCGTTCGTCGGGGTGGAGTCCGAAGATCGGGCTGAGTTGTGTGGCGGTGGCCTTCATGAGCGCGAAGCGGTCTTCTTTGGGGCCGCTGAAGGTTTGTTCATGCGGGAGGATGCCGCCGCCCTGGCGTGGACCGAGTGGGAGGGTTTCGACGGTGCACGTCATGCCGCAGCGTTGGTAGTGCTTGCCCCGGAACTCGAATGTTTGTCTGTAGGCAAACATGGCGGGCGTGGTGCGTTGGCTGAGGATGCCCGAGTTGAGCCATGACTTGAGCGTTTCGGCGGCGTTGGCGTATGTGGATTCCGGGCCGAGCTCTTTGGCGGGCAGGTGGGGGAGATCGATGGTGACGATGTTGTGCGCATCGGAGTCGATGAGGGCCTGCTTGTGAGATTCGTCGAGGACGTCGTATGGAGGGGCCACGAGCTGGGTGACGTCGCCGGCGCCTTTGTGGTACTGCAAAGGCTTGAAGGGGTAGACCGCTGGCATGTGTGGCTCTCCTCACGATTCGGGTGTCGGCTGGCGTGCATCGGCACGCAGACCGCCGTGGCCTATGGTACGCAGATGCCGAAGGCTCTGGTCATCCGGACCGCTGGGACGAATTGCGAGCAGGAAATGCTCCGTGGGTTCGCGTTGGCCGGGGCGGAGACTCAGTTGGTCCATCTTGATGCCCTGATCCGCGATCCCTCGCGTCTTGATGGCGTCGAGTTGGTCGGGTTGCCGGGCGGATTTTCGTATGGGGATGATGTGGCTTCGGGCCGGATCATGGCGATGCACATCCGCCGGCGGCTCGCGGATCGGCTGCGGTCGGCAGTGGCTCGCGGAACGTGCATTCTCGGGGTGTGTAACGGATTTCAGGTGCTCGTCCAGAGCGGGTTGCTGCCCGGGTTCGGATCGGATACGGGCGCGGGGCGGGTTGTCGGGCTTGGCGCCAATGTATCGGGTCGGTTCCAGGCGCGATGGGTCGGGGTGGAGTTTGAGCCGGCATCTCGGTGTGTCTGGACGAAGGGGCTCGCGGAGGCGTGGACCGGAAGCGAGCGCCGATCGGTGATGCAGCTTCCGATCGCGCACGGCGAGGGGCGATTTGTTGCCGGGCCATCGGTTGTTGAACGTCTGAAGTCCGGTGGCCAAGTGGTGCTGCGCACATCGGTGGATGTCAATGGCTCGGTGGACCGGATCGCGGGGATCTGTGACCCGACGGGTCGGGTCTTCGGGTTGATGCCCCACCCGGAGCGGTATCTGGAGTGGACTCGGCATCCGGCATGGACCGCACTGGAGCGGGGGGGCTTCGATCGGACGACGCCGGGGCTCAGGATCTTCCAGAATGCGGTGGAATCTGTTTCGGGCGTCGGCGCGGGCTGAGGCGGCGGTGTCTTTCCGGTACACTGGTAGTGCGGAACAAGGCGCCCCATGACCCGATCCTCAGCACTGAATCCGGCGGCTTCGGGCGGTGAACTGATCACCGAGGACCGAGGGTGCAACAACTGCGGCTACTCGCTGCTCGGGCTACCTGCGGGCGGCTTGTGCCCGGAGTGCGGCTTCCCGATTCCGACACCATCGAGAAGGTTTCCGAGCGGAGACAACCTGACCGATGCGCCGCGGACATACCTGAGGCTGCTCTCGATTGGGCTTTCTGGGGCGGCCATCGCGGCGTTGATCCTCGGGATCGGGCTGGTCTCGCTGGCGGATTTCAACGGGGTCACCGCGGCGTTGGCGCTGAGTGTGGGTTCGGTGCTCTGGTTTTTATCGAACTGGATCGTGACCCGGCCGAGACCGCTTCAGAATGTCACTGTGCCGGATGCGACGCTCGACAATCGGGTGTGGCTTCGGCTGGTCCTCTCGGCCCAGCTTTCCTGGGTGGTGCTGGCCTGCTTTGCGGTGCTGTTCGAGGTCGCTGCCGGGCGGAACTGGAATGGGTGGTATTCGGTGGCGTTCTGGGGGGTGCTGGTTTTCTCGTTGGTCTCGGTGCTGGCGTTGGTGCCATTGCTGGTGTATTTGACATCGCTGGCGCTGTGGGCGGGGGACCATGGGCTGGGGAGTCGGCTCCGGGCATCGGCGTGGGCGATCGGGTTCTGCGGACCGGTGAACGTGATCCTGAGCTTTTTGGCGCCGCATATGGGCATTTTCATTGGTTTGGTCTCGCTCATTGCGCTCGTGATGGGATTGTTCTTCCTGTTTGGGCTCGGGATGGCGATGGTTTCGCTCGTGCAGTTGTCGACGATGGCCGCCTGGGCCATTCGCAACAACGCGGCGATCCGGGCCCGCAGTATCCGAATCGCAAAGCGTCGAGCGGAGGAGATGCGGGAAACGGCTGAACGCCAGAAGGCGGTGATGTCCCCGAATATGGTCGAGGGGGGTGGAGGACCTCCGGCAACTCAGAACCGCACGATCCCCTTTCCGGCCGGCCACCAGGCATCGACAAGCGGGCTGAGGATCGAACCCTCGCAGTCGGGTGAGATTTACGAGCTCGAACCCCGCGATGACGATTGATCCGGATCGGGCCTCTACGATTGGCGAGATGGCCACCAAACCCAAAGTTCTGCTCGCGATGTCCGGCGGCGTCGATTCCTCCGTCGCGGCTGGTCTGCTTCTGCGGCAAGGCTACGAGGTGGTCGGTGCGTTTATGCGCCTCGGGTCTCCCGGCGAGATGCTTGAAGATGTGGAGCGGGTCGGGTGTGATTCCTCGCCGACCCGGCTGCACAAGCAGGGGTGCTGTTCCGTGGGCGATGCGATGGATGCCCGGCGCGTGGCTGCGGAGCTTGATATTCCGTTGTATGTGCTGAACTTCAAGCGGGACTTTCGGCGGGTGATTGATTACTTTGTGGCGTCGTACGCCTCGGGCACGACGCCGAACCCGTGTGTACGGTGCAACGACTGGTTGAAGTTCGGCAAACTGCACGAGCAGGCAAGGCTGATCGGGGCGGACTGCGTGGCTTCCGGGCATTATGCACGGATTCGGGAGCATGCCGGTGCGCCGGCCCTGTTTCGCGGGATCGACTCCGCCAAGGACCAGTCGTACGTGCTTTTCGGGATTCCGTCGGCGCAACTGGGGACGACGCTTCTTCCGATCGGTGAGATCGAATCCAAGCAGCGCGTGCGTGAATTGGCTCATGCGTTCGGGTTGCCGGTGTTTGACAAGCCGGACTCGCAAGAGATCTGCTTTGTGCCGGATGATGACTATGCCTCGCTGGTCGAGCGCGAGAGGCCGGAGTTGAAGGATCGTTGCGGCGACATCCTCGACACCTCCGGGAAGGTCGTGGGCAGGCATCACGGTCAGCATCGGCTGACGATCGGGCAGCGGCGGAAGGTGGGGGTGGCGCTCGGCTACCCGATCTATGTCGTGGACAAGGACCCGGTGGCCAACACGGTGACGATCGGGTCGGCTGCGGATCTGGAGTCGGTCGGGTGCGAGGCGGATGAGGCGAATTGGCTGGTTCGGCCTCAGGTGTCCGGCTGGGCACCTTGCCTGGCAAGGCATCGGTACAACGGCGAAGCGGTGGAGGCGGAATACCGCTGCGACAGTGACGATGGGGCAAGGGGCTTTCGGGTGCGATTCGGTTCGGCCCAGCGTGCGGTGACACCCGGGCAGGCGATCGTGCTCTACAGTGCTGACGAGCCCGATCTGGTGCTCGGTGGGGGGTGGATCACCAAAGTTGAGCGGTCGCCCTTGTCCGAATCTCGATAATCGTGTATGTTGTTTGGAGTTGTTTCTGGGCTCCGGTGATCTGTCGGAGCAAGCGGGGAGAGGCTGTGGGCGAGCAACGTGTTGATGTCGTTGTGGTTGGTGGTGGTCCTGCCGGTTCGACCGCGGGCTCGCTGATCAGGAAGTACAACCCGGATATCAGCGTGCTGATTCTGGAAAAGGAGAAGTTTCCGAGGGAGCACGTCGGCGAGAGCCAGCTTCCTCCGATCGGCCCGATCCTGAACGAGATGGGCGTATGGGACAAGGTCGAGGCGGCGAACTTTCCGATCAAGGTCGGCGCGACGTACCGCTGGGGCTCGTCGCCTGATTTGTGGGATTTCGAGTTTCTGCCGCTGGACAAGTTTCACGATGAGCCAAGGCCGGCGAAGTTCGCTGGGCAGAGGCTTTTTACGGCCTTTCAGGTCGAGCGGGCGCGGTACGACCAGATTTTGCTGGACCATGCGGCCGAGCTTGGGTGCGAAGTGCGCGAGGGGACGCAGGTGACGGGCGTCGACCACGAGGGCGGCCGGATCAACTCGATCTCGACCAACGCCGGCGACACGATTCGCGCGAAGCATTATCTCGATTGCTCGGGCTACACGGGGGTGCTCCGGCGAGGGCTCGGGGTCGGGGTCGAGGTGCCGACGCAGCTCAAGAACATGGCGGTGTGGGATTACTGGTCTAATGCGGATTGGGCAGTGGAGATTGGTGTCGGCGGGACGCGGGTGCAGGTGTTGTCGATCGCGTCGGGCTGGATCTGGTTCATCCCGCTCGGGCCGACGCGGACAAGCATCGGGTACATCTGCCCGGTGGAGCACTACAAGAAGACGGGGCTGACGCCGGCGGAGCTGTACGATCAGGCGCTCAAGCAGGAGCCTCGCGTACAGGAGCTGTGCAAGAACGCGGCCCCGGACGGGATGGTGCGCACGACGAAGGACTGGTCGTTCATCGCGGACAAGATTGTGGGGGAGAACTGGTTTCTGGTCGGCGAATCGGCCGGCTTTGCCGACCCGGTGCTCGCGGGCGGATTGACGCTGACGCACTCGGCGGCCCGCGAGGTGGCGTACATCATTCTCGCGGAGCACGAGGGGTTCGGCGAGATGAAGTGGCTCAAGCGCAGCCACGAGACGACGCAGGTGAATCGGATCAAGCAGTACATCCGCTTTGCCGATTTTTGGTACGCCTCGAACGGTCAGTTTACCGATCTCGAGGAGCACACGAAGGACATCGCCAAGTCGGCTGGATTGAAGATGGATCCGAAGGAGGCGTTCCGTTGGCTCAGTCTTGGCGGATTTTCTGATGAAGATTTCTTTCTGCCGGGGCTAGGCGGGCTGGATCTGCTGGCGGTCAAGGAGATCGCCCGGCGGTTTACCAAGGACGACGAGGTGCGGTGGGAGCTCTCGCAGTACAACATCTTTAAGCTCAACCTGACCGGTGCGAAGAAGGAAACCATCCCGGTCTACAACAACGGCAAGGTGCACAAGGTCGAGGCGTACCGGCGCGGGCACCGCATGATCCCGCGCGTGGGCTACTACGCCAAGGTGATGGATGTGCTCCAGAAGTATTCTGATATTCATGAGATCAACAAGGCGTTCGAGATGATCACACGCCGGAGTGAGAATACGCCCGGCGCCGAGTTGACAGTGCAGCAGTGCTACGCCACGCTGGAGACGATGCTTCTGGACAACTGGGTCTCGGCCAAGCGGGACCCGAAGAAGGGTGTGATCAAGATCAACATGGGCGGCTCGGATCTCGGCGGGTTCCACGACAGCACGCACGAACTTCGGGCGAAGATCTCCGAGGGCAGGGAGCGGGCCGTCAACGAGGGGAGCTGATGGCGCTGGTCAGGATTCGCCTTTTTTCATGATGAAGCAGTAGTTGAAGCCGCGGAGGAAGAAGTTGCCTTCGACGGCGGCTTTGCGCCAGTTGCCGCGGGTGATCTTGTCGTTTTTTCGGACGACCGAGATGATGTCGACGGGTTCGAAGTGCCGGCGCAGGCGGGCGAAGAGTTCGAACCCGATGGGCATGAAGGGGCCGCCGAGCACCGCGCCGGCGGGCTTGCCCTTGCGTTTTTCCCACGAATCGCTGACATAGAGCGCCATGTACCGTTTCGGCCTGAGCACGCGGTGGATCTCGGCGATGACCTGTTCCATGGCGGTGTAGTAGGCTTGGCCCCGGTCATCGCCGGCGGCGCTGAGCTTGCCGATGCAGTCGGGGTCGTCTGAGTAGTTGATGTGGGTCGAGTAGGGCGGATCGACGAACACGAAGTCCACGCTGGCAGCATCTTGAGGCAGGTTGCGGGCGTCGGCGCGGATGATGTCCTCGCGCGAGGGGGCGAGGTCGAAGCCGATGCCTGTTCGGCCGAGGTCGTTGCAGACGTCGATCGTGGTGCCCGAGCCGCACATGGGATCGAGGACGGTGTCGCCGGGGCGTGTGTATCTGGAGAGCAGTTGCCAGATGACCCAGCTCGGCGTGGCGCCGGCGTAGTGCTTTGAGCCTTGTTGGCGGGAGCCATCGCTGGCGTTGTAGTGCTGGCTTGGGTATTGCCAGAGCGTGGTAGGGAAGACTGAGAGTGGTGGTCTTTCGTTGCGTTGACCGGACCGTCTTCGAGGCCGGGTGTTCATTTGGTTGCCTTGGTTGCGTGTTCGAGTGCATCAAGGAGTCGGCGTTTGGATTCCTGGATGGTGTATGGGAGTTTGGCGCCGGCGGCGTTGGCGTGTCCGCCGCCGCCGAGGGCTTGGGCGACAAGGTTGACATTGACCATGTTTGAACCGGCCTTCGATCGCATGCTGATTTTGGTCGCCGGATCTTCTTTCGATGTTTCGACCTCGGTGAGAGTGGCCGAGACGCGGACGCTGGCGATTTTGAGTCCGAGTTCGCTGAAGCCTCCGGTGTCGGCGGGGCCGGCGCCCGCGGCGTGGATGGCCTCTCTGGTGAGTTCCATGGTGGCGATGCGGTCACGATCGTGCAGTTCGAGCGTCGCCAGTGCAGCCGCCATCGCGCGGAGCCGGGAGGCGCGGTCGTGCTGCTCGACGAGGGCGTAGATGGCGGCATGGTCGACTCCGGCGTCGAGCAGATCGGCCGCGAGCCTGAAGACGGCGGGGCGGACGCTGGCGTGGCGGAACCAGCCGGTGTCGGTGGCAAGCCCGGCGTAGATCAGCTCGGCGATATTGGTCGGCAGGTCGCGCGGGCATTCGAGATGGAGCAGTTCGGTGGCAAGCTGGCAGACGGGCTGGACGGCTGCAGCGGATTCTTTCGAGATATGGAGTCTTGGCGCCATGTCCGGGTCGCCGTTGAGATGGTGGTCGATGACCGTTGTGATCGCGGTTCGGTTTCGGACGAAATCGGCGAGGCCTTCGAGCTGTTTCCATGAGCCGGTGTCAACCACGACAATGGCGTCGGGCTCGATGTCGATGTTGTCGTGACCTTCGAGTGCGTGGTAGGGCGCGTCGCCCGCAAGTTCTTTGAGCCACCACGGCGTGCTGCCGGTGTACCAGACCGAGGCCCGGCGGGTTTTCGTGGCCCGGTTCAGGCTGCGGACCGTTGCCAGCGAGGAACCGACGGCATCGCCATCCGGTCTCGAGTGCGTGAGTACGACGATGCGTTGCTTGTCGGCGAGCCAATCGGCGATTTCTTTGATCGAGGCGTTCGTTTCCCAGGCACTCATGCGTTGGCTCCAGCGGGTTGTCGTTGTTCGAGCAGGGTTCTGGCCCGCCGGCAGTCGCGTGCGAGCTGGTCTTTGAGCATATCAACCGAGCCGAAGCGGGCCTGGTCACGGATGCGGGCGATCAGGTGCACAGCCAGCGTCCAGCCATATTCGGGCAGGCCGGCGATGCAGGCGCCCGAGCGCTCGGCGTCGATGATGAACGTCTCGAATCGGTCTTCTTTTCCGTTGACCGTCGGGCGGGAGCCCATGCTGATCGCGGCCGGGTGGCGTGAGCCATCGGGAAGTTCCGCCCAGCCGGCGTAGACCCCATCGCCCGGGGGCATGGTGTGGCACTGCATGTTGGCGGTGGGGAATCCGATGGTTCGACCGAGCCGGTCGCCGCGTTCGACGGTGCCCTCAACGATGTGCGGGCGGCCGAGGAGCCTTGCAGCATCGCGGACCCGGCCCTGCTCGATCAGCCAGCGGATGAGCGTGCTGGAAACGAGCACCTCGGCGTGGTCCATGAGCACGCCCGGGACAGGGCCGATCTCGTGGACAGCGAATCCGAAACCCTCGCCGAGGGCGCGCAGAACACCGAGATCGCCGGCGCGATTTCGTCCGAAACGGAAATCGTGGCCTTCGACGATGTGGCGGACGTGGAGTGGGGCGATGCGGGATTCGATGAACTGTTCGGGATCGAGCCCGAGCAGGCCGTGCGTCGGTTCCAGACGGATGACCTCATCGACACCGAGGCTATGGAGGATCGAGACGCGGCGATTCCACATGGTGAGTCTGGGTGGCGGAGTCTGCCCGAGGGCCTCGGCCGGGTGCGGGTCGAAACTCATGGCGAGGACGCGGAGACGGGCGTCGTCGGCGATGGCTCGGGCGCGGCCGATAAGGGCGCGGTGGCCGAGGTGGCACCCATCGAAGTTTCCGATCATCAGCACGCACGCCGGTTCCCGCATCATGGAAGGTTAGCGCCGACGTGCTCTGTGAAGCGGGCCGAAAGGTCTACAATCCGGGCCGACACTTCTTCATGGCACGGAGGGCTGACACGATGGCGTGGTTCACTCGCAAGCAGACGGCCGGGCCGGTTGGTGTGGACACTTCGGACCGGCGCGATGTTTCGGTGGACCGCGAGCGAGAGATCTTCGAGATCGGGACGGAGCTCCTGGATCTGGCCAGAACAGGCAAGGCCGGCATCTTCAGTGCCAAGTTCTATTCGGACAAACTGATGAGCTGGTCGATGAAGGACCCCGAGTTCAAGGTCCAGCTCTTTCGGTTCGTCGATGTCTTTCCGATGCTGACGACGCCGGAGCAGGTGCACGAGCATCTCGTGGATTATCTGAGCCAGCCGGGGGTGACGTTGCCGCCGGGGATGGACCTCGGGCTTCGCGCGGGTGGGATCGCCAAGGGGATTATGGCGAAGACGATCTCGTCGCAGATCAAGTCGATGGCATCCAAGTTCATAGCCGGGACGGACGCGAGCAGTGCCCAGCCGAGGCTCCGCAAGCTGTGGGACAACTCCATCGGGTTCTCGGTTGACCTGCTCGGCGAGGCATGCGTGTCGGAGGCGGAGGCGGACGAGTATCTCGAGAAATATCTGGACCTGATCCAGAACCTGCCGGCGGAAGTCGCGTCGTGGGCGCCCAATGCGCAGATCGAGACGGACCACCTCGGGCCGATCTCGCGGTGCAATGTCTCGATCAAGATCTCATCACTGGCGGCCAAGGTTGATCCGATCGACACGGAAGGCTCGATCGCGGGTTTGATGGCCCGGCTCGATCCGGTGCTTCGCTCGGCAGTGGAACACGATGTCTTCATCAACTTCGACATGGAGCAGTTCGAGCTCAAGGACCTGACGATCGAGCTGTTCAAGCGGTGCTGTCTGAAGCACGATTTCCATGCGGGCATCGCGATTCAGGCGTACCTGAAGTCGGGGCCGGCCGATGCGCGCGATCTGTGCCGATGGGCGGTAGAGAACGGGCGTCAGGTGTCGGTGCGATTGATCAAGGGTGCGTATTGGGACTATGAAACGATCCACGCGGAGGAGATGGGCTGGCCTTGTCCGGTGTGGAACGAGAAGTGGCAGACCGATGCGTGTTTCGAGGAGATGGTCGATATCTTTCTCGATGCGATGCCGAGGACGCGCGATGAGGGCGGTATCAAGCTGGCGCTGGGTTCGCACAACATCCGTTCGATCGCGTATGCGCTGGCCGGGCTTCGGGCGAGGGGCTTGCCCCAAAACGCGCTGGAGCTCCAGATGCTTCACGGGATGGCGGACGAACTGAAGTATGCGGCTGCCGATGCCGAGAAGGGGCCGGGGCTGCGGATCCGTGAATACATCCCCGTCGGCGAGATGATCCCAGGGATGGCGTACCTTGTGCGTCGTCTGCTTGAGAATACGTCCAACGAGTCGTGGCTTGTGGCGGGCTTTGCGCATGACGCAAGCCCGGAGGAGTTGCTCGCCGATCCGCGGATGCTGGCGCGGGGTGAGCCCAAGCCGGACCTGGCGGAGGTGGCGCCGGAGAGGCACCACCTTTCCCCGGCGGTTGAGGGGCTCGGTGATGGCAAGCCTTTCTTCAATGAACCGATGCGCGACTTTGCCCAGGCCGAGCAGAGGCAGGCCTTTGCGCGGGCGCTTGCGCATGCGGCCGTGCCCGAGATCGACAGCACGCGGGCGACCGAGGCCGATGCAAAGTCCGCCATGGACCGGGCGCATGCGGCGTTTCCGGCGTGGCGTGATGCCGACGCCACGGATCGGGCGCGTGTGCTGATTCGTGCTGCGGAGATGATGCGGGCCCGGCGCGATGAGTTGGCGGGGATCATGGTGAAAGAGGCAGGCAAGTCGTGGCGCGAGGCGGACGCGGATGTCTGCGAGGCAATCGACTTTTGTGAGTATTACGCGAGGATGGCGCCGCAGTTGTTCGTGCGCAAGCGCCTAGGCCGATTCATCGGCGAGCTGGACGAGACGGTGTACCAGCCGCGGGGTGTTGCGGTGGTCATCAGCCCGTGGAACTTCCCGCTGGCGATCTGCTGCGGGATGACGGCAGCGGCTTTGGTGACGGGCAACACGGTCATTGTCAAGCCCGCGGAGCAGACGGCAGGCATTGCCCACGAGATGGCGATGATCTTTCACCACGCCATCAAGTCGGTTTCGCCGAGGGCGTCGGACATTCTTCAGTTTCTGCCCGGCCGGGGGGAGACGGTCGGGGCGGCGCTTGTGCGCGACCCGCGGACCGCGATCATCGCATTCACCGGCTCGAAGGCGGTGGGGCTGGACATCATCCAGGCGGCCGGTGTGACGCCCGAAGGGCAGATGCACGTCAAGAAGGTGGTCTGCGAGATGGGCGGGAAGAACGCGATCATCATCGACACTTCGGCGGATCTGGACGAGGCGGTGCTCGGGGTTCGGCACTCGGCGTTCGGATTCCAGGGGCAGAAATGCTCGGCGTGCTCCCGGTGCATCGTGGTTGATCCGAAGGGGCCGAGCGGGCCGCACGTCGGGCGTTTCACAGAACGCCTTGTGGAGGCAACGCGGGCGCTGGTGGTGGCGTCGCCGGACAGTGCGTCGTGCGATGTCGGGCCGGTGATCGATGATGATGCCGCCGACAAGATCAGGAGCATGATCGAAGCGGGGCTTGCCGACGGTGCGCGGCTTGTGCTGGGTTCGGATGATTTTCCAGAGATCGCCGGTGATCACACGTCGGGCACGGTTCGGCCGAGAAACTACATCCCACCTCATATTTTCACGGGGGTTCAGCCGGGGCACCGGATCGCGCGGGAGGAGATATTCGGCCCGGTCCTGGCGATCATGCACGCGGGGTCGTTTGACGAGGCGCTGGATATCGCCAACACGCACAGCTACAAGCTCACGGGCGGTGTGTTCAGCCGGATGCCGAGGCACATCGAGCGGGCCAAGCGCGAGTTCCGGGTCGGGAATCTGTACATCAACCGGGGCTGTACGGGCGCGCTGGTCGGTCGCCAACCCTTCGGCGGGTTCGGGCTTTCCGGCGTGGGGTCCAAGGCGGGCGGCGCGGACTACCTGCTCCAGTTCGTCGAGCCACGCGCGATCTGCGAGAACACGATGCGGCGGGGATTTGCGCCGGAGCTGTGAGTCGGGAGCCGACCGATAACCGCATTTCACGCTGACCGATAATACATAAAACTCTTCATAAACTGACCATTCCATTGTGCGGAACCGGGATCGAGGTAGTCTTGCTGTGAGGCAAAGCCCTGCCTTGAGCGGGCTGATTGTCGTGATTCACACAGCGAAGAGAAGCGGTCAAGTTCATACATGAGGGAATGCTCGATGAGATCCGTGTATCGTCGAATGGTTCTGTGGGCGGTTGTTGCGGTGTGTTCCCCGGCCGGGGCTCAGATCGCGGTGAGCGATTTCGCCAATGATGCCGATGGGTGGGTGACGGTGGCGAACAAGCATGCGCCGGTGATCCATGAAACGGGCATGATTTCCCAGTTTGACATTCACTACGGGCTGATGGCATTCAAAGCGCCCTCGAAGTACAAGGGCAACATCTCGGCGGCGTATCAGGGGACGTTTTCTTTCGAGATGATGACATCGGCCCCGATCTATGCCCCGAGCACGCCGAAGGTCCGGATCTCGGGCGACACGCCGATGGGCTCGCTGACGATCAAGATTCCGCTCCAGACCCCGGCTCAGCCGGGCGTGTTTTATGCGTATTCGCTGCCTTTGGATGAGAGCGTTCCGTGGAGACTGGTCGGGCACAAGCGAAATGCGACCGCCGAGGAGATTCAGGCGATCCTAGCCGATGTCACCGACATTCGGATCGTGGGTGACACGCTGTCGGCGACGGACGAGATGTTCGCGCTGCGCAATGTCCGGCTCGATCCGAAGCCGGTGGAGCCGACGGGCGGGCTGAAGGTGTTCATCATGGCCGGGCAGTCCAACATGGCCGGGTGCGACGACGTGCGCAATGTCGATCCGATGTGGTCGAGTGCTCTTGATCAGGTCCAGATGTATTGGGGCAACGATCTCAACCCGGGATTCACAGCACTCCAGACCGGGACCTCCGGGGCGAGCTGCTCGTCCGACGCGCCGGCCTTCTACTACGGCCCGGAGTTGAGCTTCGGTTCCGACATGTCAATGCTCTACCCGGACGAGCAGATCATCATCATCAAGTTCGCGGTCGGCGGGACGGACATGTTCAGCCAGTGGACCACGCCTTGGAGGCTCTATCCCGATGGCGGGCCGCTGTGGAACGAGCTTCAGGTTCAGGTGAGCAGCGCGCTGAACGAACTCACAGCGATGGGCTATGAGTATGACATCAAGGGCTTCCTCTGGATGCAGGGCGAGTCCGATGCAGACAAGCGATACCGTGCGAGGTACTACGAGCGGAACCTGTCGCGGTTCATAGCGAGCATGCGTCTGTTCACGGGGCTTCCGAACATGCCGTTCATCCTCGGGCGCATCCATGATGCGGGCCAGCCGCACGCCCAGATGGTGCGTGATGCGCAGGTGAACGTGGCGATGAATCTGCCGAACGTGTACTGGATCGACACGGACGATCTGGGCATGCTGCCGGACGGCATCCACTACGACGAACCGAGCATGATCGAGCTCGGGCATCGCTTCGCTGACATCGTGCAGGCGTTGCCCTGAGCTTGGCGATCAGCCGTCGTTGCTTCGCAGCGCGGTTTCGCCGGTGGCCATGGGAGCCTGTGATTTGAGCAGGACGACCGCGGTTTCGAGTTGGAGGTCGATGCCCTCGTCGAGGAGTTTCTGCGGGTCGGGCTTATCGTTCTTCTCATCGTCGATGACCTGGCCGTTCTCGTCGATGAGGAAGACGTCGGCATCTCTGCGCAGCGTGAGCCAGTCGGTGATCTGGCTCGGCAGGAGTGTGATGGTGAGGTCGGGGTTGATGCCCCAGTCCGCGTGTCCCGGTCGTCGGTGGATGACCTTGCCGCTGGGGATGGTGTAGTACTGTGTGGTGACTTTCATGGCGGCGCCACCGGCGATGCTGTGGAGGTTCTGGACGGTGCCCTTGCCGTAGGAGCGATGTCCGAGGACGATGGCGTGGATATCGCCCGCGTCGCCGTAGTCTTTGATGGCGCCGGCGACGATCTCGCTTGATGAGGCGGAGTTGGCGTTGACAAGGACGACGACGGGCAGGCCGGCGAGTGTGGCCTTCCACTTATTGGCCGAGTGTGATCGCGGCGGCTCGGTGCGGCTGTTGACCGTGGAGACGATGGTTCCCTTTTCAATGAAACGGTTGGCGACCTCGATGGCCTGATTGAGCTGCCCACCGGGGTTGAACCGGAGGTCGAGGATGAGGCCGTTGAGCCCTTCGCGTTTCATTTTGGCGATGGCCCGGTCCATCTCGTTCGCGGAGTCCTGGGCGAACTTGTCGAGCCGGATATATCCGATTTTCTGGTCGTGGTCGACGAACCAGTCCCAGTCGTCTTTGCCGGGGCCGAGCTTGCGCCAGCCGGAGACGGTGGCGACCTCGATCTGATCTCGGACGATGGTGATGTCCTTGATGATCTCTTCGCCGTCGTCACCGATGCGTTTGATGGTGAGTGTGACGGGTGTGCCGCGCGGTCCGGTGATGACATCGACCGCCTGGCTGGTGGTCATACCGACGGTGGATTCGCCATCGACCTTGACGATGATGTCGCCGGCGCGGACACCGGCTCGAACGGCCGGCATGCCGGGCATGGGGGTATAGACCTGGAGATCACCCGTGACGGGGTCGTTGACGATCTGGATGCCCACGCCGATGAAGCTGGAATCGAGTCGTTTGTAGAAGGTTTTGAGCTCGAAGGGCCAGACGATCTGGCTGAACTCGTCGAGCGTACCCATGGCGCCGGAGCCGAACTCGTGGATGACAACCTCCCTCGGCAGCCCGACGGTCTGCGTGTTGATCTCGATGAGTCGGTTGAGCGTGCGGCGGAGGTCGATGATGGTCATGTCGCGGTCAGAGTTGCGGAGATTTCGTTTTTCTGATTTGATGTAGCTGTCAAACTTCTCGACGGCCCGGGCATCGGCGAGCTTGGGGAAGGCCTGTTGCAGATCGTTCATGTGGATCATCATGGAAAGGTTGTCCAGCCCACCGATGACCATCTGCTTCATGCTGGTGCCGGAGATGTGGTGTCGGGCGGCCTGTGAGATGGCGGCCAGAACAAGCTCCGGGGTGACGCCGGCGAGTTTTTCCCGATAATCCTCGCCCCGGTTGTTGAAGGGCGGGAGCCCTTCCTCGCCGAGTTCCTTGAGCCGCTCGTCGCGGAGTTGCCAGTAGCGTTCAGGGACGTAGAGCGTGAGCATCTCTCGGCGGACCATCTGGCGCTGAAGGTCTTTCTTGTACTTTTGCGAGGCCTCTTCGAGCATGTCCAGCCGGGCATAGAGTTCGGTCGCGGCGAGCCAGTCCTGCTCGGCCTCGGCCTTGGCGGCCCGTTCGGCGGCGCGGTCCATCAGGTCGCGGATCTCGGGCTCGGCGAGCAGGGCGTCGTGGTTCTCGACGATGGAATCAAGAAACAGCACGTCAGCCAGGGCCTCGGACAGGGTGTCGGGCGCGTTGTCCTTGGATTCTTCGAGAAGCGTGGTGAGTTCTTCTCGCTGCTCGGCGATCTGCTCCTCGCGGAGCTTCTGCTGCTTCTCGAAGTTGGCTTTGAGCAATTCGATGGCCGGGCGGATGTCGGTGACGTTGGCCGGGTCGGCCGAGTCCGGGATCTTGGAGAGAATCTCGAGTGTCCCTTCGGTATCGCCAGTGCTCGCCGCGGCCCAGACCGCCTGCGACCACGCCTCTTTGCTTTCGTAGGTATCTTGTGCAGCCGCGGCAAGCGGGCAGAAGGCAAGCATGGTCGCTGCGGTCAGTTTGGTTGCACGATTCAGTATCTGGACACAGCCCATGAAGTCTCCATTCAAAATTCGCCCGTGATCGGGGCCTCGGTCGGCATCGGCAGACACGGGCCCCGGCTGAGCATCTCGTGCCTGTGTCGGCACCGGCTCAGCATATTGGACGTCGAATCGGCCGGCATTGTTCGTTCCAATCGGCATGATCCTCTTTGAACCTCGAACCGGAACGGATGCTTCCGGCTGCACCCGCAGACGGAAAGATCGGTTATTGTTTGGTTTTTTCTGACGCGAGGAGGAGCATTGCCAGCCCCCCGGCCGCCACGAGCGTCGCGAGGATGAGGGTGACGAGAAAGTATCGCTCGTCGAGGAGGTCCACAGAGATGGTCAGTGAGATGGCCAGACCGACACCCGGACCGAGGATGTACCCGAGCCCGACGAGGGATTCGTGTGTGGCGTTCGAGTCGATCTGTCCGTGTCCGAATTCCATGGCGTAGTAGATGGCTGCGGTATAGACGACGCCCATGCCCGAGCCAAAGAGCGTCAGCGCCACGATCATCACGGCAAGACCGGCGGCATGGTTTGGGACTGCGGGTGCGATGATGCACCCGATAAACCCGGCGGCGAGCATGGAGCCTCCGAGGGCGACGGGCCAGACCTTGCCGTGCCAGCCGTGCCAGCGTTGGAGGAGAAGCATCGTCGGGATGCGCGAGGTCATCCAGACCGAGACGAGCACGGTCTGCCAGGCCAGGTTGATGTTCATGGATGTCAGGGCGACGGGGAAGAACGGCCCGAGGACGCCGGCAAGCATGTAGCTGGTTGGGAGCAGGATTCTGGCCGAGACCAGCAGGCCGCGACGGGCGTGGTGTGACGTGTGTGATTCGGGCCGATGTCTGGCCGGGTGGGTGGGCATGGGCAGGATGAGCAGGACGGCGAGGGCATGGAGGCCGGCGACGCCGACGAGCGCATCGAGCGGGCGGGCTTCGAGCGTCGGGCCGATGAGCCAGAAGGCGAGAACGACAGCGGATGTCCATGCGATGTTGAATTGTCCGACGGCGGATCGGAGTTGGCGCCCCGTTCGGCCGCCACTGATGTACCACTCGACGATCGGCCAAAGCAGGCCCGTGATGGCGGCGTACCCGGCCGCGAGGAGCCAGAGCGCCCAACAGGATTGGACCCGCAGCAAAGCCAGCACGGGTGGAATCAGCGAGAGCAGGGCGCCGGTTAGTGTGATGCCGATCAGGAGCATTCTGGGTGAGATGATGGTGCTGCTGCGTTCCATCAATCGAACGAGCGGGCCGGCGAAGCGGGTCGCGGGGATGTAGGCGGCTCCGAAGACGACGCCGAGGGCAAACAGGTTGGTTCTGTTGAATTGGCATGAGGCCTCGGCGAGGAAGTAGAGCCCGTGGGTGAGGGCGCCGGTCCCAATGCTGAGCGTGAAGGTGACAGCCAACACAAACCCGAGGGGGGCGGGTGTCGGGTTGGAAGCGGATTCGGGCACGAGAGGGGTTCCGTACGTGAAGCGGGATCGGGCATTGCCTGAGGGGTTCGGCGATCGTACGATCGGCACCGCCGGGGCGGGTGCCCGGATGGAAAAACAGGGCTCGTAGCTCAACTGGATAGAGCGTCGGCCTCCGAAGCCGAAGGTTCCGCGTTCGAATCGCGGCGAGCCCGTTTCTGGCCGGTAGACCCCACCGGCTGAGCGATTGGAGCATTGAACATGAAGAACGTCACCCGAACGGGTCTGGCTTGTGTCCTTCTGATCGCGGGTGCTGGTGTACCGGCGTCTGGACAGGACTCGGCTCCGGCCGAGCCGGCGACCGCGGCCCCGACGCAGGCGGAGTTGCCGAGCGCGGCATCACTCTTTGACCGGCACATCGAGGCGATCGGTGGGCAGGACGCGATCCATGCGGTGACGTCGCGGAAGATGACGGGCCGGCTGAAGGTCTTTGTCGAGGGGAAGGAAGGGCCGGTGCAGACGGCTGTGATCCGCATGATCGCCGAGGCGCCGAGCAAACTCATCCAGGAGATGGTCGTGCCGGGCCAGAGCAGCACGAAGATCTACTTCGATGGCAAGGCGGGGTGGGCGGTCAACATTGAAACAGGCGAGGCGACGCCGATCGAGGGTGAGCAGCTCGACCAGTTCGCCACGACGGCTCGATTCTACAACGAGGCCGACTACACCGAGAGTTTCAAGTCGATCAAGACCATCGAGAAGCGCGATCTGCCCACGGGGACGGTGTATGTGGTGCAGGTGGACTATTTCTCGGGTCGGCAGGCGTTCTTTCTGTTCAGTGAGGACAACGGGTTTCTTGTCGGTGTGCTCGGGACGCGCGAGTTGAACCCCGGCCAGCGCGTCGAGTTTCGCAGGTTCTACGAGGAATACACGGATGTCGAGGGTGTAAAGTACCCAACGCGCGTCAGGGAGAGCTTCGCGAACCTCACGTATGAGATTTCGTTTACCAAAATCGAGCCCGGCGCGCCATTCCCCGAGATCACCCGACCCGAGGGCATTCCGGATGCCGATCTGAGCCGCATCTACAAGCCGACGGGTGGCTGAGCCTGTCAGCGGGTCAGGTCGCAGCAGGTTCCGAATCGTGAGCAGATGCGGTGGGTCGAGCAGGCGTTCATGCGCGCTTTGCAGGCGCGCCGGCCATGCCAGACGAACAGGTGTGAGGCCTGCGACCAGTTGCTTCTCGGGAAGAGCGCCATAAGCTTTTTCTCGATTCTGTCCGGCTTGCCCTGCTCGTGCGTATCGATGAGGCACAGTCGTTTGCTCAGCCGCATGACGTGGGTGTCGACGACGAACCCGACGTTGATGTTGAAGGCATTGCCGAGGACGACGTTGGCGGTCTTGCGCGCCACGCCCCGCAGGGCGAGCAGCTCGGGCATGGTCGTGGGGACTTGGCCTTGGTGTTCGTTGACGATGCTGGTCATGGCGCTGTGGATGGCCTTGGCTTTGTTGCGGAAGAAGCCGAGCGATTTGATGTAGGGTTCGATCTGCTCGGGCGTTGCGTTGGCGTAGTCTTCCGGTTTCGGGAAGGCTTTGAAAAGAGCAGGTGTGGCCTTGTTGACCGCGACATCGGTGCACTGCGCCGAGAGGATGGTCGCAATCAGCAGTTCGTGCGGCGAGGCATAGTTGAGTTCGCAGTGGGCCTCGGGATACGCCCGGCGCAGGGCATCGAGCAGCCGACGCGCCCGAGCCTTGGCTTCGGGTGTCACTTGGGGCAACTCGAATGGAATGTCGCGCAGCCCGCGCGGGTTGGTGGGGGTGACGGGTTTCGTGGTGGGTTTGGTGGGGTTGGTCATCGCGCCAGGTCCGGGGTTTCGAGCCGTTGGGTCGGGCGGGGATTGTTGGGCGCGCTCGCGCCGAGGGCGGCGTAGATTCCAACGGTCAGCAGCACGAACACCGCGACGAACGAGCAGGCCATGACCGTGGTAGCCTTTGGATGGTCGGCATCGAAAAGTGCTCGGGCGGCTTCGGCCTTGGGCATGTCGCCCGCTTCGGCTGCCAACCAGAACTCAGCGAGGTTCGCGTTCATTCTCGGGCCCAGGACCAGCAGTGAATACGCCAGCAGACCGATCGCCACCAGCAGCGCGAAGAGTCGAACGAACGACCAGACCGGCTGGCGCCAGGGGGCAGGCGAGATGAGGATGATCCCCAGGCTCAGGCCACAGAGCAGGGCGCATCCGAACTGGATGGCATCGGCGACCCAGAAGATCGGCGCCGCGATGTGCCCGGCGGCCAAACGCCAGTGCTCGCCGGTGTAGCCCATGAATCCGGGCAGGTTCGGATTCAGCCGGTGCATGGTTGGGAAGATGATCGCGGCCGAGACCCCGGTCATCACGAGCACACCGAGCCAGAGCCCGGCGAGGGTGAGGTGCAGGGTTTCCAGAAAGCGCCGGATCGGGGTCATGTCAGGATCGTAGCGGGATCGATGGCTACAACTGCTGCGATGGATCAGGCGAAGTGGCATTCCGGCGTTGTGGCCTGTTCGATGCGGGGGCTGGCCGATCAGGATGGGGTCGGTCCGGTCTCGGCTCGGGGGGTGATGTCGTGGATCGCGAGCCAAGGCGTGGGCCACATCGTGCTTGATGCGGTCCATCCGGAACTCAGGCCCCGCATTCTGAGCCGGAGTGCCCGGCGAGACCTTGCCGCCACGCTCAAGCGCGACGGGCTCGGGCTTTCGGGTGTGGATGTTTTCGTGCCCCCGGCGCATCTTGCCGATCCGGCGCACGCGGACCGGGCCTCATCGGCGATCATCGGGGCGATTGGGCTGATGCGCGATCTCGAAGCGCTCGGCGCCGGTGGGGGTGTGGTGTGTTGTCGGTTGCCGGACGGGATGGTCGATGGCGTAGGTGAGGCCCTGATTCAGGCGAGCGAGGATTGCGGCGTGGTGCTCGCCTCGGTCGGTGGGTGCTTCGAGGGTTTGCCTCGGTCGGTGGATCTGGACACGGAAGGCCCGTCAGCCGTGGCAAGCGAGCGTCCGGTGCAGGTGCGGTGGGGCGGGCCGAGGGCAGATCATCTGGTGGATCTCGCACCGGTCCGGGCGGCGATGCTGGTGCAGCACCCGGCACCACCGTTGGTGGTGGACCTTTCCGGCTCGGTCGATGCGGGTGTCTCGCTTTCGGGAGCGTTGCGGGCGTGGACCGAGTCGGACCCGCTCGGCGGGCTGGGGTGAGTGGGCCTGCCCGGTCTGCTATGGTGGTGGCATGAGCACATCGCCTTTGGTCGGGATCATTATGGGTTCACAATCGGATTGGCCGACGATGGAGCAGGCGTCGGTGATGCTTGATCGGCTTGGCATATCGCACGAGTGCCGGGTGATGTCGGCGCATCGCACGCCGGACGTGGTGGCGTCGTATGCGGCCTCGGCTTCGGACCGCGGGCTCGAGGTGATTATCGCGGGAGCGGGCGGAGCAGCGCATCTTGCCGGCGTGGTGGCTGCCAAGACGCGTCTGCCCGTGCTCGGTGTACCGATCCAGTCCAAGGCGCTGCAGGGTCTGGATTCGCTGCTCTCGATCGTGCAGATGCCGGGGGGTGTTCCGGTGGGGACGCTGGCGATCGGTTCGGCCGGTGCGAAGAACGCCGCGGTCTTCGCGGCCCACATTCTGGCGCTCGGGCATGCGGAGATCCGCGAAGCCCTGGAGACCTTCCGCCGTGAGCAGTCCGATCAGCCGATGATCGACCCGTCTTCGCCCTGCTGAGCTCGTCCTGCTGAGCAAGGCATCGGTGGATAGACTCTGGCAATCGCCACCTTAGCTCAGTTGGTAGAGCAGCGGTTTTGTAAACCGCAGGTCGTCGGTTCGAGTCCGACAGGTGGCTTTGCCGCTTCGGCCCGCATCGGGTCGCACCCCGTCGTCTATCTTCGCACAGGGCAAAGAGTTATCAGCAACAAGCCGGATCGGTTCTCGGGTCACTTCCGGCGCACGGGTTCGCAGCGCATCGCACCGTTTGGCGCTGCTCCTGTCGGGGGTAGAGGCGGGGGGAGGTCGGTGCGTAGGCGTGCGGTTGTTTCAACCGCCTTCCGTTGTGCCCATGCCAACGGGCGATCCACGGGCCTTTGGGGTCCCGTTTGAAGAGTGTCCCCTGTCCGTTGCCTTGCTGTCTTGCTTTACTTATCACTTACCTTTCCGTGCCTTGCCCCCAGCTTGACCACTCGCGAGCAAGGAAAATGGTAAGTATGTTTGTACCCGTTTCTGACCAGTCGCAGGATGAAGTCAAAGACTCACGCTGCAGGTGGCACTGGAATAGGACAGCGTAGGCCACCAGGGAGATCAGGTATCCCAGATCAACTGCCAAGCGGTATATCCGGAGTCTGAAGGAATAGGGGGCTCATCGAGTCCATGGAGAAAAGCGGCAAGGGCACCCCCGCGAGCTCGAGAAGTCCGTCAGTCCAATACCCGCTCACCGCATGAATACGGTGCCGTCCCGGTTTTATCCGAGCGTGCTGCCCGCGTTCAATTCGCTGCACAACAGTTCCGCCTCGGCCTGCGAGTTGCAGCGTCTGAACGTGGTCCATGTGTTCGTGCTCGAGCGTTTCCAGATCCACCAATCGCCGTTGAGATCGTGCGCGACCCGATAGCTGGCGTTGCGAACGAACGGCCTGGGTGTTTGAGTGGCGGGGGCCTGATTGTGCTCGGTCTGTTCATTCATGGTCTGCCCCTTTCATCAAACGGTCGGGTCGGTGCACGAGGGGCCCGAGCCCTGATTCAGGAGTCTATCACAAAGCAAGCGACACGGATATCAAGATTTGGCGGTATTCATCGCCATTTCGTGCCAGGAATCCGCCCTGGCCGTCGTGATACGGTGGGAAACCGCCCTTTTCGAGGCCAACCACTGGGCTTGCTTCCAAAGCAGCGATGCGAATGGGCCAAAATGTGTCTTCTTGGCCAGCCAGATGAGGGGGGGCAAGCCTGAGGACAGGATGAGCTGGTCCTCGTAGCACACATACATCTGTGCCAGACCGGGATCACCCTGCCGACCTGATCGGCCGAAAAGCTGGCGATCAACCCGCCGCTCAGTGTGACGTTCGGTCCCGATGACAACCAGACCACCGAGCGCCTTTGATTCCTGATCGAGTTTGATGTCGGTTCCCCGCCCGGCCATGTTGGTGGCGACGGTCACCGCCCCGCGCTGGCCGGCACGAGCAACGATGGATGCCTCCTGTTCCTCCCGCTCGGCGTTGAGGATCTGACACTCGACACCACGCTGGGCAAGCAACGAGCCGAGTGTTTCCGAGGTCAGCACACTGCGCGTTCCGACCAGCACGGGTTGTCCGGTGCTGTGGAT
>DRKT01000154.1 GCA_011053195.1 Phycisphaerales bacterium | reverse complement strand
GGTGCTTTTGCCGACGCAGATGACGAGGACATCGCGCGGGACTTCGATGTATTCGACGGTCTCGCAGAGGGCGAAGCTGTTGGGCGGGATGATGATGTATCGGCTGCCGTTGTCCTCGCCGCCGTGGCCCGGTTTTTCGGTGTCGACCTCGACCATCATCTCGTCGCTGAATCGTTTGGGGTCGACGATCGCGATGTCGCCAGTGTGGGGCGTGGGCGTGAAGACCTTGAACCGGGAGCCGACGCGGACGTCGTAGCCATAGCTGGAGACACCGAAGCTGACCTTGCCGGGCCGTTTCTCAGCGCCGGCGAAGGGCTTGATCTCGACCAGCTCTCTGATTTGTGAATCGCACAGGACGCCCATGCTCATCTCCACCTGATTGACCCGGGCCTTGAGCTCGATCGGACCCAGAACACCCCCAAAGCCGGCCGGAATCGAGCGGACGCCCGCGTCCACGCTCTGTTCGGGTCGGTCTGGTTGTCGTGCACTGGTTCCGATTGCCGTCTGCTGACCCTCCACACTCCAGATCCCATCACACATTGGCCTGTGACGGGTCGTCATGCTACCACTACCCATCGTGTTGTGAAGCGCTGGAGGACACAAAATATCGTGATCTGGTGTCGGATGTCTGTGGAGAAGTGCCCCAAGTCCTTGATGGTCTGCAGGTTGTGCGTGACCAGATTTTTTTTCGGCGAAACATCCACAATATCTTGTGCCCCAACCGACAGCCACCTCTTTGGGTGTACCACAATCTGTGGGGAATTGTCGGCTTCTGTCATTTGAAGTCATGTGCTTGGCTACCAAGACAATCTATTTGTACTATATATGGTTTATATTTGGATCGCAACCCGTTCTTCAATCCGTCTCCGTTCGTTGTGATGCGAGATTGATCCGGGGTGACCGGCTCTGAGCGGATAGCATCGCGGGGTGGGCGTGATCGGTGAGCCGAACAAACGGGGCGTTTGGGTGGCGCCGAAGACGCCGTGGGCGGTTTTCGCACGATGTGAGCCGTCCGATGACCCCGCACCACAGGCACGGCAAGCCGGGCGAAATCCGGCCCGGCGTTCGTTGAGAGGATTCGCGGCAATGAGATGGACTTCCGCGGCGACGGTTCTGGCGTTCATCCTGATTGCCGGCTGCAGCGGCTCGAACAAACGTGTGCGCACTGTCAGGCCCACCCTGTCCAATGCCCCGAGCGTGCTGCGGGGGACGATCGGATATGAAACCAGGCTCCGACGGGCCGAGCCTTCGTATGTTTCGGGCTACGGGCTGGTCGTCGGGCTCCACGGCACCGGGAGCACCAACATCCCCGAAAACATCGCGGCCACCATGGAACGCGAGATTCTCATCATGGCCGGGGGCGAGGCGGGGGGCTTTGTCAATACACCATTCGAGGGCATGACACCCCGGGAGGTCATTCGTCATCCCGATACCGCGGTCGTGCTGGTTGATGCGGCGGTTCCGGCGGGCGCCCCCGAAGGCACGCACTTCGATGTCCGCGTCTCATCGCTGAGCGGCTCGACGACCGAGTCGCTCGAGGGCGGCATCCTGTGGACGACCCGGCTTCAACTCGGGCCGCCGAGCATGCTCGGGGGTGTGCAGACCGAGCACATCGCCGAGGCGCGCGGCGAGGTCTTCCTCAATCCATTCGCCGAGCCGGGGCAAAAGCCCAACCCGCGAATCGGTCGGGTGCTCGGGGGCGGAACGGTCAGCGATCCGCAGCCTTTGGAGTTGCTGCTCGAGACCCCGCTGCACTCGAGATCGCAGGCGATCACCACCGCGATCAACCAGCGATTCCCCGATGGTCCCCGCGGCAGCGGCTCGACCGCGCGCGGGCGCGACGATCAGGTGATCCAGGTGTTTGCGCCTCCCGCCTACAAAGATAAGTTTGCCGACTTTGTTCAGCTTCTCCTGCACACGCCGATCAATCAGGACTATCCCGAGCAGCTCGCCCGGCGGTACACGCGTGCGATGGTCGACGATCCCTCGGCTGCCGACGAGCTGAGCTGGGCGCTGCGCGCGATCGGGCCACAGGCGATCGGGTTTCTGCGTGATCTGTATGAGTTTCCGGAGCAGCGGCCTCGGATGGCGGCGCTCAGGGCCGGCGCGCACCTCGGCGACACGCGGGCCACCGCCTTCCTCGAACGCATCGCCTTCGAGGCCAGGGATTCCAGTCGAATCGAGGCCATCGAACTGCTCGGCGTCGCGCCCGGGCGGGGCTCGGTCGAGCGCACACTTCAGGACCTGCTCGAAACCGAGGATGAGTTGACCATCCGCATCGCGGCGTACGAGGCGCTCATGGAACGCGCCCGCCGGGCCCGGCTCGAGCAACTGGTTGCCTCGAATGTCTCAAGGCCCGGCGTGCAGCAGGCGTCGGCTGAGCAGCTTCTCTATCTCGCTGAGACGCGCATTCCACGGGGCAATCCGCAGGGTGTCGAGCGGATCGACGTCGGCAGGCGATTCAGCCTGGACATCGTGCCCTTCGGCAAGCCCCTGGTCTATGTCACGCAGCAGGGCCGGCCGAGGATCGCGATCATCGGTCGCAAGACCGACCTGAAAACCCCGCTGTTCGTCTCGGCGTGGTCGGATCGGCTGATCATCGTCGCTGAGGATGCGGGCAGCGAGATCCGTCTGCGGTATGAATCGCCCGAGCATGGCCCGATCTTCACGCAACGGATCAGCCCGAACTTGGCCGATCTGATCGAATACATGGCGCGCGGCGCCTCGGCGACGGACTACCGTCCCGGGCTCGGGTTCACCTATTCCGAGGTCGTGGGGGCGCTCTCGGCGATCCAGAGCGCCGGCGGGACCGAGGCAGCCTTTGCCACCGAAAACGACCGACTCCTCGCGAGCATCCTCCAGGCCTCGCGCCAGACGACCACCGATCGCCCGGCGCTGATCGATTCGCAGGGCCGGCAGATCGAACTGGACGAGCCCGGCGATGCAGACGCCGAGCCCGTGCCGACCGAGGGCAAGCCGACCTATGTCGTGCCCCTGAAACCGTCCGGGGAGACAGACCGGGAAGAATGATGTACACTGAACCCTCGGACGCGCCCCGGCCCCGGCAGGATGCCAAAGCAGGACGCGGTTCACGCCGACGCAATGTCACCGGGCGGCACGGAGGGCGCCACGACCTATGCGATTATCAAAGCTCATCCTGAACGGCTTCAAGTCCTTTGCCGACCGCACCGAACTCACGTTCGACGATGACATCACCGGTGTCGTCGGTCCCAACGGTTGCGGCAAATCCAACGTCGTCGACGCCATCAAATGGGTTCTCGGCGAACGATCAAGCAAAAGCCTTCGCGGCAAGGAGATGATCGACGTCATCTTTGCGGGTTCCGCCTCGAGGCCGCCCTCGGGTATGGCATCGGTCAGCCTGGTCTTCGAGAACCCGATCATCGACGCCGAGGCCGAGTTGGTTGAACTGGATCTGGCCGATCCGATCGACGAGGTCGATGAGGATTCGGACGAAGATGCCGAGGCCAGACGAGAGCAGCGACGATCCGGCCGTCGCCGGCGAGGATTGCCCATCGAGGCCGATGAGGTCTGTGTCGAGCGTCGGCTGTACCGTGATGGCACGAGCCAGTATCGGATCAACGACCGCCGGGTTCGGCTGCGCGACATTCGCGAGCTGTTCATGGACACGGGCATCGGCGCCGATGCCTATTCGATCATCGAACAGGGCAAGGTGGACGCGATGTTGCTCGCCTCGCCGCAGGATCGGCGGACGATTTTCGAGGAGGCGGCCGGCATCGCGCGGTACAAGCAGCGCCGGATCGAATCGACCCGCAAGCTCGACCGTACCGAGGTCAACCTGACGCGGGCGCGTGAGCAGCTCGAATCAACCGAGCGTCGGCTTCGGATCGTCAAGGGCCAGGCGGCCCGGGCGCGCCGATTCCGTGAACTCGACTCGGAACTCAGCGCCATCCGCATGGCGGTCGCGTTCGACCAATACCACGACCTTCGTCAGCGGCTCGACGGGCTGACCAGTGAACTGACGGCTCTT
>DRKT01000153.1 GCA_011053195.1 Phycisphaerales bacterium | reverse complement strand
GATGCGTTCGATGGGACAGGGCATCGGCCCGGAGAGCCGGATGAGTTTGGATTCGACAAGATCCCCGGCAGCACGGGCGATGCTCTCGGCGGCCCGGCGGGCGCTGTTCAGGTCTTTGTCCCGGCAGATAATCCGCACCAGCCGACGCGCCGGGGGCAGGCCCACCGCGCGGCGCATGGCCAGCTCGTCGGTCGCGAATCGTTCGTAGTTGTGAGCCGCGGCGAGGGCGATTGCCGGCGTTTCGGGCTCGTACGTCTGGACGATCACGGTGCCAGCGTGCTGGGCCCGGCCCGCCCGACCTGCGACCTGGCTGACGAGTTGGAATGTGCGCTCGCCGGCGCGGAAGTCCGGCAGGTTCAGCGCTGTGTCCGCCGAGAGCACGCCGACAAGCCGGACATTGGCGACATCGAGCCCCTTGGCGATCATCTGGGTGCCGAGCAGGATACGGATGTGCCCCTTGGCAAATCGCGCGAGTGTCTCGAAATAGTCTCGGCCTGTGCGCATGGTGTCGGCATCGACACGCACGAGCGTCTCACCCGCAACGAGTCGGCAGGATTCCGGCATATTCTGAGTTGATCGAAGCACGACCTCCTCGGCCCGCTGCGTACCGGCCCCGAATGTGCGGAGTTTGGTCTGGCAATCGGGGCAGACTTTGGGGAGGATCTGCTCGGCGCTGCAGTGGTGGCACCGGACATAGCCGCCCTGCGGGATCGACTCGAACCGGTGGATGACCATGCGCACGGCACAGTGGTTGCACATCAGCGCCCACGCGCATTTCGGGCAGCCGACGTAGCCCGCGAGCCCTCGCCGGTTGAGCAGCAGCAGCGCCTGCCCGCCGGCTTCGAGCGTGCGCTCGAGTTCGGCTTCGAGCGTCGGGCCGAGCAGGAGCTCGGCCGGCGGGCGGGCATCGTGCAGGCGGGCCCAGCGTTGGCGCTCTTGAAAGAGATCCACGATGTGGACGGCGGGCAGTCGGCCGCCGGTGGCTCGGCGGATGAGCTTGTGGAGTGTGCTTCGACCGGACTGGGCGTTGGCCCAGGATTCGAGCGAGGGAGTGGCCGACCCGAGCACGACGGGGCAGGTGTTGAGTTGGGCTCGTTTGATGGCGACATCGCGGGCGTTGTAGCGGGGGAGTCGGTCTTGTTTATATGAGCTGTCGTGCTCTTCATCGACGACGATCAGCCCGAGGTTGGTCAGCGGGGCAAAGACGGCCGAGCGGGCACCGACGACGACCGGACAGGTTCCCTCGGCAACCCGTGACCACGCGGCGTTGCGCTGGGCCGCGGTCAGGCCCGAGTGCAGCACCGCCACCCGATCGGCGCCGAGACGGGATTGCACCCGGCCCGCGGTCTGTGGTGTCAGCGCGATCTCGGGAACAAGCATCAGGGCGGTTTGGCCTCGATCGAGCACACGCTGAATCAGGCTGAGGTAGACCTCGGTCTTGCCCGATCCGGTGATGCCGAAGAGGAGATGCTGGGCGAATGAGTCGAATGTCCCGCCGATGTGCTCGACCACGCCTGACTGTTCATCGGTCAGCGTGAGATCGGTGTCGGCATCGAAGATGGTGTCTGTTTCGAGGTCACGGGCGCGGACGCTTGTGTGCGATGATTCTTCCAGGAGCCCCGCACGGAGGAGCCGGTTGATCGGTGCAACAGTTCGGCTTTCGATCAGGTCGGCCAGGTGCCGGGCGGTCGTGGGGAAGGGCGATGGGTCGAGGGCTTTGAGCCGATCCCACGCCGACCGAGCCGATGGGGTGAGTTTGAGATCCTCCGGGAGCGGGTCAGCCGGGTTGATCGTGGGGACGAGGCGGATCTCGGTGCGTCGGCCGGTTTCCTGCTTGACCGCCGAGGGAACCATGCTCGACAGCGTCATGCCGAGGGGCGACATGGTGTACCGGGCGATCCAGATGCCGAGCTGGACAAGCTCGGGTGTGAGCGGCCGGCCAGAGGCCTTGCGGATGGATTTGACCTTTTTCGGGTCGAAGCCATCGAGCAGCTCGGCTCCCCCGGTGGCGACGACGATGCCCTCGACCGCGGTGTTGCCCCGGCCGAGCGGAACGGTGACGAGTTGACCGACGTCGACGGTTTCGTTGGCGGCATAGGTCAGCCCGTCGCTGGCCGGGTCGCGGATCTCGACCCGGCGCTGGACAGCGACGCGCACAAAGGTAGTGGACGCGGGGCGATCGGGTTCGGTGTGGAACAGGGAGTCCATGGTGCGCGACTAGACTGTAGCGATGACGAATCAGATCGAGAACCCGGGCCGCGAAGGGAACCCGTGTCGGTTGGCTTTGGCCGATGGAACCGTGGTCGCAGGTCGGGGATTCGGCGCGGTCGGCCGGAGCGTGGTGCAGGCGGCCGAGGTGGTGTTCAACACCGCGATGACCGGCTACCAGGAATCGCTGACCGATCCCTCGTATTCGGGCCAGATTCTCGTGTTCACAGCGCCGATGTTCGGCAACACCGGGGTCAATCGGGAGGATCTGGAATCAGAGGGTGTGCAGGTTTCGGGCATGGTCTGTCGAGAATTGGCGCGTCGGCACTCGAATTTCCGGGCATCGGGCGATGTCGCGGCGTTCCTCGCTGAGCATGGCGTGCTCGGGATGGACCGGGTGGACACCCGGGCGCTCACCCGCGTGCTTCGGGGCAAGGGCGTGATGCCGGGCGTGATCTCCGATCGGACAGACCTGACCGATGCGAGGATGGTGGAGTTGGCCCGCGAGAAACCCTCGATGGCGGGTGCCGATCTGGTGTCGGCACGGGATGTTGCAGAGCACGCATGGGATGAGGATCTCGGACGATGGCGGACAGATGCCAAAGCCCGTGGCGAGAGGCTGACGATTCTTGCGATCGATTGCGGCGTCAAGAGCAACACGCTTCGGCATCTTCGGGCGAGGGGCTGCCGGGTCCGCGTGATCGGACCTGACTTCGATCCGAGTGATGTGCTCCGCCGATTCGAGGCCGGCGAGGTTGATGGTCTGTTTGTTTCCAACGGTCCCGGCGACCCGGCCGCTGTGGAGGGGTTGATCGCATCGCTTCGAGAATTGATGAATGAGTGTTCGCCGAGGATTCCGATTCTGGGGATCTGTCTCGGGCACCAGGTATTGGCGCTGGCCAGTGGAGGACGAGCGTACAAAATGGCGTTCGGGCACCGAGGCGTGAACCACCCGGTCCGGGATGAGCGGACGGGGCGGGTGGAGATCACAAGCCAGAACCACGGCTTTGCGATTGATGTTGACAGCCTAGACCCGAACCTTTGCCGAGTGACTCACCGACATCTGAATGATGGGACGCTGGCGGGGTTTTGTCGGCTGGATCGACCGGTGCTTGCGGTGCAGTTTCATCCCGAGGCATCGCCGGGCCCGCACGATGCCGAGTCGGTCTTTGATTGGTTTCTGGAAGCCTGTCAGGGCCGATCAGCGGTGTCCGTCGGGAAAAAGTGAAACTGGGTAAACCCCTCTGTTGTCTTGGGTTCTGACTATCCTGCAGGGAGTTCCAAGTTTGCGCTTGCAATCGGCTGCGAGGCCTGTATATTCGTGGGGTCCGGTGTTCTCTTTGGAGGAGCAGGCGCCGGACATGCGTTAGTCGTCATGGCTTGATCTGGGCCATGTGAGTAGAGAGAAGCGTCGTCTTGTACGGTCGTGCTGCTGGGAGGTGGTTCGGGTGTAGGGTCGGCGGGCGGATGGAACCGCGTTGGTTCGCATGCGTATGGATGTCATCTTGATTGCCGGGGATGTCTTCTCGGCGAGGATAGATTTCTGGTTGTGGTTTCTGTAACTTTCAGAGGAGTCTCTAAAATGAAGACCAAGGTTCTTATGGCTTGTGCGGGTTTGGCAGCATGTGGTGCTGATGCCCAGGTTCGTCCCGAGCTGCAGCAGGCGCAGTTCTCGGGTCAGTCGTTCCACGCGATCCGTGCGACGGCGATCACCGGTTTGACCGTTGACGGTCAGTATGTGTACGGCCGGACCATCGAGCTCGGCAACAACAGCAACAGCGCCCGTGGCACAGGCAACATCGCCTACGACTCGGCCTGGCTGGTCGACACCGACGGCGACGGGTTCGATGACCCGATCTGCGGCGATCAGGCTGGCTCGGCCACACTGATGTTCCCGGGTAGCCGTTGGTTCTTCGGCACCAGCTTCTCGGTCCAGTCGATGTCGGAAGACATCAACGATAGCGATGGCACGAGCGGCTTTGCCGGTGCGACCATCGACAGCCTGGCCTTCGCCGGCGTGTTCCCGATCTGTGACGGCGGTGTCGGCGGCACCTCCGAGGTCATGCAGATGGTTGTCGAGTCGTGGGACGTCATCGACAACTTCCCGGACCTTGATGGCTCCGATGGTTTCCAGCCGGACTCCAACGGCGTCGTCTCGCCGTTCCTCCAGCAGGACCTCGATGGTGACGGCTTCATCGACGAGTTCGTCGGCGGCGTCATCCTCACCTATGCCAACACCGACACCGATGGTGACGGTGTGGCCGACCAGCTCCTGTCACTCGGATCTGCTGGCTATGGCCTCTTCTTCGCTTCGAGCCTCAGCTCGCTCGGTGTCGCCCTTTCGGCCGGCGTTGACAACAACGCTGATGGTCGCATGGACACCGGCGTCTCGTTCCGCTGGACCCGTGGTGCCATTGACACCGACGGCGACGGCGTGGCCGACGGCCCGCTGCGTGGCGGTTTCTTCCCGAGCACCCGCTCGTCGTTCATGATCTGGGGCACCGCTTCGGCCGCCCCGGCCGCCGCGGCATGCCTCGCGGCTGCCGGCACCGGCGTCGGTGATGGCTTCAGTGACGGCGTCGTCTGGGCCGAGGGTGCCAACATGTGTGGCGACACCGCGGGTGACTGGTCGGGCGGCGGCACCTCGCCGGCCGTCGATGAAGGCCATGACCCGAGCTTCGACGTTTCGGACTTCACCGCCCTCGTCGGTGCTCCGGATCCGCTCGGCTGGATGGTCCGCATCAACACCGCCGGTGGCAACCCCGGTCAGGACTGCTGCGACGTCAACCAGGACGGTGCCTGCACCCCGGCCGACTTCTCGGCCTGGATCGCGGCGTTCAACGCTGGTCTGACCACCTGCGACATCAACCAGGATGGCGCCTGCACCCCGGCTGACTTCTCGGCCTGGATCGCGGCGTTCAACAACAGCTCTGCCGGCAACCCGGACATGTGCGTCTTCTAATCCTGCTGTGAGCCGTTGGCTCACACATCCGGATACAAATCCACCCGGCCCCATCTTCAAGGTGGGGCCGGGTCTTTTTTGGACATCGAATGTCGGTCGGTGGAGATGCTTCCCACGCGCGGATGGTGCCGAACGGGCACGATCAACCCGTGTCACGTCATTGAGTATTGATCTGAACGATGGTGGGGTTTACCACTCGGGTCCGCCGGAGTATCGGCCGTAGATGTCCGCCATCGCCTGAACCATCTCGCCCAACGTGCAATTGGCCAGAGCGCCATCAATGAGCGAGGGCATGACGTTCTCGCCGGCCCGGCAGGCCTCGCGGATGGTGTCCAGTGCCCGCTCGACCTCGCCCGCACCGCGTTTGGCCTTGAACTCGGTCAGGCGTTCGACCTGGATCGTCTCAACGGTGTCGGGGATGGTGAGGATGTCGATGGGGCGGTCTTCCTCAGCGTCGACGTATTCATTGACGCCGACGATGATACGGTCCTTGGCTTCGCATTCTTCGCTGAAGCGGTAGCTGGCCTCTGCGATGTGCCGGCGGAAGTAGCCCTTGTTGATGCCCGAGACGACGCCCTTGCCATAGCCCGTGGTCGGCTGGTAGGCGGGGTGGTCGATGTTGGGAGCATCGGGATCGGTTTCCGCCGAGGTGATGCACTCGTATTCGCCCATCAGGTCGATCTCGCGGATCAGGTCCAGAGCCTCGGCCTCCATCTGGTCGGTCAGGCTCTCGATGAACCAACTCCCGCCGAGCGGGTCGACGGTGCGGGTCACGCCGGTCTCGTGCGCCAGGATCTGCTGCGTGCGCAGGGCGACGGTGACAGCCTGCTCCGTCGGCAGGCCGAGAGTTTCATCCATGGAATCGGTGTGCAGGCTCTGGCAGCCTCCGAGGACGCCGGCCATGGCTTGGTAGGCGACGCGGACGATGTTGTTGAGCGGTTGTTGTTCGGTAAGGCTGCACCCGGCGGTCTGGACGTGGGTTTTCATGAACCACGAGCGTTTGTTCTTTGAGCCGTAGCGCTGACGCATCATGCGGGCCCAGATCCTGCGGGCGGCCCGGAGCTTGCAGATTTCCTCGAAGAACTCGTTGTGGCTGTTGAAGAAGTAGCTGAGCCTCGGGGCGAAGTCGTCGATATCGAGCCCTCGCTCGATGCAGGCCTCGACGTATTCCATGCCGTCGCGGAGGGTGAAGGCGAGCTCCTGCGTGGCGCTTGAACCGGCCTCGCGGATGTGGTAGCCGGAGATGGAGACGCTGTTCCACTTGGGCAGGAACTGGCTCTGGAACTCGATGGTGTCGACGACGAGCTTGACGGAGGGGTCGGGCGGGTAGATGAACTCGTTTTGTGAGTGGAACTCTTTGAGGATGTCGTTCTGGAGTGTGCCGCCGAGGGAGGACCACGGGATATCACGTTGCTTGGCCATGGCGAGGTACATGGCCCAGATGACGGCGGCCGGGCCGTTGATGGTCTGGCTGACGGTGACCGTATTGATTGGGATGTCGGCGTAGAGGCGGTGCATGTCCTCGATGGTGTCGATGGCGACGCCGCACTTGCCGACCTCGCCGAGGCTGAGGGCATCGTCAGAATCGCGGCCCATGAGTGTGGGCAGGTCGAAGGCGGTGGAGAGCCCGGTGTTCGCCTTGGTGCTGGTCTTGGCGGCTTCGAGGAGGTACTTGAATCGCTGGTTGGTGTCGTCGGCGGACCCGAAGCCGGCGAACTGGCGCATGGTCCAGAGGCGAGAGCGGTAGCCTTGCGGATACAGCCCCCGAGTGTACGGGTATTGGCCGGGATTGGCGATATCGCGGTCGAAGTGGGTGAGTGATTCTGCGGGTCTGTCGGGGCCGTAGGAGGGTTCGAGGACAAGTCCGGAGATGGTGACCGCATGGGGATCAACGCCATCGAGCCCGGGGCCGGTGATTGTGGATTGGGAAGTCGTCATCGGTCGCACTCCTGGCCCGGCGCTCGTTCTGAGCAGTGGCGTCTCCAACGGTATTCTAGAGCCGCGGCCGAGGCTTGCCAAGAGTGGGCGTGGGACTTGAGGCTATTGGTTCAGATCGGGGTGGTTGAGGACGATGTCGTAGCCTTCGTTCCGGCCGGCGCTCTGCACATACGGATCGTTGTTGATGGTGTTTCCATCGTCATCAACTCCGTCACGCCAGACCGAATAGAGCAGGTAGTCCCGGCCGAACTCGTCCGGTTCATCGAGAACCTTGTATTTCAATGGAGCCAATCCTTCGGAATACCAATCGACCGGGAGTTCGTCCAGATAGGTTGGGATGAGATCGTCAAGCGAGGTTGGCAGCGAGCCCGTATCGGCCTTGAATCTGGCAATGGCGATGATGGTGCGGACCGCGATCCGCATTTGGTGAGTCCGGTCGTCTCGAGATGACGATCTGCCGAGCGCCGGTAATAACGCCTGCTGCACAGGATATCGCCACGATGATACATTTGTTTCGTCCGGGATATCCAAGCCCATCGTTCGGCGCTGCTTCGGAGGGGTGTCAAAGAGGATTTGTAATTTGCCGAAGTAGTCTTCAAACCACCGCTGGGTCTCAGCCTTTCTTGGATAGGCGATCGAGGCGACGTTGACGATCGGGTGGGTTGGTCCACCCGACCAGTCGAGTTCGTTGAGCCGATTCACGAGAAGCCGGCCATGCGATGAGTACATCCACTGCACGATATCAAGATCGAGCAGCATTGTGTTTTTCACAGCGTAACGCATCGGCGGAATGGCGGACTGGCGGTCGATCGCGGCCTGAATATCGGGAAGTACCTCTGCAGGTATTCGATCTCCGGTGATGTCCGCAACGAGTGCTTTGTAGCCCATCGCCCGGACCGATAGTCCAACAAGCCGATCAATCAGTGTGCTTTGCTGCATCGCCACCCGGCCAAGGGCCAGGATGTGCTCGAATGATCGGGTGTATTCGGTCCAGTCCCCCGAGCTGCGCGCCAGATCCATTCGGATGATGCTGCCCCGGGCCAATTGTCGGATCTGTCCCAGTTCCGGGAGTTCGAACTCGAACAATCGTTCTTTCGTGGAATCGGGCATGGGGCGAACAGCCTTACCACTCTCGGCGATGCGGTCGAGACGGGTGAGGATGCCCGAACCTTCCCACTGTTTCACGATTTCGATGGCCCGCAACTTCAGATCGTCGATCTCGGCGAGCTCTTCTTCGCGGGTGCGGAGGATGAACTCGCCTTCGTCTTTGTCGAGGATCTTCTGCCGGAGTGCGTCGGAATTGAAATAGGCATTGTAGTTGTTTGCCTCATATCTCAATCGGCTGATGACATCGTTGTTCATGCGCTCGAGCAGCTTTGTGTGCAACTCGCCCGCTTCAATGAGGTCTGGCCAGGCGTCTTCGCCCTCGGCGTCGGCCTGAATCTCCCGGACCCGGTCTTCGAGGATCCGGCCATAGTCCACGGTCGGGCTGGGCTGGGCGGTCAGCGCGAGCGTGACCTCGTAGCCGATCCAGAGCAGGATGACAAGAAAGAAACCGGCGAAGATCGACAGAATGGGGTGCTTTCTCAACTGGGTTCCTTTCCCATGACGGCATTACCGTTCATAGGAAAAGACACCGCAGCCGGACTTTCGTCCGAGTCGGCCGGCAGAAACGAGCTGGTCGAGCTTGGGGCAGGGCCGGTAGCGTTCGCTGTGGAGCCCGTCAGCGAGGACGTTCATGATGTGGGCGCAGGTGTCGAGCCCGATGAAGTCGGCCAGCTCGAGCGGTCCCATCGGATGGTTGCAGCCGAGCTTCATGATGCCGTCGATGTCCGCCGGCTCGGCGACACCCTCCATCCATGCGTAAAAGGCCTCGTTGATCATGGGCATGAGGACGCGGTTGGAGATGAACCCTGCTCGATCGTTGGCGGGCAGTGCGGTTTTGCCGAGTCGGCCGGCCAGGGCGATGACGCGTTCGGTGACCTCGGGCGCGGTCGCCAGCCCGTTGATGACCTCGACGAGTTTCATCACGGGGACGGGGTAGAAGAAGTGCATGCCGATGACGCGCTCGGGGCAGTTCGTGGCCGCCGCGATCTCGGTGATGCTGATGGAGCTGGTGTTGCTGGCGAGGATCTGGTCGCCGGTGAACATTTCGGCGAGTTTCTTGAAGATTTCCTTTTTGACATCGGCATTCTCGACGACCGCTTCGATGACGATATCCGAGTCGGAGATGTAGTTGTAGTCGGTGACATAGGTCAGGCGAGCCTTGGCGGCCTTGGCATCGTCGTCGGTCATTTTTCCTTTTTCGACGGCCCGGGCGAGGAGTTTGTCGTGCGTTTTCTCGCAGCGGATGAGCTGGTCCGCGTTGGAATCCAGCACGACGACATCAAAGCCGGCGACCGCGGCGACCTGCGCGATCCCGCCGCCCATCTGCCCCGAACCGACCACACCGATTTGCTTGATTTCGCTCATTGCTGTCACCTCCTCGCGGCCGAAGCGCCGCCGGGAGAGCATAGCGCCGAACGTCGGTACACTCCCCGTGATGGCCAGGCGATCGAGCACGACATCCCGGACGCTGGCGCCTGATCCGGCCGAGCGTGTGCCGCCGGGACCGGATGCCGTGGTGTCCTCGGTTCGGCTGATCGGGACGGATGGCTCGACCGCCGCGATCTTGGTCGGCCGGACCCGTGTGGCGCGGGTTGATGCGATGGAGATCCGCCGGCTCGGGATCGAGTCGGGAACACGTTGGACGGCGGAACTGGCTGGGCGGGTGCATGACGCGGCACGGGCGCACGCTGCGTACAGGCATGCCCTGCGTCTGATCGGTGCCGGTCAGCGGTCGCGGGAGGATCTGAAGCAGAGGCTGGTTCGGGCGGGGCATCGGGAGTCCGACGCCTCGGCTGCAGTGGATCGGCTCGTCGAGGCCGGGCTTGTGGACGATCAGGCCATGGCAGAGCGGCTTGCGGAGCATCTGGCCAGCGGTAGCCGACTCGGCCGGCGCGGGATCGAGTACAAGCTCCGCCGCAAGGGTCTGTCTTCGGCTCTTTCCCGCGAAGTTTCGGCCCGGGCCCTTGAGCATGCCGATACCGCAGAAATGGCTGCAGAACTGGCCAGAAAGCGGATCGGGCGGATGGCCGGGCTTGAGTCGCACGTGATTCAGCGTCGGCTGTTCGGCTTTCTGATCAGGCGGGGGTTTTCCGTCGATGATGCGAGGCGAGCCGTTGAGTCGGCGATGGATGAATTGGCCCGAGATGAGGAACTACACTAGAGCCATGAACAAGATCAGCCTGAGCGTGTGCCTTGCAAGCCTGGTTTCGTCGGGTGTGGGGTGTGCTGTCGAGGACAACCTGAGTCTGGCGATCGGGCACCACGCGGTGCTTGATGGCTTCCCGCCGGTGGTTCCCGGCGCACAGGACGGGCTCGTCGGCAGCAGCGACCGGAGCGCCATTCCCGGCGATGGGCCGAGTGTCACCGGGCTTGATCGGTCCGGGATGGTCCGCACCGAGTTTCTGGTGCCGATCGATGGTGTGTACCACCAACCCCATGCGACCATGCCATTGAATCTGCTCGACAGTCAGGCGCGTCAGCGTGGCGAGTTTCCCACGCCGGAAACGATCTTTGAGCAGCAGGACGCCTCGTTGCTTGATTCGATCGGTGAACTTCTTGCAATTCCGGCGTGGTCGGTGGTCGAGGCGGTGTGGCTTGTGCCGGCGATCGTGGTTGAGGCGCCGTGGTCGACGGTCTCCAGCCCGAGTCGACTGACCGGGCGGACCAGCGCCCCGGCGCCGGTGATTGCGCCTGGGATTTTGCCCCTGACCGAGGCCGAGCTCGAAGACCTCCGCCGCGCGACCGAGATCGATCAGAGCCCGGCGGACGACGGAGCAAGCTGAGCCATGAATACCGACAGCCCACTGGATGACCGAGGTCTGCCCGAGGGGTATCCGTTCAAGGAGGATTCCGAGATCCTGCCGAGGGATGCCTGCGCCAGGCTCGAGGCGGGTGATGGATTTGTGCTCATTGATTGTCGGGAAGATGACGAGTTGAAGGTGGTGCGCGTCGAGGGTGCGATGCACTGCCCGCTCGGGAAGCTGATGAACGAGATCGAGGATGTGGCGGATGATCTGCCGGCCGGTCTAGATACGCCGGTCGCGATCATCTGTCACACGGGCCGGCGTTCATTGATGGCGACGCTGGCGCTGAGGCAGATGGGCTTCCGGGATATCCGGTCTGTCGCGGGCGGGATCGACCTCTGGGCCAGAGACATCGACCCGACGCTTGAGCGGTATTAGATCGGGTCTGACTCAGGACCAGGCAACCATCGCAACCGCGATCCAGCCGGCAAGGTGCAGCAGCGCGATCGCCGGCACACCGAACCTGAATGTTGGTTTCTGCGTTTTGTGCCGGACCAGTTTCATCGCGAGCAGCCCGCCCGGCCAGCCGAACAGGAAGCAGAGCACCAGCAGAGCCTTTTCCGAGATGCGCCACTGATCCCGAATAGCCCGTCGTTTGTCGATGGCAAAGACGGCGAACGTCACCAGCGACATGAAGGCATAGGTCCCGCCGATCAGTGCTCCGTACATCATGGCCGGGACGATATCCTGTTTGCATGGTTCGTGCCAGGAAAGTCGAGATCGTACTCAGTCTGATGGTTGCGTTGGCGGTCCTGTCGGGGTGTCGGGTGACGGTGAAGCCGCCATTGCTCGTCGCCGATCCGGTGACTGTGTATCTGGTCGACTTCGGCGATACGAGCCGGCTGTGGCTTCCGGAAGATGGTGGTCGCTACACCGAGTGGGGCTATGGCGACTGGCGGTGGTACGCGCTCGATCAGAACGACCTGCTCTACGGGCCGATTGCTCTACTGGTACCGACACAGGGAGCACTCGGCCGGCACGATCGGGAGACAGGGCCCCGGCTCGATGATGGCTCGCTACTGCCCGATCTGGTTGGATATGCGACGGATGTGTACATAATCGAGATCGAACGGGAGCGTTCCGCATCGCTCTCCGAAAGACTGCGGGCACGGTACAACGACAGCATCGAAACCCAACACATCAATGCGCGTCGGCGGATGTCGTTGGTGCAGGACCCGTCATGCTACTGGATCGGTCACCAATCGACGACGGTCGTATCGGGTTGGCTTGAGGAACTCGGGTGCGATGTGTCGGGCTTCTCGCTGAAGTCGAACTACGCTGTGCGTCCACCCGGGCGACATTTCAGTATGGCGGAGGGTGGTGGGCAGGAGTTGCCCTGATTATCGGACGCCGCCCATCAAGGTGGGGTCTGTGTGGGCCGATATCCATCCCGGGTCTGTACGGACCCCGTGGAGTGTACGACTTTGGATCAGGCACAACGCAACGCACCGGACGTGCTGCCCGGCCTTGAGGCTTTGGCCGAGGCGTGCGCCCGCAATGCGCCGCTGGAGATCGTGCAGGCGGATCTGGTGGGGGTCGAGCCTTTTGCCCGCGGGCGGATGCTTGAGATCGAGAGCGGTGCGCTGATGATCGAGCAGGTGCAGGTCATCGGGAAGAACTCACGATTCTCGAAAGAATCAAGAATCAAGGCATACTTCCGGTTTCATCGGACGCTGTACGAGTTTCGATCGGTCGTGCTCACGGCAGCCAAGGCGATTCGGCTGAACAGATCGTGGGTGGTCCCCGCGATCGATCTGCAATTCCCGACGGAGGTCGAAATCGGGCAGCGTCGGAATGTCTACCGCGTCTCGCTTGCCGTGCTGGAACGTCCGGTGCGTGTCGAGGTGTGGCACGAGCGGCCACCGAGGGACTTTCTGCTTCAAAGCGGAGTGCCGCGCGTCATCGAAGGTGTTGCAACGCCGGAACGAGGCGGGATTGATGAGCAGGGCGAGGTGTTCCCGCCGACACGTCAGCCCGATTGGACCGGCACGATGATTGATGCGTCCGATGTCGGGATCGGTGTCAACCTTGAATCGTGTCGATCTTCGGAATTGAAAATATTCGACCGGGGATGGATCCGGTTCGAGCTGCCCGACGATGCGGCGGGGTCCATCGTGTTCGAGTTTGAGACGAGGCAAGTACGTCCCGTGAGAGAGCGTGTCCAGCGGATCGGGATGATGATCCTCGAGCACGGCGACCGCTGGAAGCACGGCGCCAAGGTGCGCCGGCTTTGGCGCTTTCTCACCGAATGCCAGCGACGGATCTGCCGGTGAATGTCGCGAGCCTGTGAGCGCTACGCTGGGCTATGGCGACCCCGCTGGATCAACTCGAATGCAGCGCCGAATCGGACAGCTTGGGCTGCGAGGCCTCGGCGTTTGTGATCGCGATGGCCGAGGCCCTGGGCACGTTCGGGACACCGGCGCATCGGCTTGAAGAAGCGATGGCGTCGCTGTCGCAGCGGCTCGGGCTCGAGGCCCAAATCTTCGCGATGCCGACGGCCGTGTTTGTTTCTCTCCGAAAGCCACCGGCGCGTGCCGAGACGGTTCTCATCCGTGTTCAGCCGGGCGAAGTGAACCTGGAACGGCTTGTCGATATCGACGAGATTCTGGTCGATGTCGCCGAGGGACGGTGCAGCGCGGCCGAGGGAAACGCACGCCTCGCCGAGGTGCTCTCCAAACCCCAGCGGTTCGGGACCGGGTTGATGCTGGCGAGCTTTGGTGTGGCGTCGGCGTGCGCCTCTCGCTTTTTCGGGGGCGGTGTTCGTGAGATCATGGCGTCGGGACTGATCGGTCTGGCTGCGGGCGTGCTGATCGTGGTGGCCTCGCGCCGGCGTGAATCGGCGAGGCTGATCGACTTCATGTGTGGCATCATCGCATCGGCCGGAGCCGTGCTGTGCGCCAAGGCATTCGGACCGCTCGCGACCGAGGTGGTCACGGTCGCCGGGCTCATCGTGCTGATCCCGGGGCTGACACTGACCATGGCGATCAACGAACTTGCGACTCGGAATCTTGTTGCGGGAACGGCAAGAATCATGTCGGCATTCACCGTGCTGGTCTCGATCGGATTCGGTGTGGCGCTCGGCACCCGCCTCGGTGGACTGATGGGCACGGCATCGGTCACCAATCCAACCCATCCATTGCCCGAGTGGACACTCTTCCCGGCTTTGATCATCACGCCGATCGCCTTGTCCGTGCTGTTCAAGGCCCGGCCCCGGGATATCCCTGTGCTGATGTGTTCTGGCGCGATTGCCTTTCTGAGCGCCAAGTACGGCTCGCAATTGCTCGGGCCCGAGTTGGGCGTTTGCCTCGGCGCCTTCCTGACCGGGCTCTATTCCAATGCCTACAGCCGGTTCGCCGAGAAACCCGTCGCGGTGCCGGCCATGCCCGGGATCATGCTGCTCGTCCCGGGGAGCGTGAGTTTCCAGAGCCTGAACGCATTTTTAGCCAACGATGCCCTCGGCGGCGTCGAGACGGCCTTCCTCACGATCCTGCTGGCGATGTCGCTGGTGGTGGGGTTGATGCTTTCGAATGTGGCGATGCCTCCAAGGCGTTCGTTGTAGAGCCACCGGCGCTGTCATCGCTGCGAGGTTGATCGACCAGACACGCTTCGAGGACGG
>DRKT01000152.1 GCA_011053195.1 Phycisphaerales bacterium | reverse complement strand
TGATCTGGGAGTTATCTGAGCCTGTGCGCATCTGGATCTCGCCCGTACCGCCAAGTGCCGCGTCGGCTGTGAACAGGAGAATTGAGTTTGAAGAAGAATTGTCTGGATTGAGTTGCATGATGCCGTTGTTGGTCAAGCCATCGGCATCAACCTGAACCGTCGTGCCGAGATCCACCCGCATCGGGCCGTTGAGTGTGACGCCGCTGAGAAGCTGTGTCCCCGTGTCCGACCGCAGGAGTCCGGCGCCGATTGCGAGGTAGTCGCCTCCCTCGATTGTGGCACCGTTCAGTCGGATCTCGCCCTCGTCGGCGACGAGCATCCCGCCGCCGGACTGGTCGATCATGATGCCGTTGATATCCAGATTGCTGCTCATGGCCGCGACCATGAGGTTGTTGTTCACCTTGTTGTTGGTCCGAAGATCAAGATCACTCCCGAAGAATGAGATGGTGGCATCGGCCCGGATCTCGCCATTGTTGATCATCGCGGCATTGACCTGCCCGACGCCTCGGATCAGGTGGGTCGCAGCTTGCGTCACGATTGTCCCAGCAGCCGTGTTGACCTGGGAGTTGTCGGTACCTGACAGCAACTGGATCTCACCCGTGCCACCGAGCGCTGCGTCGGCTGTGAACATAAGAATCGAGTTGGCAGACGAGTTGTCTGGGTTGATCTGCATGACGCCGTTGTTGGTGATCCCGTCGCCGTCAACCTGGACGGTCGTGCCGAGATCCACCCGCATCGGGCCGTTGAGTGTGACACCGCTGAGGAGCTCTGTGCCGGAATCGGCTCGGAGTTGTCCGCCCCCCGGGGCCGAGTATGTTCCACCCTCGATCGTGGCACTATTCAGATTGATGTCCCCGCCGTTGGAGATCAGGTCGCCGCCGGCGAGTTGGTCGATCGTGATGCCATCGATCTGGAGAATACTTCCTGCCTCGGCCGTCATGTCGCCGTTGTTGATCTTGTCGTTTATCTGGAGCTCGAGCGCACTGCCCGAGAGCGCGATGGCAGCATCGGCGCTGATCGTGCCGTTGTTGATCATCGCCGCGTTGACCTGCCCGACACCTCGGATGGTGTGGGTCGCGGCGTGTGTGATGGTCATGCCGATGTCGGCGTTGAGCTGGCTGTTGTCGGTACTCGTTTGCATCTGGACCTCGCCCGTGCCATCGAGGTTGCCGCTGGCGGTGAAGTTCATGATGGAATTGGCGCTTGACCCAGTCCGATTCAACACAACCGTGCCGTTGTTGGTGAGCCCGGTGCCTGCGACCAGCATGGTGCTTCCGAGCCGGAGGTCAATGAATCCGTTGTTGGTGACACCGGTCAGTGTTGCGGTGCCGGCAAGGTTGAACTCACCGGTTCCGGTGCGGTCGATGGTGCCGCCGATGATGGTGCTGCCCGTTCCAACCGTGTTGATGTTGCCGGAATTGGCCGAGAACAACCCGCCCCCGCCGGTCTGATCGATCGTGACTCCGACGATATCGAGGTTCGACCCGGCCTCGGCCGAGATCATGCTGTTGTTCGTGACAGCCGACATGAGGTCCAGATCGTTCCCTGAAATCGCAATACTGCTGTCCGCAGCCACAGCGCCGTTGTTCACCATTGGCGCGGTGATGCGTCCCACACCGCGGATGGTGTGGCCGAGGCTGTTGGTCAGCGTACCGGCACCGGCGATCTGTGCGTTGTCAGAGGAAGTTTGCAACCAGACTTCGCCTGAGCCGCCCAGCACTGTATCGGCATTGATAGAAATGAAGGCATTCGATGACGAACCATTGTGATTGACTGTGATACGGCCATTGTTGGTCGCCGTCGGCCCATTCAGACCGAGCGTGCGTCCGAGAGGAACACGCAGCGTCGCCATCGGATTGGTGATGCTCAGGATACCGATATCCGGGTTGGTGTCGAGATCGACGATGTACGCCCCCGCCAGTCCGAGCGTGGCATCTTGGGATGGATTGAGCGGGATCAGAGCATCCCAATTGAGCGAGTCATTCCAAAATCCTCCACTCGAATTGGTCCAGTTGGAATTCTGGCCAGCGGCATTGGTTGCCATCAATGCGAGCACAATCGAGCCCGCGGTGATCATTCGGTTCGTTTTCATTTCTTTACCTCCGGTGCAAAAGCCATTCGTACCAGGGCATACCAGCTTCGGCTGATCCGCGATGGATTGGCAGTCCTTGGCCTCGCCCACCATCAGATGCGAAAATGGCGGTCGGCCGGGGCCACGGACGTCGAATTTCAGAGAAAACCCTGCCTGTTATCGGATCATTGGCGTTCTTTGAATACGAGCCGGCGTTGACTGAACAGGTATTCTGTGATGAAAACAGCCGCGTAGATCCCCAGAACCCACATGAGCGTGGTCCGTTTCTGGTCCCAGAGGTGGATCACCAGCATCACGACCGTCGCGGACATCAGCGTCATACCGAGCACGACCAACCATGCTTTGGAATGCGTCCGTGCCCGGAGCCGGAGATTCGCGACGCTGACACCGATCGAGACGATGAGAAATGTTAAACTGGAGAAGGCTGCGATCGTGTCAAGCGAGTTGAATGCTGTGAAGACAACCCCGAAGGCAGTCATGGTCATCACGGCTACCCAAGGCACGTTGGCTCGGCGATCCCGGAACGAAAACGCCCGAGGCATCATCTTCTCTGTCGCCATTTCCGCCATCATTCGCGAGGAACCGAATGATGTCGCATTGATCGCCGAAGATGTCGCCAGCAGGGCTGCGATCCCGACCAACACCTGGCCGGCTTCTCCGAGAGAGGGTTTCGCTGCCACGGCCAGCACGTATTCCTCCGCATCGGCGATCTCCGAAGCCGTCAGATTCCCGATCGCCACGATTGCAACTCCGAGATAGATGATTGTGGTGATGATGATCGAGCCGTAGATCCCTCGTGGGATGTTCTGCTTGGGCTTGTCGGTCTCGCAGACCGCATTGGTGATGAGTTGAAATCCCTCGAAAGCCACGAAGATTGTCGCTCCCGCAACAAACACAGAGCCGGTGCCATGATCGAACACCGGCAAGAGATGATCTCGCGAGATCGTCCGCAACCCCGCAGCAGCGAAGAGCCCAAGCAGGAGCACCTTGGTAAAGACAATCATGTCCTCCGTCACGCCGCTGGTCCGGACTCCACGCAGGTTGACAATCATGAAGAACACCAGCACACCGATCGAGAGCGTCATCCGGACTGTGTTGTCGCCCGGGCTCCCGAGCAGATCCGCGCCGTAGGCCCCGAACGTGAATGCGTACAACGCAAGCGTCCCGACGTAGCCGACGATCACCGTCCACCCCATCAACCCCGCAACGTGCAACTGATTCGGGAATGCCCGTTCCAGGTAGGTGAAGCTGGCGCCGTCGGATCGGAAGGTGAGCGCAAGTTTGACGTACGAATACCCGGCCGAGAGCGCGATGAGCCCGCCAAGCAGAAACGCAAGTGGCGCTGCATGACCACTGATCCCCACCGCAATACCAAGCACGGAGAAAATTCCACCACCGATCATTCCACCGACACCGATGGCCAAGAGTTCCGGCAGGCGAAGCTTTTCGGTGGTTGCCTTATCCATCATCGTTCCTGCATCGTACATGGGTCGCATGGCGCGAGCCCCAGCGATCGTAGATCAAGGATTCTGATCCAGCCGTTGGTTGTTCGATGAGGACACAGGTCTGAAAGGCCGGGCTCTCGAATGGTTCTCTCGAGGTGTGGAAAACGATCTTGCTGCCAGTCGAGCGACGATTTGAACCGTGATCGGCATCGGCGAAAACCGGAGCGTCCCGGCGGGTCGATAATCAAATTCGGTCCGACGCGTGTCGATCGTTTTATGCCGACGGTTGACGGCGCCAGAGGGCGCGCAGGACCCAAGCGGCCACCGCGATTGAGAGTGTCATCCAGACCGCGCGCCAGTGCTCGGGCCCCACCGCCGCCCGATGGCCTGTCCAGACACGGTCCTTGAGCAGCTCCCACGGTGCAGTCAGTGGTGATGACATGCCGAGCATCACCTGAAATTCTGCCGAGCTCCCTCGGCCGATCGACCGAATCAGCACCATCAGCAACGGCCCCGCAAGCACGAGCGTCAGGATGGCCAGCATCCAGAGGGTCCTGGCGATTGTCACAGAATTTTCAGCATATTGTATTTCTTGCAACTTTGACTGCCCGTGCGTATCCTGTTGACCGAATCCCAGCCCCGCAGCCACCAGCGCGCCGACGAGCAGCGACCAAGCCAAGAGCGTCAGTGCAGCAGCGCCGATGGCTGAGAATGTCCAGCCGGTCAGCAGCGTCTGGGGCCAGAGCACCGCCTGAAGCGGGATGAGCAGGATCATCAGGTCGCGCGCAACCGCGTGGCCACCGCCTCCGACCGGTGAGGCCTGGCTGAGCCTGAGCATGGGCCACATGATCGTGATCCCGATGGCGATGGCGGTGATGAGCATTCGGACGCCCTCGCGGTAGCCCTCTGCGGTCACACGCACCGGATCACCAAGCGAAAGGAAGACGACCAGTGTCGAAGCGAGGAGGTAGGCCATCCAGATGACCGCAAAGCCTCGGGGCTCGCCGCGGCGGTGGGCCCATTTGTCTTCTCCCTCAGCCGGTGGAATAAGACCGATGCGTTCAGCCCACCGGACGAAAAACCCTCGACCGTTCTTCGGCGAGGATCCATTCGACTGGATTTTCGGGAGGGCGTTCACTTCGGCGGATTCTGGGCGCTGCTCGGTCGGTCTTCAACGAGGACGGGCCCGGAACTGATATCGATCAGGCCCTGTCCCGCGTCGATCCGGTAGCCGAAGTCGGGATTGTGCCGGAGATGGGCAAGTTGGCGGAGCTTGGTTTCCGTCGAGACGGCATCGGGAACGGGATCACTTGGCGGTCGGCCCCAGATGATCGAGTTGCCGTGGTCTGTACGGAGGATCAGCCTGTGAAGCCGGACAAACTGCGAGACATCGACGCCGGTGATCTGGTCGCTGCCCTGATCACCGGGGAGCCGGCTTTCGATGAGGTTGATCAGTTCCAGCCCGGCCTGCACGGATTCGCTGGGCCAGACCTCGCCCGGAACCACAGCCAGTGCGCGCGCATCACGGGCCCCGATGATCGTCGGGAATGGGGAAAGATCGGCGCGCCAACTCGCCCGGAGTCGGCACCCATCGGACGCGATGAGGTAGTCCTGCGCCCCGTCGCGGACGACGGCCGCCGGCGCCCGCCAGACCGCGTGGATATCAATCACGCCGCTGTCGAGCCTGCGGATGCTCGAAACGCCGCTGACCCAACCCGTTTCACTCAGCCATGTGCCGAGAGCATCGAGCGTGGTTGCCGAGAAGGGACCGGGGTGTTCGGCGACAATGGCATAGGCCTGGTCGAGCAATTCCTGCTGAACAGGAGCCGGGGGCCAGGCAACCGGTTGGCCGTTGGCGATGGCCTCGGGCCACTCGATCCGGACCACGGAAGGACCGTCCGAGGCGATCTCCGCGGCCCGCGTCTCGGCGAATGACAACCCGACACCTGTCCCGGCGATCAGGCCCATCGCCACCACCACCGCCCACACCACCTGAGGCGAGAGACGTTCGAGGATCGGGCTCGCCGAGGCCTTCCTGGTGGACGTGCGGGTCGTTTTCTTTCGGGTCTTGCGTGCTGCCATGTATCTTGTGGGTTCGGATCAGTGACCATGTGAACTTGAATGCACCGCTGCACCGGCTCTCGGGGCCGATCCGCAGGCCGAGGCGACGAGGTGCGCACACAGGTCGGGCATGTCGATCCCGCGACCGGCCGCAGCCATCGGCAGCAGGGAATGGTCGGTGAAGCCGGGGATGGTGTTGATCTCGAGGAACCAGTGCCGACCGGCGGCATCCACGACGAAATCGGCCCGGGCCACGTGCCGAACCCCGAGCGCCCGGGCGATGGAAATGGCATCGCGGACGATCGGCTCCGGATCTATACCCTCGGGATCAAGGAAGTACCGCGTGTCATCCCGGTCGTATTTCGCGTCATAGTCGTACACGCCGGCAGCGGGCTTGATCTCGATCAGGGGCAGGGCGATGGGTTCGCCATCGGATTCGATGATGCTGCAGGTGACCTCTCGACCTTCAATGAATCGCTCGGCCATGATCACCGGTGCATGTCCGTTGGCGCGGTCATCGAGGATCTGGCTGACAGCACGCTTCAGCGTGTTCGCATCCGTGCAGACATGGAGGCCGACACTGGACCCCTCGAGCGCGGGCTTGAGCACCAGAGGAAGGTTCATGCCGAGGGTGCGGTCTTCTGGGTTGAACAGAACCGCCGGCGGCGTGCGCACGCCCAGCCGGGCGGCTTCGAGCTTGGTGGCAATCTTGTCCATGCACAGCCGAGAGGCGCTCGGGCCGGAGCCGACGTAGGGCCGACCATCTCGTTCGAGGATGTCCTGAAGTGGTCCGCCCTCGCCCCACCATCCGTGCAGCACGGGGAAAATCACATCTCCCGGATGGTGGTTCAGATCCTCGGGCTGGTCGATCATAACCAGCGTGGGATTGAGCCCCGCCCGTTCCAGCGCGCGCGCAACGGCGGTCGAGCTTGCGATCGAGACGTCACGTTCGGCGCCCGGTCCTCCGCCGAGCACGAGCACGCTTTTCATGGCCTTCGTCTCCAGATGACCACTTCGGTTTCGAGCGTCACATCGAACCGATCATGCACACGCGCCTTGATCGCGTCGATCAGGTGGAGAATGTCCGAGGCGGTGGCGCCGGGGGCAGTTTCGATGAAGTTGGCGTGGCGTTCGCTGACGCGGCACGCTCCGTGCGCAAGCTGTTTGCCATCGGCCATGTCGATGAGTTTGCCGGCACTGACGCGCTCGTTTGCCTCGCCAACACCTTCGATGGAACTTTTCAGAACCGGGTTCCGAAAGACACATCCACAGGTCTTTGCGGTCAGAGGTTGGGTTTTGGCTTTGATCGCCATGGCCTCTTTGAGCCTTTCGCGGGCGATCTCGGGATCGCCTGGAACGAGGGCAAACTCGACCTCGGTGACGATGCGATCGAAGAGCCCGCTCCGGCGGTAGGTGTAGCCGATCTGCGAACGGGGCGTGTCGGTGATGTCACCCGAGCGTGTGACGGCCTTGACTCGCGCCACCGAGTCGGCGATCTGCCCGAAGGAGCCTCCGGCGTTCATGACGACGGCTCCGCCGACTGTCGCAGGAATCCCGATGAGCCCTTCGAGGCCGGTCAGCCCGGCGCGAACGGTGGCATGGATGAGCTTCGGGAGGTCGGCGCCGGCGCCGGCGCGCACACGGCCGGTGGATTCATCGATCACGACCTCCCGCCATGCCTTGTTGTCGAGTGAAACGACAAGCTCGGCCACGCCCGCATCATCGACAAGCAGATTGGCGCCCTGGCCCAGAACTCGCAGTTCCGACTCGGCGGCACAACAGGCTTGGAGCTGCTCGGTTGTCCTGGGACGAGCGAGTTTGTCGGCTCGGCCGCCGACGGCGAATGAGGTGCGAATGGGCGCATTCGTTTCGATTTCGAGTGTGTCGAGTGCATTGTTCATACCGAGGTTGGCGCCGCGGCCGGCGCTCGCTCCATGAATGATCGTGCGATTTCCCAGACGGGTCCCGCGCCCATGACGACGAGCAGGTCGCCCGCCCGGCACGTTTCTTCGACCTGCTCGACAATGGCATCGAATGGATAGAGGTGCATGGCTCGGGTGCCCCGCGAACGGAGTCTGTCGACCAGATCGCCGGCTGAGACTTTGTGTTTCTCCGCCTCAGAATCTCGGACGAAGTAGATATTCGGGACGATGACCACGTCGGCCTGACCGAATGCCGCAGCGAAGTCGTCGAGGAGAAATCGTGTTCTTGAATGCTGGTGGGGCTGAAAGACACAGACGAGTCGGCCGCCGTGGTCTTGTGGTCGTTCGTGTTGGCGGAGAGCGCGAAGTGTCATCTCGACTTCGGTGGGATGGTGGCCGTAGTCGTCGTAGACGCGGACGGTGCCGCCGGAGGGCATCGGTCGATCGCCGATGAGTTCGAGCCTTCTGCCGATGCCCTTGAACGTTCTGAAGGCGCGGACGATCGATTCTCGATCGGCGCCGAGCGTGTCGGCCAGCGCAAAGGCCATGGCCGAATTGAGCGCCGAGTGATCCCCCGGCATCGGGCAGGTGTACGCCGCCGCGAAGTTTCCTTTGTGGGTGAGTTTGACGTGGCGGGTGGTCGGTTCAAAGGCAACCGACCAATCGGCAGCAGGATTGAATCCGATGGTTTCGATTCTGGCATCGATGCCTCGGGTCACGTCGCGACGGTGCGCGGTGTCGTGGCCGATGATGAGTGTACCGCCCCGGCTTGGGTCATCGGTCCCGGCCGGGAGAAGCTTGGCAAATTCACGGAAAGCATCAAGCACGGCATCGAATGATCCATAGACGTCGAGATGGTCGGCTTCGACGGATCCGATACACGCAACGACCGGCTTCAGGTTATGGAAACTCCGGTTGTATTCGCATGCCTCAGCGATCAGCAGCCCCGGCTGATTCGCACGCGGGCCCGCTGGAATCTTCTCGGCTCCGAGGCGAAACCCGGTTGCGTTGCCCTGAGCATCGGGTAGATGCGGGCAACTAGCGCCGACGATGACGGTTGGATCGAGATCGGCTTCGATCAGAGCGGCGGAAAGCAGCGCGGTGGTTGTGCTTTTTCCGTGTGTGCCGGCAATGGCGACCCCGGTCATGGACTGCATGGCTCGGCCGAGCGCCTCGGCATAGGTCAGAATGGGAATGCCACGCCGGTTGGCCTCGAGCATGAGCGGGTGGGACGGGCTGACCGCAGCCGAGGCGATCAATGAATTGCACACGGCCGGGAGTTCGGCCGGGGGCTCGCCGACAGCGATGCAGAACCCTTCGGCCCCGAGCGCTTCGGTGGTCGGGCTTTCAACCGAATCCGTGCCGGAGACTTCGATACCCTGAGAGCGCAAGAGCCTGGCCAGCCCTGACATGCCGCACCCACCGATTCCGACCATAAAGCACGAGTCGGCATGGCATGGCGGGTACGCGGAAACGGTGTGGGTGAGAATCGGCACGGCAAGAGGGTATCGGCGCACCAGAGAGAATCACACCATCGGATGTCGATCGGGGTCCCCCGGAGAACTTCCGGCATATGGTAGATTCAGATGAGCCCCCCCCGACTCCCGTACAAACTGGCAACATTGTGTGACCTGCGGGACAAGAATGGTCGCATGCTGCTGCTGCACCGGCTGAAAGAGCCGAACAAGGGTTTGTATTCTCCGATCGGCGGGAAGCTTGAGATGGAAGTCGGCGAATCGCCGGCGCAGTGCGCCCAAAGAGAGATCCGTGAAGAAGCGGGGCTGGAGATCCCAGTGAGTCGGCTCCACCTGATGGGGATGATCTCTGAGCAGGCGTTCCAGGGCACGACCCATTGGCTCCTCTTTTATTACCGCGTTCTGGGGCCAGTCTGGGTCGAGCCTCACGATATGGACGAGGGCCGGCTCGACTGGCATGATCCGGCGGAGCTGGAGCACCTTGCCGTGCCTGATTCGGATCGAAAAATCATCTGGCCCCTGGTGCGTCGGCACGAGCCCGCGGAACCCGATGGCCGACCGGGATTCTTCGCGGTGCACGTCGATTGCCGGGATGGGAACATGAAATGGAAAGTTGAAGAGCAATTCAACCCGCCGGCGCAGCCCCGGGATGACCTGACCTCGCTCTCTTGACCTTCGCCTTATTTCAATTGCCGGAGATCAGAACGATTCGAGCTCGCTGTCCGAGAGCGGGATCGCCTGCGCGGCTGCCTCCTGCGCCACCAGTTCCGGTTCCGGCGCTTCGCCTGCGGGCTGCTCGACAGTTTCCGCCTCGGGCGGTGCCACCATCGGAACAGGCTGAGGTGGCGCTTCGGAACCGGCGGCCTGCGCAACGGTCTCGCGGAGAGTTGCGACCTGAGCGGCGGTTTCCTGTGCAGCAGCGGCGAGTTCCTCGGCGTTGCCCGCGTTGAGCTGGGTCACCTTGTCAAGCTCTGCGACACCCTGATTGATCTGGATGATGCCCTGAGATTGCTCCTGGCATGCGGTCGAGATCTCGGCGAGGAGTGTGTTGACCTTATTGGTACCGGCAGCGATCTCTTCGAGTGATGCACCGACGCGGTCAGCGATGGCGACGCCGTTGTCCGCACGTTTCGTAGATTCATCAATCATCGACGACGTGTTCTTGGCGGCTTCGGCGCTGCGCTGCGCCAGATTGCGAACCTCGTCGGCGACGACCGCAAACCCCTTGCCGGCCTCGCCGGCTCGGGCCGCCTCGACAGCCGCATTCAGTGCGAGCAGGTTGGTCTGGAACGCGATCTCGTCGATCACCTTGATGATCTTCGAGATCTCCGAGCTTGATTTCTTGATCTCATCCATGGCTTCGGTCATGAGTTTCATTTCTTCCTGCCCGCGGACAGCGGCGCTGCGCGCCTCGCCGGAAAGCGTGGTGGCCTGGACCGAGTTGTCCGCATTCTGGGTTGTCATACTGGACATTTCTTCGAGTGATGCGCCGATCTCTTCGAGACTTGCAGCCTGCTGGGAAGCACCATCTGCCATCGACTGGCTCGCCATCGCGATCTGTTGCGAGCCCATGTCGATCTGATCGGCGCCCATTGCCACGTTGCTCAGCACCTCCTGAATGGCTTCCTTCTGCTCGGCCTCACGGGCCCGGGCCTCGAACTGCTCCAGCTGCATCTTCTTCTGAGGCGTGATATCGGTGGCGTATTCGACAACTTTGTAGGGTTTTCCATCGTCACCGATCAACGGGTTGTATGACGCCTGCAGCCAGACGAGTTCTCCATTCTTGTTGATTCGTTTGAACTCTTCCGAGTAGTACTGACCATCATTGAGGCACTCCCAGAAAAGTTCGTACTCGGCACTGACTGCGTAGTCCGGCTCCACGAAGATGCGGTGGTGCTCACCCTTGATCTCGTCGAGCGTGTAGCCCATCGTTTCGAGAAAGAGATCGTTCGCCGTGATGATCGTGCCATCCATGTTGAACTCGATCACGGCCTGCGATCTGTTGACGGCTTCGATAATGGCACGCATTTCCGATTCGCTTCGTTCGATTGAGGTGTCGTCTGACATCGTGAGCTCCTGTTTGTATAACCCCGCAGCCGCGGCCTGGTGATCGCGGGCAGCAACGCCTGCCGACGCGGATGTCGTCAAAGCCGGGGCGGTTCTTGATACCTTCCACACAGGAGTCGCGGCCCCTGGAAGGTCAGCGCCACAGGGCCGACACATGACTGTGCCAACTCCGCGACGGATCGCGAGTTCCAGGAGACCCACGATGCAGCCCAACACAATTTCGCGTCACGCCCCCACACACATGAGGATGGGCGATCGAGAATATTTTTTACACTCTGGAGGGCACACGTCTCGAAGCATGGTCCGGCCCACACGGCGGGACGCACCAGTATAGAATCATTATATTTTATATATATTTACTTGATATTATATTGATTTTTTATTTATAGATACGACGCTGTCGATGGTCGACCACGAGAATCCATCTCCGACAGGCTCGCTGAACACGATCCGACCAAAGCCCATTCTTCGCTGAAATCGGCGTTTTACTCGGGAAATGATCGCGTTTCGACGGGTGTTCCATTGAACACCAGGTTGTAAAGGAGCGGTCTGAATGCGCCGAAGTTGAGCCGGTGAGGCGTGGGGATGTCCCGCACCAAGTTGTACCAGAACAGACCGCTGACCGGCCGGCGAATGACCGATCAGCGCCCATCCACGCGCAGGAGTTATATCAATGGGCGAGCACGAATCTTCAGACAGCACCTTTGCGGAGATGAAGGCCACGATCGAGGCAATCAACCGATCACAGGCTGTGATCGAGTTCAACATGGATGGCACGATCATCACGGCCAACGATAACTTCCTTGAGACCGTGGGCTACACGCTCGACGAGATCAAGGGCCAGCACCACAGGATGTTTGTCGATGAGGAAACGGCTGCAAGCCCTGAATACGCCGAGTTCTGGCGGAAACTCAACGATGGCCAGTACGAGTCCAAGGAGTATGAGGAACGCGGGAAGGGCGGGATCACCATCTGGCTGCGGGCATCATACAACCCGATTTTCAACGAAGAAGGCAAGCCCTTTAAGGTGGTGAAGTTCGCTCTTGACATCACGGATCAGAAGCTGTACGAGCAGGAAGCCGCTGCCGCCCAGGAACGCGAGATCCAGCAGGCCCGAGAACTCGAACAGAAGATCGAGGATCTTCTTGTGGTCACGATGTCGGCAGGCAATGGTGATCTGACCGCGGAAATCACCGTCGAGGGCGACGACAGTCTTGGTCGGCTGGCCGATGGGTTCCGAGACATGATCGCGAATATCTCGCAGGTTCTCGGACAGGTCGGCAGCGGTGCGACGCAGATTGATGCTGGTTCGAGCCAGATCGCCTCGGCGAGCCAGTCTCTCGCTGCCGGCGCCTCCGAGCAGGCTGCGAACCTCCAGCAGATCAGTGCCTCGCTCGAAGAGCTCTCGGCCATGACCGGCCAGAGCGCCGACAACGCAGTTCAGGCCAAGACGCTGTCTGAGGAGGCCCAGCAGGCCGCCAAGAAGGGCCAGGACGAGATGCAGGCGATGAGTGCCGCCATGGACGAGATCAAAAAGTCGAGTTCTCAGATCTCGAAGATCATCAAGGTGATCGACGAGATCGCGTTCCAGACCAATCTGCTCGCCCTGAATGCGGCAGTCGAGGCGGCCCGAGCCGGCGAGGCCGGCAAGGGCTTTGCGGTCGTCGCCGACGAGGTTCGCAATCTGGCGCAGCGCAGCGCCGAAGCAGCCAAGAACACGTCGTCGATGATCGAGGAATCGACCCGACGTGCGGACAATGGTGTCGCCATCGCAGAGCGCGTCGGGCACGCTCTCGAGGAGATTGCGACGGGCACGCTCAAGGTCAATACCTTGCTCGCAGAGATCTCCTCGGCAGCCCTTGAGCAGGCGACCGGCATCCAGGAGATCAATACGGGCGTGGCTGAGCTTGACAAGGTGACCCAGCAGAATGCGGGCAACGCCGAGGAACTGGCATCGGCCTCGGAAGAGACGGCGGCCGAGGTCTCCCAGCTCCGCAGCCAAGTCGGTCAATTCAAGATCGATCCGAAGTATGTCCCGGACAGCAGTCCGACATCCCCTCGCGAGGATCTGAAAACGCCGGTGCTGGTCGCGACGGGCGACGACGCCGGCATGGCAGACGAAGAGGATTTCATGGACTTCTAAGGCCCGCCAGAGCCAATCTCGTACTCCAGATAGCCCGCACACCCGGTCCGAATGGCCACGGTGTGCGGGCTTTTATAGATCCGCCCCGCCACCCCCTGTTTTGGTGCCCCGAATGTCGCTTTTCGTTGTGTTGACAATATCAAATATAGACGGGTATGCTTCGAAACGGTGTGAGACCCCATTCGGACGACTGGGTGCCCGAGGAGAGAGTGTCATGGATCAGCCGGTCCATCCGGGTTTGACGGATGAAGCAATAGCCGATCGCCTCAGGGAGGCGGGGCTTCGTGTGACGAAGTCGAGGGTGGCGGTGTATCGGGTTCTGCACGAGTCGGATGGTCACCTGAGTGTTGATGAAATCGTCGAACTCGTGGCGGCCCGAGGTGAGCGATACCCGCGGATGACGGTGTACAACATCATCGCTCGTTTCTTGGGTGCGGGTTTGGTGATGCAAGCGGATGCCGGGCCGGGCCGGGCTTTGTATGAAATCGCCGAGCGCTGGCATCATCACTTTGTGTGTCGGGTGTGCGGCAGTGTTTACGATGTGCCATGCGTGGTCGGGCGCAAACCATGTCTCGAGCCGGACGCCTCCGACATCGGCGAGGTCGACGAGGCACAGATTATCTTTCGGGGCGTTTGCACAGCCTGCACATCCAGCCCCCATCACGAGAACTGATCGAGCAACGAACCGCTGCTCGATACTGGAACAGATTCATTTCCATATCAGAAAGGCAATATGATGTCAGAGAAGAATCCAAAGCTCACTACAGCGGATGGCGCCCCGATCGGACGTCAGCAAGCGCTCACCGCCGGTCCCCGGGGCCCGGTGCTGATGCAGGATGTTCAACTCCTCGAACAGATGCAGCACTTCAACCGGGAACGCATCCCGGAACGGGTCGTCCACGCCAAGGGATCTGCGGCCTACGGCAAACTCACCATCACCAACGACATCACACAGTACACCAAGGCCGATCTTTTCAGCAAGGTCGGCAAGGAAACGGAGTGTTTCCTGCGGTTCAGCACGGTCGCCGGCGAGCGTGGCGCTGCGGATGCCGAGCGCGATGTGCGTGGCTTTGCGATCAAGTTCTATACCGATCAGGGCAACTGGGACCTCGTGGGCAACAACACGCCGGTCTTCTTTATCCGTGACCCGTACAAGTTTGCCAACTTCATCCACACCCAGAAGCGCGATCCGAAAACCAACCTGCGCGACATGGACATGCAGTGGGACTTCTGGAGCCAGTGCCCGGAATCGCTGCACCAGGTGACGATCCTGTTCTCCGATCGCGGGATCCCTGCGAGCTATCGGCACATGAACGGATATGGAAGCCACACATACTCGTTCATCAACAAAAACGATGAACGTGTTTGGTGCAAGTTCCACTTCAAGACCAAGCAGGGCATCAAGAACCTCATGGACGACGAAGCCGCGAAGATGATCGGCGAGGACCGCGAAACCCACCAGCGTGATCTGTTCAACGCCATCGAACGGGGCGAATTCCCGGAATGGCGATTCTGTGTGCAGATCATGACCGAGAAGCAGGCCGACAAGTTTCAGTGGAATCCGTTTGATCTGACCAAGGTCTGGCCTCACGCGGACTTCCCGCTGATCGAGGTGGGCACCCTGCAGTTGAACCGGAATCCGGAGAACTACCACGCCGAGGTGGAACAGGCGGCGTTCAACCCGAGCGCCCTCGTGCCCGGCATCGGCGCCAGCCCGGACAAGATGCTCCAGGCCCGGCTCATGAGCTATGCCGACACGCACCTCTACCGCGTCGGGGTCAACTATCGGCAGGTCCCCGTCAACCGCCCCCGCTGTCCGGTGATGAACTACGAGCGCGATGGTGCTCTTGCCGACGCCCAAAACTACGGCGGCAAGCCCAACTACTGGCCCAACACCCGAGAAGGAACGCCCATGCCGGACGAGCAGTTCATGGACCCGGCATGGAACCTCGGGCAGGTGATCGTTGACCGATACGACTCGACGGTTGACCATGATGACTTCACCCAGGCCGGCAACCTGTACCGCATGTTCGACGATGCGCACCGGGATCGCCTCGCGACCCGGATCGCGGGCGTGCTCGGGCAGGCGCGCAAAGAAGTGCAGATGCTCCAGATCTGTCACTTCTCGCGGGCAGATGAGGACTACGGCCGGCGGGTCGCCGAGAAACTCGGGATTGATGTCCACGCGATGCAACACTGACTCGGATCGCATTCTGAGTTGTCATGTCACCGGCCAGATGCTTAATCGGCGTCTGGCCGGGTTTGTTTGACCGCAAAGATCGGGATGTCCAGCCCGTGGCGAACGCCGGGGATGGTCTGCCCGTGGAGCACATCGGCGAGCCCTTTGTGGCCGTGGCCTCCGACCACAAGAACGTCAATGTGCTCATCATCAACGATGCGAACAAGCTCACGTGCGACATCGCCGAAACCGAGAACCGCATGAACGCCGGCAATCGAATCATCTCGAGAATCTGTTGAGAGCTTTGAGGCCAGCTCTTCCAGATAGCGCTCGTCTTCGCGGGCTTCGAGGTCGCCGGTCTGTTGACCGTACCACTGGCCACCAACACCCTCGACGATGTGGATCAACACGAGTTCGGCCTTGTGCGTGCGAGCCAGGTCGACAGCCCGCGCGAGCATGCCTGCATCGGATTTCTTGGCTTCGAGTGCGACCCCGACCCGCTTGATTGACTTCATCGGAATCGCAGCACCGGCGAGCACATCGCTCGCCCGGACGGATTCGGATTCGTTGCTGTCGGACTCATCCTTATGAAAGATCAACCAGAGCAGCAACGCACCGAGAGCGCCGCCGAGCGGTATCGCGCCGGTCAAGACCATCCAACCATATCGGCCGGCCGCTTCGGTCCACGCCCCGACCTCCTGAATCACGAGTATGACATTGAGCGCGATGATCGTGCCGGCAATGACCCACGCAAAAATCTTGACCCAAGGCTTGTTGACAAACGGCCCCATCTTGGTCTTGCTCGATGTGAACTTGATCAGAGGCACGACCGCAAACGGGAGTTGAAGACTCAGGATCACCTGACTCAGAATGAGCAGACGATACGACCCGGAATCCCCCATGATCCAAATGACAAAGACCGCAGGAACAATCGCGACGAGTCGTGTCAGCAGCCGGATAAGCCATGGACGCATCCTGAAGCGAAGGAATCCGGTCATGGTGATCTGTCCGGCCAACGTCCCGGTGAGGGTCGAAGCCTGTCCGGCACAGAGCAGCGCCAGACCGAAGGCGATCGGAGCGATCTTCGAGCCCAGGATGCCATCGAGCAGGCTGTGGGCCTGCTGCAACTCGTTGACGACGATATCTCGTTTCCAGAATACAGCTGCTGCAAGAATGAGGATCGAAGCGTTGACAAAGAAGGCTGCATTGAGTGCCACGATGGTGTCGACCAGATTGAACCTGCACGCTTGGGCAATGCCCTTCTTGCTGCGTTCGATGTTGCGAGTCTGAACAAGCGAGGAATGGAGGTACAGATTGTGAGGCATCACGGTGGCGCCGAGAATCCCGATAGCGATGTACAACTGGGCCCCATCGAGAGAATGCGGGATAAAGCCCGATGCGATCCCGGAAAGCGAGGGTTTCGCGATAAACATCTCCACGACGAAACAGAGTCCGATCATAAAAACCAGACTGAGGATAAATGCTTCCATCTTTCGGATACCGAACCTTTGCAGTCCGAGCAGAATGAGCACATCGGCCCCGGTGATGAGCACCGCCCAGGTGAGTGGAATACCGAAAAGCAAGTTGAGCCCGATCGCCGTTCCGAGTAATTCCGCCAGATCCATGGCTCCGATGGCAATCTCACAGAGTCCGAAGAGAATCCAATTGACGGACCTCGGGTAGTTTTCCCGACAGGCCTGAGCAAGGTCTCTACCCGTGACGATGCCAAGCCTGGCCGAGAGCGCTTGGAGCAGGACCGCCATGATGTTGGTCAGCAGGAGGACCCAGATCAGGCGGTACCCGAATCGAGCGCCGCCTTCAAGATCGGTGGCCCAGTTGCCGGGGTCCATATACCCGACCGAAATCATGTAGGCCGGCCCGGCGAACGCAAAGATCCGGCGCAACAGCGACCCGTGACGAACGCGCACCGAGCGGTGAACATCAGAAAGCGAAGCCTCGGGCGGCGCATTGCGTCTGGCGTGCGTGTTCTGATCAGAAGACATATCACCCCCCGCCCGTGTGTGAAAGCCCTTCGGCCAAACCGTAGCATAGGCTACGGTTTGGCTCTGTCAAGCCCCCTTTGGTCGCATCGTGCGACACTCAGGAACGACCGGGCAATCGGGGTCATTGAAAGCGTGGGTTCTGGTCGGCCAAACCGTCAGAGGCCTGTCGTTCGAGTGCAATGCAGATCAGGCTGCCCCGACCCCCAGCACCTGAGTACCGCGGCATATGGAGATGCACCCGGCTTTAGACGTCGGCGTACTCGATCTGAATCTCGACGATGGCATCACGTTCGGACATGAAGGCGTCGAGCACTTTCGGGTCGAAGTGCTTGCCCCGTCCTTCCTCCATGATCTCCATACACTTCTCCATCGAGTAGGCCGGCTTGTACGGGCGTTTGCTGCTGAGGGCATCGAAGACATCCGCGACCGCGGTGATCCGACCCTCGAGGGGGATATCTTCACCGGCCAGCGCCAGCGGGTATCCTGAGCCGTCCCACTTCTCGTGGTGGGAAATCGCGATCCGTGCAGCCATGCGCAGCAGCGGGCAGTTCGTACCACCGAGGATGGCCTTACCCGCATCGGCGTGGCGGCGGACCTGGGTCCATTCCTCGTCAGATATCTGTTCAAAGACCTTCTTTCCGAGTGCACTGTGGAGCTTGATGTGCTCGAACTCCTCGGGTGTGAGCTTGTTGGGGCTGAGAAGAATGGAATCGGGAATGGCGATCTTGCCGACGTCATGCAGCGGGGCCGCGTGACGCATGAGATCGACCGTTTCCTCATCCAACCCCATCGCTCTCGCGATGACCTCGACGTACTTCCCGACACGGATGACGTGCCGACCGGTTTCATTGTCACGATACTCGGCAGCCTTGGCCAGGCGATGCACGACATCAAGCCGACTCTGTGCCAACTCATGGGTTCGCTTCTTGACCTCTTCGCTCAGTTTCCGCGCATACTCGCGGAGATGGTCGTTGTGGGCCTTGACCAAGAGGGCATTCCGCACGCGAGGCACCAGCTCGTTGACATCGACCGGTTTCATCAAAAAGTCGGTCGCACCGAGTTCCAGCGCCTTGTGGCGGGAAGCCCGATCTGTCGAAGCGGTAAGAATCAGGATCGGAATGAGTTTCGTCGATTCATCAAGCCGGAGCGTCCGCAGGATGTCCAGCCCGGAGATTTCGGGCATCATGAGGTCGAGCAGCACGACATCAGGCTGATCGCGTTTGATCATCTCGTAGGCCTCGGCCGCGTTGGTCGTGGTCTCGAAGTGCTTGTAGCCGTGGCGTTCGAGATACTTCTGCGTCACCCGGATGTTGATCGATTCATCGTCCACGATCACGATCTTGGCCTCGGACACCGATGACGATTCAACGTGTGGCAACTCGGCCGCATCGCCGCCGTTCTCGGATATGCGCACATGATCGGTCGATTCCGGTGTTGTCGTGGTCTTACTCATGGTCTTGGTCCTCAGGCGACACCAGCAACCCCCGCTGGATCCGTTCGCACAATTGTTTCAGTTCGTCGATCACGGCTGCAGCCTGATCTGCCTGTTCCTGCAATGCGCTCTGCTCGAGTCGGGCCGCGGGGGCGCTGAGCTCTTCGAACCCGGCTGTCCCGCCGGACCCGAGCAACCAATGCGCGAGCTTGGCGAGATTCTCGAAATCCCGGGCTGCACAGGTCCGTTCCATTTCTTCCAATTGATTGGTAAGATTCTCAACATATTCGATGATGATCTCACGAAACTCAGGATCATCCGTCGGCAGCGACGAGATCAGGGCCGAAACCTCACCGGCCGGCTGCGGCGCTGACTGATCCGCACACACGGTCGGACTGTCCGATTCGGCGGAATATGAGATCCACCTCGCGACGGCTGAGAGAAGTTCGTTGATGTCCACAGGCTTTGTGAGGTAGTCATTACAGCCCGCCTCGAGGCAGCGTTCACGATCTCCTTTCATGGCGCTCGCCGTA
>DRKT01000151.1 GCA_011053195.1 Phycisphaerales bacterium | reverse complement strand
TGTCATTGCTTCGGATGGGAAGTACACACTCCGCGGGCCAAGGGTGTTTTATGATGTTCGCAACGACAAGGCTCTGATCCTCGATGCGGTGTTTTCAACATTTGATACGAGCCGGGGATTCCCGCTCTATGTGCGAGCCCGGTCGGTCCGCCAGATTTCCGAAGACGAGTTCATCGCCGATCATGCGAGAATCTCGAACACCGCGTTTGCCCGTCCGAACCTGACCATCGGTGCTCGGACGGTGACCATCCAGCGTGAAACGGTTCGCCAGCCCGATGGCTCAGAGCTTCCCCGGACCATCGCCGACGCGCGGAACATCACACTCAATGCGTTCGGGCTTCCGATCGGCTACTTGCCGAGATTCCATGGCGACCCGGAGAACATCGCCTTGCGGGATATCCGTTTCGTCACCTCGACTGAAAATGGCGCGGAGGTGCGCACGCGGTGGGATCTCTTTTCACTGCTTGGCATCTCGGCGCCCGAAGGGCTTTCCGTCAATCTTCTGGCCGATGCGCTCTTTGAACGGGGCGCTGCCCTTGGTACACAGACAACCTGGGCAGGTGAGCAGTTCCGAGGCTCCCTCTTTTCGTACTGGGTGCTCAACGATGTAGGAACCGACGTGCTGACCTCGGGCGCCAAGATCAAGCGCGAGGGTGAATACCGAGGGCTTGTTCGTGCCGAGCACATCGCCAAGGTCGGTCGGGACTGGACGGTGTTCGCCGAGCTGGCCCATGTCACGGATGAGAACGTTGTCGATGCCTTCTTCGAGGATCTCGCTGAAACGGGACGTGAATTCAAGAGCCGCGTGCTCGCCCGTCGGCTGGATACCAACTCATCGTTGACTTTGGAAGCCTCCGGACAGTTCGACGAATTCACTCCAAATGAGTACCTCCTCCAGGCCGATGGCTATTCCGTACAACGTCTGCCGGAGGCGACGTATACCCGGCTTTCGGATGATCTGCTCGCGGATGTGGCACCGGGAATTTTGACCTATTCAAGCCAGACCCGAATCGGGAACCTCAGCCTCAAGTTCACCGATCGGACGCCGGCGGAGTATGGACTGCGGTCCAATGCCAAGGCTCAGACCGGGCTCGGCATCAACGCCAATACCACAATCGCGGACTCGCTCAGGAGTCGGGGTTTCCGCGAAGAGAATATCTTTCGGCTGGATTCCCGACACGAATTGACCGCAGACCTCGGCGCGGGGCCCTTTGACATCACGCCATGGGTGGTTGGCCGAGCAACCGTCTATGACTCCGACTTCGATGCGTTCAGCAGCGCCGACAACAGTGAACGCCTCTGGGGGGCTGCCGGGATCACGCTGGCGACGACGATCCAGCGCGTCAACAACGAGATCTACAGCCGACCGCTCGACATCAACCGAGTTCGCCACATCATCAGACCGAGCTTCACAGCGTTCTATGCCGACGGGACGGTCGATCAACAGGATCTACCGACGTATGACGAGTCGGTCGAATCGCTCGCCAACGGCACAGTCCTCCGGTTCGGTCTGGACCAGACATGGCAGACCCAGCGTGGCGGGCCCGGTCGGTGGTATTCGGTGGACTGGATCACGCTCGATGCCGAGGCGGTCTTCGCCTCGGACGATACGCTGCGAGAATCGCCGATCGGCCGATACGACGAGTCTCGCCCCGAACTCTCACACCTCGGCAACTTCGGCGACATCACCGGCACCATACAGGTGACCGATGCACTCGCCATTGTCGGGACCTCGATCTATGACTTTGATCGGCACCAGCAGGTCGCGTCCTCGGCGGGGCTTGTTCTCGAGCACTCGCCAACACTCAACAGCTCGCTCCGATACCGATACCTTAACGATCAGGACTCCACCCTCATCAGCGGATCGAGCAGGTACACGCTGACCGACAAGTACAGCGTCAGCTCCAACATCACCTATGACACCGATCTTGGCGATATCCAGAGCATCCGCGGCGAACTCGTGCGCGATTTTCAGGCAGCGGTTTTCGGCGTCAACTTCAACTACAACAACATCAACGGCCAAACCAGTTTCGGCGTGCTCTTTCAGCCGCTCGGGCGGGGCAGCGCCTCGAAGATCGACACCTCATCTCGCTCGGCCATCAACCGCGGTACCGGGCGTTTTGGAAGCTGAATCACTCCGAGCCTTCCTCCAATGATTTCGAGTAGGCAATCCCGATCATCATGGTCGGTGGCGTCAGCATGATGCCCGCTTCCTGGGCCACGGCATCAAGCGAACGCAACTCGCCGGATTCGATCTTCGCCTTCAGATCGGCGGCGACATTCTCCCAGGCGCGCATCAGATAGCCCGCGATCAGCCATTGCTCGGCGGTCCGTGGGCGGTACTTACTCAGAATCGGAATATCCAGCGGCAGGACGATGTACCACTTCTCGTCGATATCGCGCCGCATCATGATGCCGAATGGTGCAAGGATGATCTGCCCGTCAAACAGCAGCCCTGCGGTGTCATCGCTGAGCTCGACGGTCGAGAACCGATCCGAGGCCTGCTCGAATGAGGTGTAGGGGTCAACCAACAATCGGCGCAGTGCCAGATTCATGGAATCGCCGGGGTTCTCCTGCCGACGAGAACGGCGAGACTTCATCGCTGACTGCGCCAGGCTGCCCATGATCGAGGTGGCTTCACCCCGTTCAGCGGCTGCCAGCGTATCCTTCCGGAGCTTTTCGACCTCCTCAGGAAAGGCCTTCTGGATCGCCTCGCCGAGTTCCTGCAGACGACCGGCCAGGCGACCGAAACGGCGGAGTGCCAGCCTCATGTCGTCATCCTCGGCATAGATCAGATCTGGAATCCGCCGAGCGTCACCGGCCTTGACCATCGCCTCCAGGCTCTGAATCACCTCGTCCGGCGAACCCTGTGGATAGACCGTCTCCACCCGCCGACAGCCCGCAAGCAGGCAGGCCAGAACCAGAATGGCAACCAGGGTCCGCATCATCCACAGCGTACCGTGAAGGGGGCCTCCGGTGGCACGGCCGTACTACCATTGCGCATGCAGATCACCCTCAACGGCCAACAGCAGGAAGCCGAGCCCGGATGCACGGTCGCCACCCTGCTCGAGCATCTCGGATTCGCCGATCGCCCCTGCGCCGTCGAGATCAATGGCGAACTGGTGACCAAATCCGCTCATGCGGATCGGCAGCTCACCGAGGGGGATGTCGTGGAGATTGTGACGCTGGTCGGAGGAGGCTGAAAGGCATGAGCATCATCGAACCGAAAAATCCCACAACACCGACGATGGAACCGATGCGGATCGGGAATCGGTGTTTTGAGAGCCGACTGCTCGTGGGCACCGGTAAGTACGCCACGATGGATCTCATGCAGGCAGCACTCGATGCGTCGGGCACGCAGGTTGTGACGGTCGCGGTCCGAAGGGAAAGACTCTTCAACGATCAGGGACAGAGCCTGTTTGAGTTTCTCGATCTGGATCGCTACACGGTGCTGCCCAACACAGCAGGCTGTTTCAGCGCCGCCGATGCTGTTCGTGTTGCTCGCCTCGGGCGTGAACTCCTCGAGCAGGCAGGCAATCCCGGCGCGTCGTGGGTGAAACTGGAGGTGCTCGGTGATACCAAGACGCTGCTGCCAGACCCCGTCGGTACGCTGAAAGCGGTCGAGGAACTGGTCAAGGATGGCTTCGAGGTCATGTGCTACACCTCGGACGACCCGATCAGCGCGGTGCGTATCCAGGAGGCCGGTGCTTCGTGCGTCATGCCCGCCGGAAGCCCGATCGGGTCCGGTCAAGGCGTGCTCAATCAGAACAACATCGTGCTCTGCCTCGAACTGCTTAAGGCCAACGACCCGGCCTATCCGGTGATTGTCGATGCGGGTGTCGGCGCCGCGAGCGATGTGGCATTGGCGATGGAGCTTGGGGCCGACGGAGTGCTGCTCAATACGGCCATAGCCGGCGCACGCGATCCGGTCACCATGGCACACGCGATGCGGCACGCCGCACTCGCCGGCAGGCAGAGCTACCTCGCCGGGCGAATCCAGAAAAAACGCTACGCCACCGCATCCAGCCCGATCGAAGGCGCGATCAGCTATATCCCCGGTGAGTGATCGGCACGCTACTGTTGCCTCTGCCAGCACGCGATGGAACGCCCTTCCGCTGTCACCTGCAGCGGCGGCATCTCCTGATGACACCGATCCACAACTTCCGGACAGCGCCCGGCGAACGGACACCCCGGCGGCGGATTCAGCGGACTCGGCACATCGCCTTCCAGCACGACCAAAGGCTTGCGGTCCGCCGGATCGTCGATCGGATTGGCGCCGAGCAACGCCCGAGTGTACGGGTGCGATGCGTGCTCTCGCAGATCTTCGCACGCGATTTCCTCGACCAGGCGACCGAGATACATCACCATTACACGATCGCAGAAGAATTCGACGACCTTGAGGTCATGCGAGATGAAGAGCATGGTCAGCCCCAGATCCCGCTTGAGATCCTTCATCAGATTCAAGACCTGCGCCTGAATCGAAACATCGAGCGCCGAGACCGGCTCGTCCGCAACAATGAACTCGGGCTTGAGCGCCAGCGCCCGAGCGATGCCGAGACGTTGACGCTGACCACCCGAGAACTCATGCGGGAATTTATCCTTGGATTCGGGACGCATCCCGACGGTTTTGATGAGTTGGTCGATGTAGTCTTCCATCTCATCCGGGCCGACGATGCCGTGAAAGGCAATCGCTTCCTTCAGCAGCGAACGCACCGTCAGCCTCGGATTGAGCGAGCTGTACGGGTCCTGAAAGATGATCTGCATCCGTCTGCGGATTGCCATCATTTCGTGATGGTTGAGATTCGTGATCGCGTGGCCCTCAATACTGACACTGCCGGCGGTCGGTTCGAGCAAGCGGATCACCATCTTGCCGAGGGTGGATTTCCCGCAACCGGACTCGCCCACCACGCCAAGAGTCTGACCGCGAGGGATGACGAAAGAGACATCAGTCACCGCGTGGACATTGGCCACCACGCGGTTCAGCACTCCGCCGCGGACAGGGAATTTCTTGACCAAGCCCTGAACCTCGATGAACGGCCCGCCCTGGACACTTCGAGACGAATCAGATGGCTTTGAAGCAAGCTGGGTCATTCGGTGGCCCCTGTCGTGAGATCGACTTCCTGATTCAGCGGCGTATGACAACGGACAGGTCGGTCGTCAAAGGCGTGCGGCTCCAGACAAGGCTCATGATCAACGCAGCGCTGAGATTTGTATTCGCACCGATCCTGAAACCGACACCCTTCCGGGAGATTGAACAGGCTTGGCACGATGCCGGGGATCGTCGGGAGTCTCCCGTTTTCGAGCTTCTTACCGACCCGCGGTATAGATTCCAGGAGCGCCTTGCTGTACGGATGCTGGGGCCGATGGAACAGGTCGAACACGGATGCCTCTTCGATTACGCGACCGGCGTACATCACGATGACCCGATCGCACACCTGCGCCACAACCCCAAGGTCATGCGTGATCAACAAAATCGAAGTATTCAATTTGTCCTTGAGTCCCGCCATCAGTGCAAGGATTTGAGCCTGGATCGTGACATCGAGCGCGGTGGTCGGTTCGTCGGCGATGAGAATATCGGGCTCGCAGCACAGAGCGATGGCGATCATCACCCGCTGACGCATACCGCCCGAGAGCTGGTGTGGATATTCCTTGTACCGTTGCTCCGGATTGGGAATCTCAACAAGCCGAAGCATCTCGATCGCGCGCTCGCGCCGACCCGAGCGGTCGAGCGAAGTGTGATACTTGAGAGCCTCCTCGATCTGCCAGCCGATCGTGAAGACCGGGTTGAGGCTCGTCATCGGCTCCTGAAAGATCATGGCGATCCGGTCGCCGCGAACCAGGCGCATCTCGGATTCACTGGCGGTGGCAAGATTCATACCCTCGAACATGATCTTGCTGTTCGGATCAATGATGCTGTTGCGCTCGGGGAGCAGTCGCATGATCGTTTTGCTGGTGACGGTTTTGCCGCAGCCGGATTCACCGACGATGCCGATGGTTTCACCGGGATACACATCGAAACTGACATCATCAACCGCCGTCACGATGCCCCGGTCGGTACGGAATCGCGTGGTCATTCCTCTTACCTTGAGGATCGGTTTGTTGGGTTCATTGGTCATGTCAGCTCACATGCTTCGGATCAAACGCGTCCTGAAGTGCATCGGAAACAATATTGAACGCCAGAACAAGGACAAACATAAACGCCGTCGCTGCGCCGATCTGCCAGAAAAATCCACTGACCACGTCGGCCTTGGACTGGCTGATCATGATCCCCCAACTCGCCCCAGAGCCGAGCGGCAGTCCCAGGCCGAGGAACGTCAGGATGACCTCACCCTTAATTGCACCGATGAACAACAAAGAAAAGTTGATGAACATCAGGTGTAGCGTGTTGGGCAATATGTGGCGAAGAAGAATGTAGAATCGGCTGAACCCGATCGCCGTCGCCGCCTGGATGTATTCCAGCTCTTTGATTTTCATCGCCTCGCCGCGGATCACGCGGCAGGGCCCGATCCAAAATGTCATCGCAAAGGCAAAGTACAGCGAAGGCAAACCTCGAAAACCTGACAATGCATCAGACAGGAACATAAAGCTCAGCACCGCAAGCAACACAAGCTGGGGAATCGAACTGAACGTTGAATACAGCCACGCGACGAGATGATCGACCCAACCGCCGAAGAATGCGGCAGCGGCACCGAGAATGCTCCCGAATATCACCGCGGTCAGCCCGACCACAAAGCCGACCTGAATCGCGATCTTTGCAGAGAAAAGCGTACGGAGCAGAATCGAACGCCCTTGCCGATCCGTCCCGAGCAGCAACCGCGTTCGGTAGGCAAGCCCGCTGAGACCCTTCGGTTCCGGATACAGCCTGTTGACCACCTCCATCGCCTGGTCAATGTACGTCGCCGCCGACCCGGCCTGTTCCCGGGCCTGGACTGCTGCGATTTCCTTCAGTATATTGAGCAGATCTGAAACATCCAGAGTATCGCCTTCCGGTTCCATGTACGCGGCACTCGCCTCGCTCAGCTTGTCAGTCAGCTCTGAGGTAAATGCGATGGAATCCGGAACCACAGCCTGAAAGTCCTCGATGGCGTACGAGATGTCATCAAGTGCAAATCCGACGTCCTCGCGCAGCAGAGTGCGTCGTTCAGGATCAGTCGAGGTTGCCAGTTCTCCAAGCGTGTCCTGGCATCTCTCGATTTCGGTAGTGATGGTCTTGGCTGTGTTCTCGGTATCGAGCACCTGATCGATCTGATCAAACAGAGAACCGACCTCAGCAACCATTTGCTTGATCGAAGTGAAATCGGTATCCGCGAGTTGTCGCTCTAGAATCCCGGCATCATGAAAGACTTTTTCGATATTATCCGGGGTGATATCCGGTGATTTTTCGATCGTTTCGACTGCGGTTCTCGCTTTGGAATAGTAGAACTCGACCTGCTTGGCTTTGCCGTCCTCTCCCCAAGGTCGGCCAAAGCCGCTGAGCATTGGGGGACCGACTTCCATCAGCATCCGCTGCGGCAGGAATGTGCTCAGCACGGGTACGTCGTACAGATCGAAGGCGCCCGTTTTCTTCCCGACCCAGCTCAGCGCATCCATCGCCATCATCCATGTGGCCAGAACGAAATAGATCGTGATGATGCCGAGCCCGAACATCGCCATTCGATTCTGGCGAAACTTGCGGGCGCCGCGAGATGTGAAAAACCGTCGGATCATGAGAGCCTCACCCGCGGGTCAACGATGGCGTAGAGAACGTCGGTCAGGATCACGGTCAGAATGACCACGGCAGCGAACAGTGCCGACATGTACTCAACAACCGGGAAGTCCTTGGCATTGATGGCATTAATCAGGGTGCGCCCCATGCCTGGAATCGAGAAGTAGTATTCCGTCAGGATCGCGCCGACGATCAGGAAGGGCAGGCTGATCATGATGCGGGTGACGATCGGGATCATTGCGTTTTTCAGCATGTGAACAAACATGATCTTCCTGTTTGTCGCGCCTTTGGCACGTGCTGTTGTGATGTAGTCACGTCCGGTTTCCTCGACCATAACCGCACGATAGAACCGCGTGTCGTATCCCATCGAAACGATTACGGATATCAATACGGGAAGCCCGCAATACATCAACCAATATTTCACAGCAAGCTGTGGCGACTTGAACCAGAAGGATGCCGATGAAAGTTGTGTGTCGTAGCCTTCGATTTCAAACGGCAGTATCCCGTGCTCGCCCCCAAGCAGATAGCCGCCGATATATTGCCCCATGATGATGTAGACGAGAAAGCTGATACTCATCCCGAGCACCGCGAGAATCATCAACCCCTGATCGACCCCCTGACCCCGATAAAACGAGCAGATCAGGCCGATCGTGATTGAAATCGCAGCGGTCAGAAATAGCGAAGGCACCGTGATCATGGTCGTCGCGGGGATCGCATTGGTGATGATGTCCTTGACCTCGCGTTCCTGTTCCCAAGACCTCGCCGAAAAATCCAGAGTAACAAGTTTCTTGACGAAACTCGCATACTGAACAACAAAGGGTCGATCAAGCCCCATGTTCTTCCGCTTGGTTTCGATCTGCTTCTGATCTGCATTCTTACCGAGATAGGCGTACACCGGATCATTCACGCGCAGCGCGATCATCACGAAAAGCAGAATACCAAGATACACCGGGATGTTGTACAGCACCCGTCGAATGATGTAGGCCCACATGCAGCCGATTCCTCCCCTTTGGCACCGACTGCCGGATTACTTCTGCCGACGCTTCGAATCATCCACATCAAGGAACTTGAACCACGCATAGTAGCGTTCCGTGGGTCGGCAGTTGAGCAGCCACGGGTTGATGAGATAGTAGCGTTTTCTCGCCATCGAACCCACAAACGGTGCATCTTCGATGATCATGTCACGCATCCGCTCATAGATGGCGGTGCGTTCGGGTCCCGGCTGCATCGTCAGGATCTTCTCGTACATCGCGTCGTACTCGGGCCTGTTGTAGTTGTAGTGATTCGACCCCGGAGAAACATTCTTGCTGTAGAACATGGCGAGGTTGTTCTCGGCATCCGGATAATCGCTCGACCAGGCAAAGCCGAAGAGGGGCGCCTTCTTCGTGTTCACATACTGAATCAATGTTGAGAAATCAACAAGGTTGGGATCGATCTGAATCCCGACCTTGGCCAGTTGACGCTTCATCAGCTCGACCTGTTCCGGGTTGTTGCCGCCGGCACTGGTGTAGAACTTGATCGGAGGCAACCCCTCGCCGTTCGGGTATCCCGCCTCGACCAGTTTCTGGCGCGCCCGCTCAAGGTTTGGCCCGCGATAGCTGCCCGGCGCCCGGCCGCCCTCGGGATGGCCATCAAGCCCGGGGGGAATCGGCCCGTCATACTGCACGGTGTTGCCTCGATAAAACGTTTCGCTGAACTCATCAAGATCCATGGCGAGATTGATCGCTTGACGCAGCGCTTTTCTCTCCGGCGAATAGCCACCGACCAGCTCGTCTTCCATGTTGAAGCCGCGGAAAATAAAGTCGAGCAACTCGTTCGAGTGAGCCCGGATACCCTTCCTACGAACCTCGGGCAGCAGCCGTTTTGTTCGAGAATCAAACGCACTCTCGAAGTATTCCGCCGGCACCTGAACGTAGCCGAGCGAACCCTCTTCGAATCGAAGCCACATCGGCTGGTCCTGAACGTACATCGTCATGACCAGCCGGTCCAGGAATGGCACCTGCTTGCCCGCAGCCCGGTGCATCCGATTCCGCCGGTCTTCCTTGCTCCACTCGTCGGCAGCGGGATAGAACACCGCATGGTAGTTCGGGTTTCGATCAAACACCAACTGTTTTTTGGGTACAAATTGATTCAGGACAAATGGTCCTGTCCCGACCGGGTGGAATGAGAAATCGTCGCCATACATCTCGACCGCCTCGCGCGGGACGATCGATGTCTGGAACATGGCCAGCACATACAAGAAGCGGTACACAGGCTTGGCAAGAACAATCTCGAATTCCCGGTCGTTGATCTTCCGGAATCCCTCGACCGGTGCATCGTAGTCGAACCCGGGGGTTGCGTTCTGCTCCTCCTTGTATTCGTCAAACCCGAGAATCGTGCCTTCAAGAAGCCACCAGTTCTCGAACGCGTACTTCCCATCCGCCAATCGCTTGAGCGAATAGAACACATCCTCCGGCACGACAACCCGCCCCTTGCCATCCGGGAAGCAGGGGTCATCCTGGAAGTGCACATTGTCCTTCAGCTTGAAATGCCACGTCAGCCCTCCATCCTCTGAAGTCGGCATCTCGGCAAGCAGCAGTGGCTCCATCTCCATCGGGTTCGAGTACTTGTTGACCAGCAGCGTCTCGTACACTTGGACACACGCCATGTTGTCATACACGGTCGAACCTTGGACCGGATCCAAGTTCTTCGGCCCATCCGTACGGATCGGCAACTGCGCCACCCTCAGTCCATCCTGGGCATTGGCCACCGAAACGCAGGCGACCATCAGCACTGCCACCAGAACTGCCTGAATCAATCGAATGGGTTGAACCATGACATACTCTCCGAATGTCGAACGGAGGAACCGAACACCGGCCGCACGGCCGAGGTTTCCCCCTGCTTTAGACTTTAGCGCCGGGATTGTGATCCCTCTATCTCACCCGGGAAACGTTGTGTTTGCCCGGCGTACTCGATCAATCTGTCCACATCGGCCGCATCGAGATTCTCCGGTCTGATGCTCTCGATCAGACCCCGGCGGAAACGCAACGCCTCGGCTGGCGTCAGACCGAATGACTCCACTTGGTTCGAGATTGCCGCCACCATTTTCAGTGCCCGCCACGAATCACTATTGGCCGAACGAAGATCGGCGAACAAGGCGAAACGCTCCGGATCGACAAAGGCTTCGCCCGAGGCCGCCTTGTATTGCCTGACCGAGACACCAAGCACCGCGCGAACCCGGTCGAGCACTTCGCCCCGATCGCCGGACTCAACACCAACCGCTTGGGCCAGATTGTTCCATGAGGCTCGGAAACGCTCGGCCGCCTCGGGGATCAACCTTGCCGAAGCCACCGAAAACTCCCCGGCCCTCGGCGAGGGTGTCTTCGGCATGTCGATGTACCACACCGTTCCATCCATCGCCAGTCGGCGTTCCTCGGGGGTTGTTGCACGCAGCAGCACGCCGCCCTGGTCGCCTCGTGTCAGACCATGGTCAAACGGATTGGGTCGTGCAATCTGATCCGTCGGCGCAACCACGCCCGACCAGTCAGCCCGCTCCGAAGGCAGCGCCTGGGCCAGTGCCACCGTCGTCGAGCCCAACCCGCGAGCATCGAGCACCGTTGTTTTGTCCATCGGTGCACCGCCGCCTGTACCAACCCGGCGATTGAAAACGAGCTGCGACAAGGTCAATCCATTGGAAGCCCGCGTTTGAACGCCCTGAATCTTGACCGAGCCGGTCGGCTCGGAGGCCACCGGTTTCGGAAGCGACGTGTCCAAAGCACGAATCACCGGCGCCTCGATTGAGATGCTTGTGCCCGAAACAAAGTCCACGCCGAAGTCATCTCGCCCCGCCGAGGGAAGCAGCGTGACCGGGTCCGTCGAAGTGTCCACCTCCGCAACCACACCCGCAGCACGACTCAGGATGTCCACCTGACCCGCGACAACGCGCAACGGTCCGACCGAAGTCAGATCGCCAATCGTCGCGACGCCAGAACCCGCTTCAACTGTCAACGAACCGAGCGAGGTCAGCTTCTCGTTCTGACTCATCGTGAACGCATCGGTCGTTCGGAATGAAAACGACTCGCCCGCAATCGGCTCGCCCTGATCGTCGAATCGCCCGGCAACAATGGTCGCCACCTCGGGGATGCTGCTTCGGCCATCACCCAGCGTCAGAGACTTGAGCCGGGTGGTGCCGCCGACATCGCCCGCGAATCTGATGATCGGGATGTCAGCGCCCGAAACCGACGAATCCACCGAGACACTCAGATTCGCCGGACCATCAACCCGGCTCTCGAACGTGACATCGCCGGTGAGTGATCTGATCGACTTCGATCCCGATCCGAGCGTCACGCGATCACGTCCGACCAGTTCGCCAAGTGTCAGGTCACCGTCGGTCTGGATGTTCTGCGTGCCATTGGCGAACTCGACAGACCCAAGTGTCTCAAGCCCGCCGAGGAAGACACTCTTGTCGAAAGTCGTGGCCCCGGCATTGGTCAGCGTCGTGAGCTTCTGGCTGCCCGAAACGAGCTCACGGAAGATCACCCGCCCGCCGGGGGTGGAAATCTGGGCATCCTTGATCACGCGGGCATTGCCGCGAAATTCGATCACCCCGCCGGAGCTTGTCAGGGTTGTGGGCAGGAAGATCGTGTTGCCGAAATATGTCTGATTGCCCGTCGTGGTGACCTCCGGCAACGAGTACGAATCCGCGGAAACCGTGAACGAATCCAACGGCGAGTTGCTCCCCACCGGTGCCGACAGTGCAAGCACGCCCGAAGCCCCGGATGATGTATCCAGATCCAGCACAAGCGACCCAGTTCCATCGATCGAGCGGTCACCAAAGAAAAGATTCGAGCCGAGCGTCGTGATCGTCACATCGCCTGAGATCGTGACATCGTCAAACTGGCTGAGATTCAACCCGCCGGGCGCGGTCAGGTCGCCCGTGAGTTCGAGCGTCCCGCCCTTGAGCGAGAGGCCCGAGAGCATCGACCCGTTTCCGATGCTGCCGAGCTCGATCCGCCCGCCATCCTCCCCGGAATCCGCGGTGGCATCCAGCGTCAGAAAGGCATCAACACCGGCTGCCGATTGGATCGATGCCCCACGAAGTAAAATATCGCCCGCCGGCTCATCATTGGCTGCGGTATCGGTGTCGATCGTGATATCCTGCGCGAGCGTGATCAGCGCCGCCTCGTGCAGATCCACGCGCCCGCCCTGGCCGCCGGCAACGTTGTCCATAATCAGATCACGATTGAGCACCAACTCCTCTGTAGCCGTCACTTCAAGCTCGGAAAGCCCCGACGTGTCGAACAGCACCACACGCTTGCCCACAAGCCGGAACGATCCCGGCCCTTTCAGGACCGTTGAAGACCCCAGCGAGACATCAAACGTGTCGGTACCGGAAAAGGCGCCAATCGTCACGCCAGCATCGGCCGCCTCGACTTCGATCTCATCCACCGTCGAAAGATCCATCGCCGAGGTCGAGAGCAGGTTCCCACTGAGAACCACATGCTCAACAAGCAGTGATATACCAGACGCTTCAACGGTATCCAGCCGGGCAATGTTGTCGCCCCCGGTCACCTGAGCCGTGAACTGGCCGACGCCCTCGATCGGTCGGCGGGTCCGAATCTCGCTGGCACTGTCAAAGAGCAGGTCGCCACCGTTTGTATTGATCCCCGCCGTCTGGATCGTCGTCGCAGCATGGATCTCGATGTTCCCGCCCGCGGTGGTCATTGTTTCAAGACCCTGAAAGGCAAACCCCCCACCGGCCGAAAACGTGAACGTGTTGCCCGGGCCCACCGGCAAGTCAAGCGAACCATCGGTCAGAATCCCGATCGAGATGTTCCCGTCCGCCGCGATGAGAATGTCCGTGTCCGTCAACGATTCGATTGTGCCATCGGAGATCTCAACATCGAGACCGGCCGCATCGCTGCTCGGCAACTGGTTGTCATCAAGCAATGAATCATCGGCAGCCGATCCCGCAGCACCGCTTACGATGCGCACATTCTCCGGGTCGAGCAGCAGCAACCCCTGCTTGCCGCGCGTTGCACTCGTCGCCACGCGGCCAAAGAATCCAATCCAACCGGGACTGGAAACCTCGACAAAGCCGCCATCACCACCCGAGGCCCCACCATTGGCCGAAGCACGACCGGAGAAAAGCGTCGCCCTGTCGGACCAGACGATGATCTCGCCACCATCCCCGTTCGACGTCGCATCGGCACGCAGCGAGGAATCTCGGCTGACGTGCACACGATCCGCGTGCTCGATCGACGCATCCAGACCACGCCGCCCGCCGCCGATGCGAATCGCCCCACCGCCCGCATCGCCCGAAGCATCGATCGTCGCTCCAACGGCCGCGACACCGCCGCCAGTGATGGTCACACGCCCACCGGTCGCATCACCGCTGCTGGCATCCATACGCCCGGAAACCCGAACCACGGATTCCTTCCCCGCACGGACATCTATCTCTCGGCCAGTGACTCTTGATTCTGGCTGAAGAACAATCGAGAATAGATCTCCCGCGCCGAGCATCACCCGCCCGCCGGCTGCCCGAATCTCACCACCCTGCTCGACGCCGCCCTCGCCCGTTCCGCGTTCGGCTCGAACAAAGACATGGCCGTCATGCTCGCCGATCAGCACATCATCCCCGGCGGTCATCGTCACCAGCCCGCCCGGCGTCGCGATCGACCCGAGGTTCGTCACACGCCGACCCGCGAAGTGAACCTCGTCGGCCTCGATTCGCCCCTCATTTCGGATCTCACCCGTCAGACCGGAAAACCGATCAACACCGCCGAGGAAGTCGTCGTTGGTCATCGTCCCGGCCGCCGCGAGCAGGCCGCCCACACGCACCACCGCACGATCACCGAAAAAGACGCCAGACTCGTTGACCAGGTACACGCGACCATTGGCCAGCAGCGACCCGTCAATCCGCGACGGCTCCTGCCCGAGCACCCGGTTGAGCACCCGCGCGTCCGCCCCCGGCTGGATGAACCGAACTGTCTCGTTCGCACCAATGTTGAACGAGCGATAGTCGATGATCGTGTTGTCCGCCGCTCGGATTTGCGTCAGGTCACCATCGCGCACAAACGAGGCCTGACCCGCGACCACCCGTTCGCCCTCGGGCTCGCCCATCGCGGTCCCTGCGATGAGCGCCACAACCAGGGGGCACGCGGCGGTTCGCATCGTTCTGCTCGTGATCATCGCTCGCTCCAGATCAAAAGGCCAGCGTGCCCACAACGTGGATCTCGCTGTCGCCGCTCTGCACGCTGCCATCATCAAGATCATTCAGCGCCACGCCCCAGTCGACCCGAACTCGCACATTCCGCTTGAACTCCAGCCCGATGCCGACGCCGGCACCGATCAACTGCTCGTCAAACTCAAACGAGTCCGCATCCTCGACCGAGGTCTGACCAAAATCGACAAATGCGGCCAAAATCAGGTCCCAATCCGCCATCCCGTAGGGTCGATCGGGCTGGTATCGGAAGGGCTCACCGAACAGCGTCCCCACTTCTGCCGAGGTCCCGAGCAATTGGGGCACATGCAGGCGATACTCCACCGAACCGATGATTGCCGAATCACCAGCAACCGCGGACTGAGGATACCCCCGCACGGTGTACAGCCCGCCGACAACCTGTTGCTGCTGAGGAATCAGCCGTGTTCCGAGTGAACTCTGTCCACTGAATCGGACCGCGATCTCATTCGCGAGCGAGCTGCCCGTCGAGTGTTCATCCTGCCACGCATTCGGCCAGAACAAAGGCTCAAGAAAGAATGATGACCCACCGGTCCAGCGCAGCACCGTCCACGAATCATCCGCACGCAGCCGACCCAGGCCGGGGATCTCCGTCGGGTCGCCGCCATCGAGCGTGAAGTCGATCGCCACCTCGCCATAGATTGACCGCGTCGGCACCCGCTCATCCACGCGCACCCCGACCGTGCCGATCAGAAAATCCGTGTCACCCTTCGTCCCGGCGACGTCGTTGGTGACCTCGATCCGCTCCTGTCGAACACCCGCAAAGACATCGGCAAAGAGTGACTTGCGCTGGTACACATTGGCGATCAGCTCGCCACCGAACGTCCACGTCGTGCCCGAAAGATCCTGCCCGGGTAGACCGATGTCGGATGCGGTGTAGTCGCTCCAGTTCCCGTAGACCTTGGCGCGGATCAGATCCGTGCCCGGCAGCGGCGCTTCATACGAGATCACCGCCGCGTAGCTGTCTTCAAAGCTCGAAGTCACGAGATCAACGCGGAGCGTGTCATCCCGATTCGTGAGTTGGTTGTGCACCAGACCGAGGCGTTCGCGCCATTCACTCGTGTTGCTGGTACCCGTGTTGGAGATCTGCCCATAGACCATCCAGGGCTTCGTCTCTCGGATGAGATAGTCCAGCGTCACCGCATTGGGCGGCTCATGCTCGCCCGTCGCAGCCGAGATCGCAAGATCAACCCGCCGACCGGGATGCCGATTCAGCCGGAATACATAGTCGTCGAGCACATCCCGGCGGATCAGATCCCGCCGAGCCCCGCGGTCGCCCTCATGCCAGGGCTTCGCCGGCGAAAGCAACCCGATCCGACGATGCACCGGATGGTTCACCGCCGGCACCTCGCTGAGTCGGCTCCCCGTCCCCACCGTGCGCACGTCCGTCACCAGCCCGACCCAGACCTTTAACGCCAGATCTTCTCCATCCTGCCTCAGATCCGCCCCGGTGGTTGGGTCGATCATTGCCGGGTCCGGCGCTACCAGCACACCCACGATGCCCCGACGATTCAGCTCGGCAACCACGGTTCGGGCGATCTCATTGATGGCCGATGCTGTGATCTTGCGGTCCCGAACCGACAGGACCTGCCCAAGTTTGATCGGATCGGCCCCGGCCTCCGCAACCCGAATCGTATCACCGGAAACATCCAAAGAGATCGGCATCGAAGCCAATGACTCAATCAGAGGCACCTCCGGGTGGGCCGACGCATATTCGAGCCGAAGTCTGGAAAACGGATACGCCTCGACCAACCGGCCGACCTGCCCATGCGCGGAAGTCCCCTGAGCCTGAACCGATGTCGGTAGACCAGCAGCGACCGAAACCGCGACAGCCGACAACGCGACCGGTGCCATCTTTCCGCACAGACTCAATACGTGCATCG
>DRKT01000150.1 GCA_011053195.1 Phycisphaerales bacterium | reverse complement strand
GCGCTCGGCAAGGCCAGGCTCGCGGCCCAGAAGCTGCTCGGACAGGCCAACCACCGCGGCATCGCCCAGGGCGTCAACTTCTACGCCGACCAGTTCAATGAATGGCTCCCCGCGGGCCACACCGCTGCCGGCGGCAAGTGGGCGTTCACATGGCCCGCACAGGTCCGCTTCGCTCTTGGCGGCGATGAAGGCGCGATGGAAATCTTCCTCAACCCCGGCGCCGGTAAAGAGTTCAACATCGAATGGAAAAAGATCATCGACACCTCCAAGGGCTTCTCGGCCAAGCCCACCAACGCCCAGCAGCTCACCGAATGGGGCTATGAGCTTGGCGAACTGCCCATCCGCCACGATGCCCGGGGCACGGACGATCCGGATAGCAACGGGTTCACGGCGTTCAGCGTGGCATGGAATGAATCGGGTGCGGCCAACAGCTTCCTCCAAGACCCGCGAAGTAACGATCCCAATGCTGTCCTTGACATGGGTCTCGGCATGCATGTGTACAAAGTCGAGGATTATGCTGCCGGTTCCATCAGGGCCCTGACCGAATTCGGTCCCAAGCTCAGCGGTATTCAGGAACCCTCCAACATGATCACCACGACCGATTCGTTCGTGAATGTCAACGACGACCCGTGGGTTTCGCCCCTGAGCACGCACGAGGAACAGAATCCCGGCGGCTACTTCAGCGGCCAGGGCAACTTCTCGTTCCTTGACGGCCACGTCGAATCCGTCAATGTTGAGGATTACACGCTCACCGCGGACAACATCGGCGATGTCAATGATGTCCAGCTCAAGAGCCGGATTCGTCGCTGGAACAAGGATGGCCGTTCCCACACAGAATATTGGGAATAGAGTCAGGCTTTGATTCTCATGACCTTCGGGCCGCTTTTGTGACAGCAGAGGCGGCCTCTTCGTATCGTCAAGTTCCTTATTTTGGCCTTTCCTCGGGAATCGGGGTTGGCGCCGGATGTGGGCTTGCGATACGCTGGCGAATCAGGGGCCGGCCCTCTCGGGCTGGATATCGAGTTGAATCCGCAGCCGATTCGGGTTGCAGACGGGGAACACAATCATGAAGCGACACTCTCGCGCATTTACACTCATTGAGCTTTTGGTGGTCATTGCCATCATCGCACTGCTCATCGGGATTCTGCTGCCCGCGCTCGGCAAGGCCAGGCTCGCGGCCCAGAAGCTGCTCGGGCAGGCCAACCACCGCGGCATCGCCCAGGGCGTCAACTTCTACGCCGACCAGTTCAATGAATGGCTCCCCGCGGGCCACACGCTCGAACGGACGTGGTCGTACACATGGCCCGCGCAGGTCCGCTTCGCCCTCGGCGGCGATGAGGGCGCGATGGAAATCTTCCTCAACCCCGGTGCGGGCAAAGAGTTCAACATCGAATGGAAGAAGATCATCGACACGACCAAAAACTTTTCCGCCAAGCCGGACAACCGCGAAGAGCTCACCAACTGGGGCTACGAGCTCGGCGAATTGCCCATCCGCCACAACAGCAGAGGCAACGATGATCCGGAGCGATTCGGATTCACCGCGTTCAGCATCGGTTGGAATGAATCCGGCGCCGTCTACAGCTTTGAACCAGACCCCCGCAACCCGGATGCAACGCTCAATCTCGGGTTGGGTATGCATGTCGGGCCGTCGGCCGCCTTCAGCCCCGGCAGCAACGCCTACATCGAACGGGTCTCCGAACTCGGTCCGAAGCTCAGCGGCGTGCAGGAACCCTCGAACATGATCGCCACGACGGATTCGTTTGTGAATGTGAATGACGACCCGTGGGTTTCACCACTGTCGAGCAATGAGGAGCAGAATCCCGGGGGGTACTTCAGCGGCCAGGGCAACTTCTCGTTCCTTGACGGCCATGTCGAATCTGTCAACGTCGAGGACTACACACTCACCGCGGACAACATCGGCGATGTCAGCGATGTCCAGCTCAAAAGCCGGATGCGTCGCTGGAACAACGACGGCCGTGCACACACGGAATACTGGCAGTAATTCTGCATCAGATACCCAGGCTCGCCCCGGTCAATCGCCGAGGCGAGCCATTGCAAACGGATAGACTGTCTCTCAAATCGGAGGAATGGGCCATGAAGTGGGGCACGCAGCGGGCGTTTACGCTCATCGAACTCTTGGTGGTCATTGCCATCATCGCACTGCTCATCGGGATTCTGCTGCCCGCACTGGGCAAGGCCAGGCAAGCGGCCCAGAAGCTGCTCGGCCAAGCCAACCACCGCACGGTCATGCAGGGGTTCAACTTCTACACCGATCAGTTCGACGGCTTTACACCGGTCGGGCACTCGGTCGCGGGCGGAACCCGGTGGCGCCACTTCTGGCCCGCCCAGATCCGCTTTGCGCTCGGTGGTGAGGAGAGCGCGATGGAGGCGTTCCGCAATCCGGGTGCCGGCAAGGAGTTCGACGTTGATTGGCGCAAAATCATCAACCCGTCGAGCAATGTCGCTGCGAAGCCCGATGACTCGATCCAGGCCACCTTCTGGGGCTATGAGCTCGGCGAGTTGCCCGTGATCAACTTCCCTCGCGGCGGCGATGTCGAGACGCGGGGATTCACGGCCTTCAGCTTCGGCTACAACGAGAGCGGCGCGGTGCCGGCGTACCGAGAGGACGATCCCTACGGCTCGGGCGTTTCGGTGAGTGTCACGCTCGGACTCGGGCCGCACGGATACGGACAGCAGCAATTCACCGGCCCGAACCAGATGCACGCGATTTCGTATCTCGGCCCGAAGATCCACGAGATCGCCGAACCTTCCAACATGATCACGGTTGCCGACTCATTTGTGGATCGTCAGGGTGATCCGTGGATTTCGCCGCTGTCGAATAATGATGCCGAGCATCCGGGAGCGTACTTCTCCGGCCAGGGCAACTTCGGGTTCATTGACGGGCACGTCGAGTCGCTCGTCGTTAAGGACTACACGATCGACGTCGACGATGCTTCCAACCCGCAGGACCCGGTTCGCCGGAACAGGCTCCGCAAGTGGAACAACGACGCCCGGGCGCACGCCGACCTGTGGAGATGATCGGTCGCCACGCGCGATAATACAAGGAACCTGACGGTCGGCCCCCATGAGGTGCGTGGATGAAAATGAAGCGTTCGCATGTGATCGGTGTTGTCTCGGCTGTGGTCATGGGGGCTGCCGGGATTGGGTTGATCGTCAAGTTCTTCGTTGACAAGCCGGAGACACCCGCTGACAAGGTGACGCTTTGGATCTGTCTGGCCGAAGATGTGCCTCACGAGTTTGATGTCAAGGTGAAAGACCTCGGCAGTTTCCCCAACGGTGTCGTCTGCCCGGTCTGTGGCTCGGAGGATGTCCACCGCGCGATGCAGTGCCCGGAGTGCGGCCACTACATCCCGACAGGCTTACACGGCGCGACGCCGGAAACCTGCATGTTCTGTGGCGCTGAACTGGCCGGGGGGAAGATCGACACGTTCCACTCCAAGGGCGGGCACTAGCTGTTCCATCCCGGCCTCCCTGAATGCTGGTGGTGTGCGGACTTCGGGATACTCACTACACCATTTGTGGGCCGGTCTTCGGCCGACTTCACCACAAGCAGGGATCGAAAGCACTCTTTTTCGTTCGACAATGCTTCGGAATCGCCATTGACACACAAGTTCGTGCTCTGATACCCCGAAAGTGCGCAAGGACAAGATTCGGACAGGTTCATCCAGAGCATCATGCCGTGAGCAACCGCACCCCATTTCGTGTCAATGATCTGCAGTTGGTTCTGCTTGAGCCGGGCGGGACGACGCGTTATCTGAAGATCAGCACAGTGTCTCTCTCGTCGAGCTCGGTGGAGATCCGGCTCGACTGCTTTGTTCACAGCAACACCCGGGCCGAGATTGACTTTTCAGGGGCCGGTCGGAGTTCGATCCGTGTCGAGGGCACGATTCAGGACTGCAAACTCGTTTCCGGACGCTCGCATTCGGCGATTCTTCGTTTCGAGAATACCATTAATGTCGATGATATTCTGAAGGAACCGGAACCAACACCGCCGGCGCCATCGGCAGCGGAAGTCCGAGAATCGGCGCACATTCTCTACATCGAAGACCACGAGGCCGACCGATTCCTGATGACCCACCGCCTGAACAAGGCCAATATCCGGGTGACCGTGGCCACGACGGTTGACGAGGGGATCGAGGCGATCCGGCAGAATACGTTTGATGCGGTGATCTGCGACTTTCATTTGGAAGACCGAACCGGGTTCGACGTGTTCGAGCAGGCGGTACCGGATCTGCATCGCGGGCCGTTTTTTTTCGCGACATCGGAGACCTCGCCGGAGTTCCGCAAGGAATCCATCCAGCGGGGCGTCGACACGGTCATCCCCAAGCCGATCAACTTTCCGAGGCTGATTCACATGCTGGAGAGCCTTCGGCAGGACCCGGCAGCCGGGCATGAGAACACCGAGCTTCCGAGTGCAGCCCAGCAGGATGAGGAGGTCAGCACGCTGTACATCGCGATGCTCCAGCATGACCTCGCGGCCCTGATGGAATCACAGGCCAAGGGCGATGCGGTTCTGACGCGGCGGATCTGCGATGACATCCTGGGCTGTGCACAGGGGTACGGGTTTGACCAGCTCGGCCGGGCCGCCGAGCGGGCACTGTGCAGTTTGGATATCCAGACCGGGAAGTGCACAACCGAATCGATCCTCGATGAACTGGCTGGGTTGATGACCAGAGTGGTTTCAACCGTCGCCAATCCGAACACAAGCAAATCAGACCGGCCGAAGGCTGCGTAGCTTCTCACCTTTTTTGTCCGGGTCCTGATCGGAAGATGAGATCGGGTAGAGATTCCCCGGACTTGGGCAGCCGGGCTGGGGATGGGGCTCGGAATTGCCGATACCGGGGTTCCCATGGCAGATGATCTTCTCGCCGGTGCCACGCCGTACATCGTCAACGGAGTCGCGATCAGGTTCGCTGACCCGGGCGGCTCGCACCGCAAACTCGAGGTCCAGACGCGCACGCTGACAACATCGCATGTCGCGTTCATCATCCATGCGTATTGCCACGTCGGTTCGGTGGGGTTGATCGATCTGCCCAAACCGGACGGAAGCACGATCCAGGTCCGGGGGGTGGTACGGGACTGCGTCCACAGCAAGGGCCTGTTGCATGTGGTGCTTTTCGAGTTTGAGAAACGGATCGAGCTTGATGACTTCATCATGCCCGATCCGACAAAGCTCAAGCCTTTGCCCGGAATCAAGAAGACAGATGAAGACGAACCCGAGGAGGAGGAACTGCCCCCGATCTCGGTGCTCTACATCGACGATCACGATGCGGACCGGCTTCTGATTGAACGCTGTGCCAAGGATTCCCGGCTGAAGGTGACCTGTGTGGACACACCCGGCGTGGCATGCGACCAGTTGAAACTACACTCCTTCGACATCGTGCTGTGTGATTACCATCTCGAAGGCACCACCGGTCTTGACACGATCAAGCTGATCCGGCCGGAGCTCTACACGGGCCCGATCATCATCGTGACGGCTGAGACCAATGAAACCATCCTTTCGAGCCTATACGAGGGTGGCGCCGACGCGGTGTTGACCAAACCCATCGGGATCCGTCGGCTCGAGAGCTCGATCTCGTCATTGGTCGATGAATGCGAACCCCAAGCCGTGGTCTTTGACCGATTCGATGCACCATCGCAAGATACCAAACTCACGATGGGATATATCCGGATTCTCAACAGGCACCGCAATGACTTCGGTCGGGCGCTGAAGCACGGCGACACCGAACTGGCACGCGAGGTGTGCCGGAATGTACAGGGCACCGCAGGCGGATTCGGGTTCGAGCGGCTCAGTCGATGTGCCGAGCGGGCGCTGGCCTCCATCGACATCGCGGGGGAAGTCGTTCGGACGAGCGAACAGATCATGGACTTTGACCGGTTGATGAAATCGATCATCACCTCGGCAGCGAGCAGCCTGAAAGCCGGATAGGCTGATCCCCACAAAGGAGCAGCATCCATGTCTGAGCATCCTCCACAACCCCCACACTCTCCGCAGCCTCCGCAGCCGGCCTCGATTCAGGCTGCGGTGGTCCAGCCCACCAACACGCTTGGAATTGTCGGGTTCATCCTCTCGCTGCTCGGCTTCGTGGGAACCTGCGGTCTGCTCAGCCCGATCGGGCTGATTCTGTCAATCATCGCGCTCCGTCGCGAGCCCAAGGGTTTCGCCATCGCGGGGCTGATTCTCGGGATTCTCGGGACGATCGTCTTTGCTTTGGCAATGCTCATCTTCGGCGTGTTTGCTCTTGCGTTCGTCGGGCTGCTCGCAGCAGGCATCACGCTCAGTGTTCCCAACCTGACAACCTACTCGGAGATCATCCAAATTGAAGCGGCTGTCGAGCAGTACGCCAAAAACAACGGCGGCGCCCTGCCCGACTCACTCACGACGGCGATTGGCTCGAACACCGAGCTCGCCACCGATTATTGGGATCAGCCATATGTGTATGAAAGTCTGGACAGTGGGCAGTTCAGGATCACATCGCTCGGAGCCGACGGCATCGCCGGCACCGAGGATGACATTACCTTCACCTACGATCTGAAATAACCGGCGTTTACTCTTTGTCTGATGTGTTTCGCCGATCAAGCCGACGGGAGAGCCAGCCCGCGAGTCGGAAGTCCACCCAGATCAGTACGGCCACGCCGATGACCGCGACAATCACAGGCAGGGCTGCGGCGTTGTTCGCGAATGTCGACTGCACACCACGGTAGAACTCGGCCCACGCATCCGAGCCATTGGTCACCTCGGCCAGTTGAATGGGAAACCGGAGCATCACGCCTGGCGCATCGGAACAAACCGTGTGCGGATCGAATGCGGGTCTCTGAAATCCTTCAATACACACTCCAACAGCCCCGATAACACGCTGAAGCCGTGTAGACCGACTCGGGCTGTTGGACATGGTGGCGACAGGTTGATCGGGGCGGAACTGGTGCCGATGCATCCGACGGAGTGTCGCCATGCTTGATGATCTGACGATGGGCACGATCGTGTCCGGGAGCGTGCTCGGTCTGCTCGGGCTGTTCATGTTTCTGTATGGGAAGCGCGAGGGTCGGCCGATGACCGTGATCGCGGGGCTGATTCTCGGCATCCTGCCGATGGTGATGCACGCGATGCTCCCGCTCTGGCTGGTCAGCGCCGGGCTCGTCGGAGGTGTGGTCGTTCACCGCCGGCATGCGGACACATCGCCGATTGCCTGAGCCGACCCGATCGGCGATCGTGGGGACGATGCAGCATCGGGCATGACACGCAATCCTCAATGAAACCGCCGGACCTAGACTCCGGCATGGCAACAGTTCATCCAACCGCGGTTCTTCAGGGCGACATCGACCTCGCGGATGATGTCGAGATCGGTCCATACTGCGTGCTGACCGGCCCGATCTCGCTCGGGGCAGGCGTTCGATTGATCTCGCATGTCAATCTTCAGGGGCCCGTGCGGATCGGAGAGAACACCATCGTTTATCCGAATGCCTCGCTCGGATTTGAGCCTCAGGACTACAAGTTCCTGCCCGGTTCGCCGACGGCCGGCGTTGTGATCGGACGCGACTGCCTCATCCGTGAGCATGTCACTGTCCATGCAGCGACGAACCTCGAGGAACCAACCCGGATCGGCAACCACGTCTTCATGATGGCCAACTCGCACGCGGGCCACGATGCCAGCGTGCAGGATGACGTGATCCTTGTGAACAATGTCGCGCTGGCTGGCCATTCGCAGGTGCACACCAAGGCCATCCTTTCCGCCGGCGCCAAGGTCCATCAGTTCGCACGCATCGGCATGATGGCGATGGTCTCGGGCGGGGCTCTGGCGACGGTCGACGTCATGCCCTATTGCATGGCAGTCGGACGGGGATCGGTTGTCGGGCTCAACCTTGTCGGGCTTCGCCGCAGCGGGATGAGCGCGGATGAAATCAACACGATCCGCCGGGTCTATTCCAAGGTCCTCCGCCACAACCCGCCCCGCGACGAGCTTATCCAGGCCCTTGCTGAGCACGGCAAGGACTCGCCCGCGATCCAGAACATGCACGACTTCGTCATCGGCACGAAGCGGACACTGGCGAAGTTTGTTCGGAAAGATGGATTAAGTTGAACTTGACTTGATCTCGGGACGGGCCGAATCGCTCGTCGGAATCACGACACACGCGGCTGACCGGGCGTGGGCGCTAATGTATCGGTAGGTCGCGATCTGATGCGGGCGATCGGTGATCGGGTGACAGTTGGAACGCTTGCCCCAGAGACCGCCTCGAGGAATCAGTCCATCTCCCGAAAGCGAATGCGTGACGTGTTTCTTTGCGATCCCCACAAAGTGACGGATCCTTGCGACTTCGGGGTTTCTTGGGTTTGATGATGCCCACGGATCGCGATCCGTGGGCTTTCGATCGAACTTTGCAAGGATGTGGGCATGGTTGATATCGACGCACAGAATCGCAACGAGCACATCGTGATCCGCAAAGCTTGATGCGAGCTCGTGGGCGATGCGTTCGCGGAGCGCCGGAGTGAGCATGATGGGTGGGCGCTTGAGGAGCGACTTCGCGTGGGCAAACTGGCCCCTCCCGCGGGGTGTGTCCGGTGGCGGGTTCTTGTAGTCGCCCTCGACATGCTCGCGGTGGTGCCTGGTCCGATGCCCCCGCGGATCGCCCGGCAGCCACGAGCCGTAGGTGTGGATGATGATGTGGTACCAGTCGTTCCAAGGTGCGGACATGGGTGCATTGTACCCAGCACCCGGACATAGTACAAACTTATAGTGCAGAATTGGGTGAGGTTGTGGGTTGTGGGTTGTGGGTACTTCTGCCCACGGATCGCGATCCGTGGGCATTGGGTGTGTACCCATGCGTAGTGGTGATTCCAAGATCCCGAGAGCTCGCGCCCTCGGATCGTTTTGGAAGTTCACAGAGGGTCGGTGATCGGGTGCGCTGGGTGGTGTGCAATTTGGATGCAAATAAAAAGCCCGCTCCGAAGAGCGGGCTTGCGTGAAATCCGTGACACTTTGAATCAGTAATCAAAGTCCTCATCCATACCGCCGCCTGAGCCCTTCTTCTTTTCCTTGAGCTCGACGATTGCGGCGTCGGTGGTCAGAAGGAGACCGGCGATGCTGGCGGCGTTTTGGAGGGCGGTGCGTTCGACCTTGGTGGGGACGATGACGCCCATGTTGACGAGGTCGCCGTACTCGTGGGTGACGGCGTTGTAGCCGAAGTTGGTATCGTCAGATTCTTCGACTTTGCTGGCGATGATCGAGCCGTCGAGGCCGCAGTTCGTGGCGATCTGCTTGATCGGGGCGCTGACGGCCCGGCCGATGATGTCGATGCCGACGCGCTGGTCGCCGGTGGCCTTCTTTTTTAGGCTTTCGAGCGCCTTGCGGGCACGGAGAATGGCGACGCCGCCGCCGGGGAGGATGCCCTCCTCGGCCGCGGCCCGGCATGAGTGGAGCGCATCTTCGACGCGGTCCTTCTTCTCCTTCATTTCGACCTCGGTTGCGGCCCCGACATTGATCTGGGCGACGCCACCAGCGAGCTTGGCGAGGCGCTCTTCGAGCTTCTCGCGGTCGTAGTCGGAGCTGGTGTTCTCGATCTGGTGGCGGAGCATGTCGACGCGGGCCTTGATGTCGCTGGACGAGCCGGCGCCCTCGACGATGGTGGTGTCATCCTTGGTGATGATGACCTTCTTGGCCCGGCCGAGGTCGGAGAGTTCCAGTTTTTCAATGTCGATGCCGAGCTCTTCCATGATGGCCTGTCCGCCGGTGAGGATGGCGATGTCTTCGAGCATGGCCTTGCGCCGATCGCCGAAGCCCGGGGCCTTGACGGCGGCGACCTTCAGCACGCCGCGGAGCTTGTTGACCACGAGCATGGCGAGCGCTTCACCCTCGATGTCCTCGGCGATGATGAGCAGCGGAGCGCCGGCCTCGGCTGCCTTACCCAGGATGGGAAGGATGTCCTTGGCCGATGAAATCTTCTTTTCGTGAATCAGGACATAGGGCTTCTCGAGCACGCACTCCATGTTGGCGGCATCGGTGACGAAGTGCGGCGAGAGGTAGCCCTTGTCGAACTGCATGCCTTCGAGCAGCTCGACATCGGTTTCGAGGCCCTGGCCCTCTTCGATGGTGATGACGCCGTCCTTACCGACCTTATCCATGGCCTCGGCGATGATGTTGCCGATGTTCTCGTCCTGGTTCGCCGAGCAGGTGCCGACCTGGGCGATCTCCTTGGACGAGGTGACGGGCTTGGACATCGAGCGGAGCTCATCGACGATGCAATCGACGGCCATGTCGATGCCGAGCTTGACCTGGTTCGGGTTGGCGCCGGCGGTGATGTTTTTCAGGCCCTCGGTGTAGATGGCCTCGGCGTAGATGGTGGCGGTGGTGGTGCCGTCGCCCGCGTCCTTGGAGGCCTTGGAGGCGACTTCCTTGACCATCTGGGCGCCCATGTTCTCGAAGGCGTCGTCGAGTGTGATCTCCTTGGCGACGGAGACGCCGTCCTTGGTGACGGTCGGGGCGCCGAAGGATTTTTCGATGACGACGACTCGGCCGGAGGGGCCGAGGGTGACCTTGACAGCGTTTGCGAGCTTGCGCACGCCGTGGAGAATGCGCTCGCGAGCGTCGGTGTCGAATGCGATTTGCTTTGCAGCCATTGTATCTTTCCTTTCGAACTCGGTGTTCGTGAATGTCAGTGTGTCAGTGCTTCGTGCTCGGCGCCGATGCGGAGCCAGGCGACCCGCTCGGCGTCGATGATGTATTCCGATCGGCCATCGGTGAGCTTGATGAGGTGGTCCTCCTCGTCGGGGATGATCATGGCGGCATGGATGGTGAGCAGTGCAGCGGCATCGGCGACGCCGGTGAAACAGAACTGCACATCACGCCGACCAGAACACTCGGCCAGGGCCTGACGGAGTTGATCGTTGTTCATAAGAAGATTCCTGATCAACAGATCTGCAGAGAATCAGTCCACGGTCGCCAGGATGTCGTCTTCGGACATGATGAGGTATTCATCGTCGCCGAATTTGACCTCGGTGCCGGCGTAGCTGGTGAAGATGACGCGCTGGCCCTCTTTGATGGTCAGCGGGATGCGTTCGCCGGTTTCCGTGTTCAGCGCGCCATCGCCGACGGCGACGACTGTGCCCGTCTTGGGGCGTTCCTTGCCGGACTCGGGGATGATGATGCCGGCGGCTGTGGTCTGCTCGGGCTCGTCACGCTCGACGAGAATCTTGTCGTGAAGCGGCTTGATACCGACGCGTACTTTGGTTGCCATTGCTTTGGATCTCCGTGTCAATTCAGGGTCAAAGGATCAATACAAAATTTTCCATGCAGGATCAGGTGGGCCACCGGCCTTTGTAATGCCTGATCACGCATCGTCTGAGGACTTCGAGCAGGGTTTCAAGATCGCCCGTGGTCCGCGGGCGATCGACGACAGCGAAGGCGCCGTGTTTCAGGGCGGCGCTCAATTGGCGGGCCCGGTCGCGCTGGGTCCGGGCAGCGCTGATGGCCACGGTCGGCGGGCGGTTGGTCAGCCGGGCCAAGATATCCAAGATGCGGAAGCCGGCCAGATCTGCGGATTGCTCGCCGTTCAGCGGGAGCGCGAGGTCCACGACGGCCAGATGGATCGGCATCGTCTCGATGATCTCGCGGGCCTCCCGGCCGGAACCGGCGTGGTGGGCCTGCACGCCCAACGGCGAGAGCAGCGTGGGCAGATGGTCCGCCCAGGTCTCATCCTGCCACGACGCATCGGAAAGAAGCAGATTGAACCGCCCGCCCCGATCGGAATGCGACGGACCGCCCGCCTTCCAGTTTCGGGCCGGGGCTCCGGGTTGACCATGCGCATCTCTCACGGTGGTCTTAGGGCAATCCGCGTGCCCAAGTCTCGGACCACCGGCAAAGCCCGGAATCATGCAGAATTGGCCGATTCCCCTGCCGAGGGGCTCGGTGCCCGCCTCTTTGGGTGTCAATCTGGCAGAATCACACGGGTGACCTCTGTTTGGGTTCGGGCAGGGTGTAGACTGAGGGTATGGAAATCATGGCGATCGTGCTTGGCATCGGGGTGGTGGTGATCGGCCTGCTGGCCGCCTGGCTCGGGCTGCGTCTGGGCCGGGTTGGGGGCGAACTCTCGGCGACCAAGGCCGAGGCCGATCGACTCCGCGCTGAAACAGGCGAACTCGCCCGGGCCGTCGAGCACGAGCGGGCCCTAGCTGATGAGAGCGCCGAACGTGTCCGCACGCAGGCGGAGGAGCTCGCCCGGCTCCGCGAACGGCTCGAGAACACCCAGAAACTCCAACAGGAACTGGATAAAAACGAGCACCGGCTGAAGGAGGCCTTCACCGCGATCAGCGCCGAGGCTCTCAAAGCCGGGCGCATGGAGTTTCTCGAACAGGCCAAGCCCGTCTTCGACGCGGCTCGTCAGAAGCAGGAAAGCCTCGTCAAGCCGATCGGCGAGGTGCTTCAGGCCACGCGCGAGAAACTGGAGACGATCGAAAGGGCCCGAGCCGAGAGCTTTGCCCGGCTGCACGAGAAAATCGACCTTGTCTCCGGCGTCAGTTCCGAATTGCGCACCGAAACCGCAAAGCTGACCAAGGCGCTCAGCAAACCCGAGGTGCGCGGGCAGTATGGCGAGATCCAGCTCAGAAGAGTCGCCGAGCTTGCCGGGATGACCAGATATTGTGATTATTCTGAACAAACATCCGTCCGTGCTGACGATGGCTCGCTGCTCCGTCCCGATATGGTGGTCCGGCTCCCGAACGATCGGGTGATCGTCGTCGATGCCAAGACCAACATCTATGCCTACATCGAGGCCGTCAACGCGACGGATGACGATGAACGGGAACGCCACCTCGACCGCTTTGCGCGTCATGTGATGGATCAGGCGAAAAAACTCTCGGACAAGGCGTATTGGGCACGGTTCGATGGTTCGCCGGAGTTTGTCGTGATGTTCGTTCCGGGGGACAACTTCATCGACGCGGCCCTGGCGCGCAAGCCCGAGCTTCTGGAATTTGCCGCCGAGAAGAACATCATCCTGGCAAGCCCGTCAACCCTGATCGGCCTGCTCCGTGCGGTTGCGGTCGGTTGGCGGGAAGAACGGCTCGCGGAAGAAGCCCGTGGCCTGCTCGAGCTTGGACGTGAGCTGCACGAACGGGCCGTGGTGGCGTTTACACACGCCGGCGACCTCGGAAAATCGCTCCGTCAAAGCGTCGATCGGTACAACAAGCTCGTGGGTTCGATCGACAGCCGGCTCGTGCCGACGCTGAAGAAGTTTGAGGATGTCAATGTGAAAAGCGCCAAGCCGCTGCCCACGGTGGCACAGGTCGAAGTCCAGCCGAAGCAGTTGGAGACCGCCCTGTCCGATCGCCCGGAGTCCCGAGGCTGATCCCCCGACGTCTCAGACCGGATTTGGAATCGCACTGGGCGGGACATCGGGCTCGCCGTCGTCGGCGGGGCCGTCCGGATTGGTCTTCGAGCGTGCGGATTCGGCGCGGAGCAAGTCCGAAACCGTCGGTTTGTCCAGCGTTTCGCCCCGCATGATCTTGTGCACCTCGTCACCCGAGAGCGTCTCGTGCCTGAGCAGCGCCTCGGCCAGGGCCTCGACCTTGTCCCAGTTCTCGTCGAGCAATCGCTCGGCGTCGGTGTAGGCCTCGTCGATGATTCGCTTGACCTCTTTGTCGATCAGATCCGCGGTTTCATCAGAATATTCTTTCTCTGGGATGAACGTGTCGCGGGAGTCTGTACCTGCGTAGCGGACAAACCCGAGCCGATCGCTCATGCCCCACTCGACCACCATGGCGCGGGCCATCTGCGTTGCCTGGGCGATGTCCTGCGAGGCGCCGGAGGAGACGTCGTGCATGGCTCGCTGCTCGGCGATCCGACCGCCGCACGCCACACGGAGCGTCGCGATGAGCCACTTCAGGTTGTAGCCCATGCGGTCCTTCTCCGGCAGGCTGAACGTGGCGCCGCCGAACTGCCCGCGTGGGATGATGGTCACCTTGTGCAACGGGTCGGCATCCTTGAGCAATGCCTGCAGCACCGCATGGCCGGACTCGTGGTATGCAGTGAGCTTGTTCTCCGTTTCCTCGCGGACCCGGCTCTTCTTGGCGCGGCCGAACTTCACCTTGTCTCGAGCTTCTTCGAGGTCTTCCTGCTCGATGAAGTCTTTGGATGCGAGCGTGGCGCTGATGGCGGCTTCGTTGATGATCGCCGCCAGATCGGCGCCCGAGAACATCGGGGTCATTTTCGCCAGTCGTTCGAGATCGACATCAGGCCCCATCTTGACCTTGCGCGCATGGACCTTGAGGATTTCAAGCCGACCCACGACATCCGGCAGCGGCACGACGACCTGTCGATCGAACCGACCCGGGCGGATCAACGCCGGATCGAGCACGTCGGCGCGGTTGGTGGCGGCGATAACGATCACGCCGTCGCTGGATGAGAAGCCGTCCATCTCGACAAGGATCGCATTGAGCGTCTGTTCGCGTTCGTCGTGCCCGCCGGTGGAGAAGCCCCCGCCACGCCGGCGGCCGACCGCATCGATCTCATCGAGGAAGATGATGCAGGGTGAACTCTCCTTGGCCTGCTTGAACAGATCGCGCACCCGGCTGGCGCCGACGCCCACGAACATCTCGACAAAGTCGCTGCCCGAGATGCTGAAAAAGGGGACATCCGCCTCACCCGCGATGGCCTTGGCCAGGAGGGTCTTGCCACAGCCCGGCTGGCCGACCAGCAGCACACCCCGCGGGATGCGTCCGCCGATTTTCGTGAATCGCTTCGGATTCTTGAGGAATTCGATGATCTCGCCGACCTCTTCCTTGGCCTCCTCGATCCCGGCGACATCCTTGAAGGTGACGCCCGTCATCTCCTTGCTCAGTACGCGGTGTTTGCTCTTGCCGAAGCTGCCGAGCATCCCACCACCGCCGGCAGCGCTGCGGATTCCACGCGACAAAAAGAACCAGAAAATAAGAATGATAATGAAGAATGGAAAGAAGAACCAGAGCGCGTTGACCCACCCGGGGGTGGGCTTCTCGACGTAATCGCCCCCGGTCAGCTCGTCGAGTTTCTTGGTGTAATACTCGCTGGCGGAGGGTCGGAACTTGATCTGCACGGTTGTCGGCTGATCGCCGGTCTCACCGAAGGCTCCGGGCCTGGCCTGGGCGACGATGCCCGTATCGCTGATCTGGGTCTTTCCGGGAACGATCTGGTTCTGTGAGTAGAGGTTCTCGAACTCCTGCCACGCGATCTGCCGACCCTGCTGGGCGGTGTTGAAGAGCATGAACAACAACGCAATGACCGCGACGAACGTGAAGATGCCGAAGAGGCCCCGGCCCGGGGGCGTCGGGGGCTGGCCGGGCTGCTGACCGCGCCCGGGCTTGCGCCCATCGTTCTTCTGGTCCTGACCCGGTTTGTTTCGCTGATCGCTCATGTGCGTGTGCTATCCATTGGTGGGCATCGGGCGGCTGTTCTTGCTCCGAATCGGCCGGCCCCAAGGCGGACCCGGCCCGGCAACAGTATCGGCCCGTCTCCCAACCCATTCGAGCCCGGGCCATGCTCTGTTCATCTGGAACCAAGCAATCTCCGGACAACGCTAGGCCCGCCGGCCGGGGCTTGGATCGGCTACCAAGAGCTCTGGAGGTCGCCCACGAGGTCCGTGGCCAGCTTCTCGGCCGATCCGCGGTATCCCACGCTGATCCGTTCGCCGGTCGGGTTGGCCGGTACGAAGGCGCCAAGGGCCGAATATCCTGCCCGCGAGGTCAGGGTTCTCCCCGAGCGGTTGTCCACAAAATCGAAACTCACCGTGATCTCCACCGCCATTTCCTGCACGAAGCCCACGCCGGTTCTGGTTGAGAGCGACCGGAGCCGAACGTCGGTGATGTCGCCGGTGAGGATCGCATCGGCCCGGTCCGGCGAGGTGATCCGCCAAGGCGTCTGGTTCTGGATCTGCTTGATGATGTCCTCGGTCAGGGTCAGCTCCAGACCGGTGTGAAAGGTATCGTTGCCGAAGATGGGGACCGCCACGGTCTTGATCGAGCTGTCGTGCGCCGAGGCGAAGCTGTAGCCCTGCGTGGGATCGCTGGCGCACCCACTGAGCAGCAATGCGGTCCACACACCCAGGAATGTCAGAATCATCCGGGTCATGGCGTCGGCTCCGGTCCGATGGTCTGGTCCGTTTCGACGGCATCAAAGTCCAGCCAGCCATGATCCTGTAGCAGGGCCAGCCCGGTCGTCGCCGCGACGGTGCCGGTGTGGTCGCGCACGAGTCGGCGGAGCACGAACCTGGCGCTCGGACCATCACCCCGACGCAGGTACCACTTCGCCGATTCGAGTTCCTGGGCCGCGGCCGATTCTTCAAGGCGAACCACGAGCGCGTTGGTCAGGCCGGCGCGTTCCGCCTCGGCGGGGTACTCGCGTGCAAAGCGCTGGATCAACTCGCGCGATTCGAGCAGGATCGAACCGTCGTAGTTCGGCCCTTTGAAGCGAGCGATGTTGGAATAGATTTGCCGCTGCATCGCGTGCATCCGGTGCGGCGAGTTTGGATACATATCAAGGAAAATGTCGTACATGTCCGCTGCAAGTTCGAGCTTGCGCGCTTCAAAGTAGTAATCCGCGAGCTTGATCGCAGCATCCTCGGCCAGCAATGACCCCGGCATCCGCTCCATCGCCCGGATCAGCAGTTCCTCCCCCGTCGATGTCACCTTTTCAAACCGGACCCCGAGCAGTTTCTTGCGCAGGCCATGCAGGAACTGATCGCCGATCTCCACCTCGCGCGCGACAGCGATGACAAACTCCTTGGAGGACGGGTACTCGCGGATGACGCGTTCATAGTCGTACAGCGCGTTGTACTCGTAGCCCAACGCGGTGCGGGCATCGCCCCTGAGGCGGTAGGCCTCGGCCCGATAGGGGCTCTGCGCGTTGGCATCGTCTTCGAGCCACGCTGTCAGGATGCTTTTGGCCTTGGCGGGCTTGCCTGTGGCGATCAGTTCGCGGGCCCGGTCGAGCTCGGCGCGATCCTGATCGGCCTCGATTGCGTGCTGCTGCCAGCCCTGAGCCGGATCGAGCGTCACCCGCTTGGACTGGCCCGCGCAGCTGCCCGCCGCGAGCCAGGCAGTCAGAGCGATCACCATGATGGATCGGTTCGGGGTCATGCCTCGGATGGTAGCGTCTCTGGAAAAAAGACGCCGCCAGCGCGTCCGGTCAGGCCGGAGCGCGCTGGCGGTTAGTGGGCGCCTGGAAAATTCGGAGTCAACTGCTTCTTATCGGCGCCTTCTTCTGGTTGTCATCAATCCTGCACCGGCGAGCACGCTGAGGCAGGCTGGGGCTGGAACAAAGGTCGGGTCATAGTCGTACGTGATCTCGATCCGGTTCACATCGGTCCCGACGGTGAACAGGTTGGACGGGATCGAATCCGTCCCATCCCACTGGACACCAATCCCGATGGTAAAGCCATAGGTCAACAGGTTGAGTTGGACATCGTTCTGAAAGAACACGACGGTGGCCTCGACGAACGTCACCGTCTCAACGGTGTTCCGGAAGCCGAACGGATCGGCATCGGCGGCAAAGGCCGGGTCGCTGTGCGCTCCGATCTCCCAGCGGAGGAAGTCGTTGCCCGCATCGGAAGCCGCCTGTGAGATGAACGGCGAGCCGTCGGAGGTGGTAATCTCAAGCCTCGTCCGGCTGAAGATCCCGCTGTCACCCGGTCGGCCATCGAAAATCTCATCCCACCCGACAAGGATGTCGGCGCTGGGCATGTTGAAGCTGGTCCCTACGGATGTCGGGCTGCCGAGCGAGTCGATGGTGGATGTCGCCGGCCCCGTGCCGTTGAGGATCTGCTCATTCCCGCCGGTGTCGGCCATATACAGCAGAAACGAAACCTTGTCGTTCGGGTTCATCACCGGTTCGAGAGGATCGGCGCTCGCCGAGAAGGCGGCCAACGACACCGCGCTGCCCGCAAAGGCAACGAGATAGACCGTCCGTGATAGGCTCTGCTCACGCAGCATAACTGATCTCTCCATACGCACACCGATCGCGCCCGGCACCACAGCGCACCGAAACCCCGGCCGACCAAGCGTGCAAATTGTCGGACACCAGCGACCGCGTTCCAAACGACCGCCTCGGCTGCCCAGCATTCTGAACTCTCTGCTGTCAACCTACACCGACTTTGACGGTTGGCCAGCGAAATCAGAAAATATGGGTTGAGCCGATCGTTCCGTCTCGGTCGGGTTGCGGACATACCCTCACCCCGTGCCACCAACACGAGCATCTATTACTGGACTCGGGATCGTCAGCCCCGTCGGCGTCGGGCTGGATGCCTGGCGCGGGGCGCTCCGTGCGGGTCGGTCGGGTGTCGGTCTGCTCGATTTTTCGCACACCGGCATGCGATCGACCGTCGCTGCCCGGTGCAATGAATTCGACCCCAAAGCCGTCATGACCGAGCCCGATCTCGCCCGGCTGCCCAGACTGGTCCCGATGGCGCTGCACGCCGGCACCCAAGCCCTTGCCTCGGCCGGGCTCGAAAGACTGACCTGCTCCGAGTCGCAGCGCACCGGGCTCATCCTCGGCACCGGCGCCGGCGGGATCGACTTCACCCTCGATCAGGCCCGGGCTGCCTACTCGCCCGAGGGCGGCAAGCTCTCGCTCTGGACCATCACCAACGCGACCCACGGCAACCTCGCCGGCGAACTCTCCATCAGGCTCGGACTCCGCGGCCCGAGCTGGTGCACCAGCACCGGCTGCGGCTCATCCAGCGATGCCCTCGGACAGGCCCTCATGCTCATACGCCAGGGCATCTGCGACCGAGTCCTTGTCGTCGGAGCCGACGCCCATGTCCGCTGGGAAACCCTTGCCGGCATGGAACTGCTCAAGGTCATCTCCACGCGAGACTGGGCCTCGACCGATGAATCCCCCACCACCGCCAGCCGACCCTTCGACGCCAGCCGAGATGGGTTCGTCCTCGGCGAGGGCGCCTGGGCCGTTCTCCTCGAGCGACCAGGGCTCAACGACGATGCCCGATTCGGCGACCTGCTCGGCTATGG
>DRKT01000149.1 GCA_011053195.1 Phycisphaerales bacterium | reverse complement strand
GGGCAGAGTCTCGGGGAGTGCCCCCCCGCTGCTGAACGGATCGGATTCGAAACGTGTCAATTCACTCACCATCTACAATACGCCCAGAACTATTGTGGAACATCTGTCAGTTACCCAACGGCCATATGCTGGGTCGGCTCGCATACGCTGGTGCTTGCACCAGAGGAGGGAGCCGAGATTGAGCGAGCAGGGCGGATCAGGACGGGGTCGGCGTGACCAGCGGGTGATGGTCAACGTGGACAAGCTTTTCGACCGCTTGCCGCCGCACTCGCTCGAGGCCGAGATGAGCCTGCTCGGGTCGATGATCCTCGATCCGCAGGTGATCGCCGACGTGCTGCCCCACGTTGGTTCGGACGACATGTTCTACTCGGCGGCTCACTCGGCGATCTATCGCGCGATCATCGGGCTCTACGAGCAGCATCAGTCGGGCGACCTTGTGCTGCTGGTTGAACGGCTCCGCGATGCGCAGCAGCTCAAGGATGTCGGGGGCGAGGAATATCTGGTTCAGCTTGTCGAGGCCGTGCCCGCGGCGACCAGCGCGCCGTACTACGCCAAACTCGTCGCCGACAAGCACCGCTTGCGCAAACTGATCGAGGCGGCGGGCAAGATTCTCTACGATGCCTACCACCCCGGCGACGAGGCGCAGGGTGTCAGCGAGGTGCTCGACCAGGCCGAGAGCCGGATCTTTGCCATTGCCGAGCAGGCGCAGTCCAACGATGCCCAGTCGCTGGCCGAATTGTTGCAAGAGGAGATCGACCGGCTCGAATCCATCGAGGGCAAGGGTGTCAGCGGGATCTCCACCGGCTTTACCCGGCTCGATGAGATGCTCAGCGGCCTGCACAAGGGCGAGATGGTCATCGTTGCGGCCCGGCCCTCGATGGGCAAGACGGCGCTCGCGCTCAACATCGCCGAGCAGGTCGCCATGGGCGGCGTCGCGGCCGGCTCTCGCGCCAAACACGAGAAGGTCCCGGTCGCCTTCTTCAGCCTCGAAATGTCCAAAGAGGCGATCACGAACCGTCTCCTGAGCGCTCGCTCAGGCGTGGACAGCCACAAGATGCGCACCGGGAAGTTCTCGGAGAACGATTTCCAGCGGCTCATCCGCTCCGCAGGCGATCTGCGCGAGGCACCCATTTATATCGACGACTCCCCCAATCTCACCGTGCTCGGGCTGCGCGCCCGCTCACGCCGGCTCGTCCGACGCTACGACGTGCGCTGCATCGTCATCGACTACCTCCAATTGCTCACCTCGCCCTCGGCGGCCCGTGAGAGCCGACAGGTCGAAGTCTCGGAGATCTCTCGAGGCATCAAGTCGCTCGCGCGCGAGCTTGACCTGCCCGTCGTCTGCCTCGCCCAGCTCAACCGCGGCGCCGAACAGCGCGAGGGCAAACAGCCAAGGCTCAGCGACCTGCGCGAATCCGGCTCGATCGAGCAGGATGCCGACGTCGTCCTGCTGCTGCACCGCGAGGAGTACTACCACGTCGGCGACGAAGACTGGGCCATGGACAACCCCGAAAAGGTCGGGCTGACCGAGCTCATCATCGCCAAGCAGCGCAACGGGCCCACCGGCGTTGTCAAACTCACCTGGGATTCATCAACAACAAGATTCAAGAACCATATCGACTCCCAAGCCGGCGACTACAGCGGCTCACACCACACCTACACCCCGCCCGCGCCGGAACCGAAGCCGAGCCCGAGCTCATTCGCCAACAGACCGAAAACAGGTCCGCCGGAAAATCACCGCGACGGCGGCGGCCCCTCGCACGACGAGTTCACCGGCGACGAGTTCGCACCATTCTGAAGCCGATCAGTGGATCTTCTGAAAGAACCGACCCCAGCGGGGCTTCCAGTGATCGAGGCTGAACGCCACCGCGAACGCCCGGCCCTGAATCCGCTCGCCCGGCATGAAGTCGATCCTGGTACCCCACTGGTCCGGGGTCATGTTCCACGCCCGACTGTCCTTGGAATGATCCCGGTTGTCGCCGATCATGACATACATGTCTTCGGGAACCGTTGTTTTTGGAAAGTTTCGGATCGACTGCGGGCGGCCCGTTTCGAGCATCACCGGATGCCCGAATCCGTCGATGGTTTCCGTAAAGAACTCGTGCTTGGAGGCGACGACCGGGTCGATGTACTCGAAGCCGTGGTGATCCAGTTCGGCATACTCCGGCGCCTGGTCGTTGATGTAGAGCCGGCCATCGCGCATCTCGATCGTGTCGCCCGGCTCGGCGACGATGCGCTTGACCAACCGGACCTCGTCGCCCTGATCCGGTGAATAACACACCACGATCTCGCCACGGTGCGGCGTGCCCCAGTGCAGAATCCACTTGTCCTTCGTGAACGGCACGCGCAATCCGAACGCCGACTTGTTCACCACGATCCGATCGCCGGCCATGATCGTCGGCTCCATCGAGCCTGTCGGGACGTCGAACCAGTCCACCAGCGTCAGGCGAAACGTACCCATGATGATGAAGATCAGCCCCAGCGGCTTGATCCACTCGTGCCACAGGTAGCCCGTCATGCTGTCGTACGTCTTCTTCTCTTTCTTCTTGAACCCGAATCGCCCGCGTTTGACCGGCTTCTTTGCGGGCCTCGGGGCATCGGGTGATTCCGGTGACTGCTTCTCCGGCTCGTCGGACATGGCGGTGGACTCCTGCGCTGGCTGTGGTCTGGCCGACGATCCTAGGAAGGCTCTGCCGGAACAACGAACCGCGGGATCGATTCAGTCGCTCATCGGCACATCCCCGAAGCTCGTGTAGACCGCGCGGGCGGCCCGGACGAGCGGGTGGTCCGGCGGGACGAGCCGCTGCTTGTCCGCAGCCGAGGTGATGTCCACATCCGTCAGGTTCCCGCCCTGCATGACGACGAGCCGGTTCTTGGCACCGTGGCGCAGCAGGTGCATCGCATGGTGTCCGAACTGGGTTGCCAGGACACGATCATTGGGCGCGGGTGTTCCGCCACGCTGGACATGCCCGAGCACGACGTATCGGCTCTCGATGCCGGTCTTGTCCTCGATGCGATCGGCAACCCACTTGCCGATGCCGCCGAAGCGGATTGGATCGGGGCTGGTGGGATCGACCCGTTCAATGAGCTGCTCGCCGCCCTTCGGCTTGGCGCCCTCGCTGCAGCAGACGATGGTGAACCGTTTGCCCCGGTTGGACCGTTCCTCGCAGACCCGGCAGACCTCATCCAGGCTGAACTCGATCTCGGGGATCAGGATCACATCCGAACCCGACGCCACGCCCGCGTGCAGCGCCAACCAGCCGGCATTGCGCCCCATGACCTCGACCACCATCACGCGGTGGTGGCTGGCCGCCGTGGTGTGCACACGGTCGAGCGCCTCGGTCGCCACACCAACCGCGGTGGCAAAGCCGAAGGTGATGTCGGTGCCCCACAGGTCGTTGTCGATCGTTTTCGGCACACCGATGCAGTTGATTCCTCGATCGGCGAATGGCTTGGCGGCCGACATCGTGCCGTCGCCCCCGATAACAACGAGTGCCTGGATGCCGTGGATCTCGATGTGGGTCATGCAGACATCGGTGAGGTCTTTGAACCGGGGCGAGCCGTCGGGATTGACCGCGACCGGGTAGCGCTGGGGGTTGGCCTTGTTGGATGAGCCGAGGATGGTGCCCCCGGAGGTGAGGATGTTGGAGACATCGTCCTTGGCCAGAGGCCGGACGCGATCTTCGATGAGCCCCAGGAAGCCGTCTTCGATCCCGAGGACATCGATGCCGTGGAAAATGGCGTCCTTGACGACCGCCCGAAGGACCGCGTTGAGCCCAGGGCAGTCGCCCCCGCCGGTGAGCACGCCGATTCGTGTTGGGTGTTTGGCCATGGTCAGTGAGAGTATCGGCGATTTTCAGGACCGATCGGGTGCAATACCCGGTTGGGTGTCTCGTTGTGCCTCTACAGGCCCAGTTCTGGGCCATAAGACGCATGTTCGTGCCGTTGCTGGTCGGCCGGATCTCGGAGAATGTACGATGCAACGCAAATCACCCAAGTTTGTTCTTGCTTTATTCGGCATGCTGGCCGTCCCCGCAAATGCCCAGTTCGATGCTGCCCGGCCCGATGACCGCCCGCGCGACCGCCAGTCGGTCCGCGACCACGTGTCCGGGCAGGACCACCCCCGGCATGGACCGATGGCCATGCGCCGGCACATGCTCAAAGAGTTTGGCGCCAACGGCGATGGGCATCTTGATGAAACCGAACGGGCCGCCGCGAAAGAATCCATGCGGGCCAGACACCAAGAGCGCCGTGAGATGTTCAAGGCCCGCCTGCTCGAACGCTTCGATGCCAACGGCGACGGTGAGCTCGATGAATCCGAACGGGCCGAGGCCAAGCAAGCCGTGCGCGACCACGGCCCGAGGCGCTTCGGCAAGCGAGGTCACCGCCCGCCGCGCGAACTCGTCAAACGCTTCGACGAAAACGCCGACGGCCGACTCGATGACAACGAACGAGCCGCACTCCGTGCCCATCTCGAACAGAAAAAGGCCGAGCTTATCGAACGCTTCGACACCGATGGCAACGGCAAACTCGAGGGCGAAGAGCGCGAGGCCATCCGTGCGTTCATGCGGGCCGAGCACCAGAAGCGCCGGCTCGACCTTAACCACGACGGTGTCATCGACGAGCTCGACGCCCAGGCCGCGATGAACAGGATCGGTTCGGGCGAGACCATCCCCGACTACAACCATGATGGCAAGCACAATGCCGAGGACGGCACCGAGCTGCTGCGTCTTATTCAGGAGCAGTCGGACAACTGAACAGCTGTGTGCGCAGGTCCCCTTTGCCTGCGTTGAATCCAGCGGCCGCGGTCCGTCCTCGTGGGCGGGCCGCGGTCTTTTTATATTGTCGGTCGGATAATATCTTTGACTTCGTATCAGGGGATATCATCATAGGCCCAATACGCGGCTACTATTCTTCTTTTCTCGCCACGCCGCGGAATGGCCTGGAACATTGCTGGTAATTTTTCTGATGCTGACACAAAGTGGACCCGATATGGCAGTCAGTCGAGATAATCGTCAACAAACCGCGTAGCCGTTGCCCATCCCTTCCGGAGGTTGGCGGCGAAGCATGTCTGGCGGGCGTAACCATCGGATGCACGCTCGGATGTTCGGCACTGTAAATACATATACTTAATGCCATGCGGAGCTTTGATGTGAACAAAATATGGAGTTGTGTGATTACATTTGCAGCACTGTGCTCGGTGGGTTGTGCGTCCCATAGACACCCCATACGCATGCCGTTCGAGACAATGCGACTTGTCTTTGATCCGGATCCTTATTATGGAATGGATATATACTGGCTTGATTTTATCAGCAAAGATGGCAAGATCAGAACCACTATTTCCGGTCCAAATCTGCTTGGCATGTCTGGTCCTGACGAAGTGACTACAAAATTCAAGAAATCCGGGTACTTGCATATAACCTCATTGAATATGTATCACCCGGACAATCCGCATTGGGTAACCACGTTCAGGTATCCCATTTCTGACGTACCGATCATCTTTCACGATGCAGTAAGCACGCTGCTTGAGATGAAACCCGGTGACTATGAATGGGTTCGTCTCAATGACCGAGACAATGATGGTGTCTGGGACAGCGTGCAGTTGTCGCCTGAGGGGGAATCAATCGACATCAGAACGACGATACGGTTGGTTGATCCGAAATCCCCTTGACAGCTAAACGTGCCCGTAAGAAATGACAGGGGCGAACGGCACGGGCGTGCTCTCGCCCTGGCTGGACAACCACATGGCTTGCGCCGGCTACCGGCTGACGGACCAGACCCTGACCGCCGTGTGGCACGTGAGATTCAGAGATTATGTGCCGGAGCTTGGCATCTGGACACGCCGCGACCCGATCGGGTACGCTGGCGGGGTGAACGTGTATGGCTACACGTGGTCGAATCCGTATTCGGGGATCGACCCGCTGGGGTGGCGCCGAGTAGTTGTGGATCGTG